>CACHQT010000011.1 GCA_902582105.1 uncultured Pelagibacteraceae bacterium
TTTACTCAATTTTGATCTTGATTTATACCCTGTTTCTTCTTTTAATTCCTTATAAGCTGATTGCAGAGTTGTTTCTTTTTTTTCTACTATCCCAGAAGGAAACTCATAATTAATTTTGTTAATCGGAACTCTTTTTTGAGATACTACTATATATTTGTCTTTAATCTTAGGTATTACTAATGAAAGATTAGAAGTTTTAAGATAATGATAAAACTCTTTTTTCTTAAATTTTTTGTTAATCAAACTTATTTGATTGGTAAGTTTTATATTTTTCAATTTTTCTCTAAAAATAACTTTTTAACAATAAATACAGCAATTAACATTCCCACAAGTTCAGCTAAAATATAATAAGGAGTATTTAAATAACTAATACCAGTAAAAGAATCTGTAAATGTTCTGGCAATTGCAACAGCTGGATTTGCAAAAGAAGTTGAAGAAGTAAACCAATAACCAGCAGTAATATAAAGACCAACACTAGCTGCAACAGCAATTTTGCCTGACTTCATGGAGCCGAAAATTATTATTATAAGCCCCAATGTTGCTATTACCTCAGATGTAAATATGTAAATTCCATCTCTTGACTTAGTAGATAATTCATAAATTTCATGTTCAAAAAAGAAATTTGCTAAACCAACACCAATTAAGCAACCTAGCAATTGAGCAATGATATAGTAGGGTAATAGTTTCTTTTTTAATTTACCTGTTATTGTCATTGCGATACTCACAAATGGATTAAAGTGAGCTCCTGATACATCAGCAAATACTGTAATAAGCACAAATAAACCTGCTCCTGTTGCTATTGTGTTTGCAATTAACATCACAGCAACGTCATTAGTTAGGTTTTCAGCCATTAAACCTGAACCAACAATAATCATTACTAAAAAACAACTGCCTAATAGTTCAGCAAGAAAATAACGACTTTTATTTTTCATTAAGTAGTTCCTTTATATTTTTATTAATATGGTTAAAAACTTTTTCAATTATTTCATCTTTTTTATTTAAATCATTTGTTTGATTAAGTAATTTAACAGGATCCTCTATGTCCCAATGAATTATCTGATCTTTATTTGGCCAAATAGGGCAGACTTCACTATTGGCATTATTACAAACTGTAATAACATAATCCATTTTAATTTGACTATTGATAAATTCATTAAAATTTTTAGATCTATAATTTGAAAGATCATAATGTTTTGATAATAAATAATCCTTCACATCTTCATTAATTTTTCCTGTTGGATTACTCCCAGCACTAAAACCTTTATACATATCGTCATACTCGTTATTTATAATACTTTCAGCAATAATACTTCTTGCTGAATTACCTGTACATACGAACAAAACATTCTTCATTTAAAAAATAACTTTATAAATACCAATTACAAACAATGGAATTTGTAATCCAAAGTTTGTTAAGATTGCTTTATCTTTGCTCATAAATCCTGCAATAGTCCATCCAACAACTCCTAATCCATGAAAATATATATTTAATGGATATATATTCAAATTTGTAAGAAGTATTCCTACTAAAACAAGAAATGTACTGATCCACTTTAGATATTTTTTTATAAACATAAAATTTCCTTTCGTTATTATTATTTCAGTTATGTTAAGAATTTATTAAAATAAAGGATTATCTACACTTTTTACATAATCCAAAAAACTCAAGATTGTATTTACTGTATTTCATACCATCTTTGTCTTTGAAATTTGCTAAGTATTTAGAAAGACCTGCGCTACTTATTTCTGTTACTTTTTCACAAATCTCACAGATTGAAAAAGCAGTAGCTTTTGCTACCTGACAACTTGAATTATGACAGGCAATAAAGGCATTTCTACTTTCAATTTTGTGAATTTTTCCTATTTCAACTAGCTTATCTAATGCTCGATAAACTTGTAATGGAGCTTTAATACCTTTTTTTTGAACATTAAAAAGTATTGAGTAAGCTTTTAATGGTTCAGTAGATTTATCAATTAAATCAAAAATAATTTGCTGATTTTTTGTAAGAGTATGTTCTTTATGCATTTTGTTCATTTTACCGATTCTTCATTAATTTTTCAATTTAATCGTTTGTTTTATTTTAAATAATGAAATCACAAATAAAAATAAAGCAGCAGCTATAATTGATGGGCCAGATGGAGTGTTAAATTCTAATGAAGAAAATAATCCTATGATAACTGACAATAATCCCCCAATGATTGAATAGATAATCATTTTTTGTGGGCTGTCTGAAATATTTCGTGCCATTGCCGCAGGTATGATTAACATTCCAGTAATTAATAATAATCCAACCATTTTGATTGATATAGCAATTATCGCTGCCATTAATATTGTGAAAATAGCTTTTGCTCTATCAGGATTTAAACCTTCCGCTTCAGCTAGTTCGTAATTAACTGTTGATGCAAATAATCCTTTCCATATTAATCTTAATACTAATAAAATTAATGCTCCCCCAATCCATATAATATATAAATCATCTACTGTTACAGCCAGAATATCTCCAAATAATAATCCCATCACATCAAACCTAATAAATGTTAAAAAGCCAATAACAACAAGTCCAACAGCTAGTGAAGAGTGTGCCAAGAGACCTAGTAAAGCATCACCTGGTAGATTAGTTCTATTTTGGAGTTGAACTAAAATTAATGCTATTAAAGATGAAATTATAAATACAGATAATGCGATATTAAATTCTAAAGAATATGCAATAGTCACACCCAGTAAAGCTGAGTGAGCTAGTGTATCACCAAAATAAGACAATCTTCTCCAAACTACAAAACAACCAAGAGGACCAGTTACAAACGCAACACCAAGTCCTGCAACAAGTGCTCTTATAAAAAAATCATCAAACATTTAATTTTTCTTTATTTCACCTTCGATAGTATGAACATGATCATGTTTATGTTCATATCTTGTAAGTATTTGAGAAGCTTGTTCACCAAATAAAGCTTTATATTCACTGTTCTTAGCTACATCTATAGGCGTTCCAGAACAACATACATGACCATTTAAGCAAACAACATGATCAGTAGCACTCATTACTGTATGTAGATCATGTGAAATTAATAAAATTCCACAATTTAATTCATCAGATATTTTTTTTATCAATTCATACAAAGCTATTTCTCCCGTAAAATCTACACCTTGAACTGGTTCATCAAGTACTAATAATTCTGGTTTTTTAGAAATAGCTCTTGCTAATAAAACTCTTTGAAATTCACCACCAGATAAGTTTCCTAGACTTTTATCTTTTAAATGTATAACTCCAGTTAAAGATAAAGCCTCATCGATAGTTTTTTCATCTAAATTTTCAGTTAATATCATGAAATCGTAAACACGAAGTGGCAATGTCCAATCTACTGAAATTTTTTGAGGCACATAACCAACTTTATTTGTATATTTTTCAACTTCACCATGTATTTTTTTTAAAATACCTAGAGCTATTTTTGCAGTTGTGCTTTTACCGGATCCATTGGGTCCAATTAGAGTTACAATTTGTCCCTTTTTAACAGTTAAAGAAACTCCTTGGACAAGCCATTTACCGCTATGTTGAAACCCAACATCATTTAACTTTACTAAAATATTATTATTTAAGCTCATTTTATTACTTGACTTATATTAATGTTATATTATTACACAGTGTTATATTATAACAACTACTAAATATTTGAATTATGAAAAACCTTAAAAAAATACCAGTAATCTTATCAATCTTATCATTATTAACTTCTTTTTCATCAGCTAATGCTGATACAAAAGTTGTAGCATCAATTAAACCAATACACTCATTAGCAAGCTATCTAATGGATGGGATTGGCAAACCAGGTTTGATAGTAGATGGATATGCTTCACCACATGGTTTTGCATTAAAACCCTCACATGCTAAAATGCTACAAGAGGCAGACATTATATTTTGGGTAGGTGAAGATTTAGAAAATTTTTTAGAAAAACCATTAAAATCTGTTGCTAAAAAAGCTGAGAAAATCGAGCTATTAGAAATTAAAGGTTTAAATAAATTAAAGTTTAGAGAAAGAAATATTTTTGAAGGGCATGAAGATCATGGTCACAAAGAAGATGGTCACGATGACCATGCAAAAAAAGAAGATGATCACGATGATCACGGTCACGATGAAGATGGTCACAAGGAAGATGAACATAAGGAAGATGGTCACGACGATCACGGTCATGACGATGATGGACATAAAGAAGATGGTCACGATGACCATGGACATGAAGGTCACGCACATGGTGAGTTTGACCCACACATTTGGTTAGATCCTATGAATGCAAAAGTAATTTTAAAGGAAATGACAGAACATCTAATCGAAAATGATCAGAAAAATGCTTCTAAATATAAAGATAATTTAAATAAAGCTTTAAAAGACTTAGATAAACTTAATAAAAAGATTAAATCTGATTTAAATAAAGATTTTAAATCTATTGTTTTTCATGATGCTTATCAATATTTCGAAAAAAGATATAATGTTAATGTATTAGGTGCATTTACAGTGAATACAGATGTATTGCCTGGTGCAGAACAACTATCTGAAATAAGAGAGATAATTGAGCATGATAAAGTAACCTGCATATTTTCTGAACCTCAATTTAACCCTGACATCATTAACGCTGTAGCAAAAGATATGGATATTAAAACTGGTGTTTTAGATCCACTAGGAGCTACTCTCAACCCAGGTAAAGATTTATATTTTGATTTGATTAGAAACATGTCTAAATCTTTCAAAGGATGTTAATTTAAAATTGATATTTAGTCCTAAATAATATCTAATGTTGGGATGAGTTCAGTTTCCCTTACATTAGATGAAATTTTCGATTTAGCTAAAAAGACTTTATTAGCAAATGGATGTGATGAGGAAACAGCATCTATATTATCAGATTTAATTAAAAATGCCGAGAGAGATGGTTCACTATCTCATGGTTTGTTTAGATTGCCAGCTTATGTTTCAGGACTTAAAAGCGGAAAAATTAATGGCAAAGGTAAACCTGAAGTTAAAAAAATATCTCCAAGCATTATTAAGGTTATAGGTAATAACTGTTTGGCTCCTGTTGTTTTAAATAAAGGTATTCCTGAATTAATAAAAGCAGCAAAAGAAAATGGAGTAGCCGTTCTTGCTATCACTAACTCTCATCATATGGCTGCTATGTGGCCTGAAACAGAGGCAATAGCAGAAGAGGGGCTAGTTGCATTTGCATGTACTTCTTACAAACCAATGGTAGCTCCAGCAGGAGCTAAGAAAGCTTTATTTGGAACCAATCCAATTTCATTTGCATGGCCTCGACCTGGAAAAACACCTGTTGTTTATGATATGGCAACAGCTTCAATGGCGATGGGAGAAGTTCAAGTTGCTAAAAGAGAAGGACACAAGGTTCCGTTAGGCACAGGTTTATCTAAAGACGGTAAAGAAACAACAGATCCTTCAGAGATAACTGATGGAGGTGTTTTACTTCCATTTGGTGGTTACAAAGGATCTGGTATTGCGATGATGGTAGAATTATTAGCTGGTACACTAGTAGGTGATAACTTTAGTTTTGAAACAGCTGCAAAAGATAATAATGATGGAGGTCCACCAAGTGGGGGAGAGTTTATTTTAGCAATCTCTCCTGAAAAAACTTCAGGTACTGATTGGGCTAAACATGCAGAAGAATTTTTTAATAA
Organism: uncultured Pelagibacteraceae bacterium; assembly: GCA_902582105.1. GTDB lineage: Bacteria > Pseudomonadota > Alphaproteobacteria > Pelagibacterales > Pelagibacteraceae > Pelagibacter. The sequence goes on from CACHQT010000011.1 coordinate 5,676, forward strand.
AATGAAATCAATGGATGGAGTTAGACTTCCAGGCGAAAGACGTCATAAAAATAGACTAGATAAAGGTCCAAGAAATATAAATCAAGAGCTAGTAAATAAAATTAAATCTTTAAGCTAGTTCAATTTCAATAGGTGTATGATCAGATGGTTTTTGTCTGCCACGTGGGAATTTATTTATTTTAACATCCTTAACAATACCAATTAGCGAACTAGATACTAAAAAATGATCAATTCTCATACCATTGTTTTTTTGCCAAGCTCCACTTGTATAATCCCAAAATGTATATCCTTCTTTTTCTGGATGTATAAATCTATAAGCATCATGAAAGCCTAAGTTAATTAATTCCCTTAATTTTTTTCTAATTTCCAATCTAAACAGAGCATCATTTTCATAACTTTTAGGATTATGAACATCTTCAGCTGAAGGGATTATATTAAAGTCTCCTCCTATAATTATATTTTCATTTTGTTTAGATAAGGATTTTAATTTTTTAATTAAGCTGTCTAGCCAGTAAAGTTTATAAGTATATTTTTCAGTATCTACTGGATTTCCATTGGGTGTATAAATATTTATTAAGGTTATATCTTTTTTTTTAAGCTTTACCTCAGCTGAAATTACTCTTGATTGCTTGTTTTTATCTTTAAAAATATCATTCTGAATATTATTTAATTTCTTTTTTGAGACAATAGCTACACCGTTGTAACTCTTTTGACCAAATACATAATTTTCATATTTTAATGTTTTTATATCCTCGTAAGGGTAAGTATCATCAGGTGTTTTGATTTCCTGCATCATCATTATGTCTGGTGAAAATTTTTTTAAATATTCTTTGATATTTTCAATTCGAGCTCTTACTGAATTTACATTCCAGGAGCTTATTAACATTAAAGCGAGAATGATACACCACAACCACAAGAAGACTTACTTTGTGGGTTGTTAATTTTAAATGAGTTACCTATTAATTCTTCTGAATAATCAACCTCTGATCCTTTTAATAGGTCTGCTGAATTTTTATCTATCAATATATTTTCATGCTTTAGATCGTCATCATTTTGTTTTTGATCGAAAGAAAAATCATATTGAAAACCTGAGCAACCACCACCCTTGATAGCGATTCTAAAAAAAGACCCTTTATCCTTAGTTGAAAGCAAATGATTGATTTGTTTTATTGCTTTATCTGTAAATTTAATTTCTTTAATCATATAAGAACACTGTTATTACTAATATAATATTTATTTACCAAGTTTAAAGGATGAAAAATTACTCAAAAATAGGACTATTTAAAAGTAAAGGAAGGCTTTTTAAGGAGCCAGTTAATCAATACAGAAGTCCTTTTCAAAGGGATAGAGATAGAATAATTCATAGTGCATCATTTAGAAGGTTAAAACATAAAACTCAGGTCTTTGTTAACACTGGAGGCGACCATTACAGAACTAGGATTACCCATTCCCTTGAAGTAGCTCAAATAGCAAGATCTATAACAAGATATTTAAACCTTAATGATGATCTCGCTGAAACATTAAGCTTAGCTCATGACCTAGGCCATACACCTTTTGGTCACGCAGGGGAGGATGCGTTAAACGAATGTATGATTGATCATGGGGGGTTTGATCATAATTTACAGACATTACGAATAATTATGTTTCTTGAAAATAAATATTTAAAATTTAAAGGTTTAAATCTAACCATAGAAACTTTAGATGGACTCCTAAAGCATAATGGCCCATTTGAAGATCATTCAAAACTTGACGCTCTTGTAGGAGTAAAAAATCTTAAGGGAAAAATAAAATTTTCGAATTATCCTTCCCTAGAAGCACAAATTGCTGCTATGGCAGATGATATTGCTTATAACAATCATGATATACAGGATGGAATCCAAGCCAAATTATTTACATTGAAAGATTTAATAGAAATTGATTTTTTTAAGGAAATTTTCAAATTCCATAAAAAAAATTTAAAAGGTAAAAACCAAGAAATTTTGATATATCAAATAATTAGAGACTCAATAGATCTAATGGTTAAAGATTTAATAAATAATACAATTAAAAATATAAAATATTTTAAAATTAAAAATTTAAAAGATGTTTATAACTCACCAAAAACACTTGCCAACTTCTCTGATAATTTTAATATTATTGATAAAGAGATTAGATTTTTTCTGAAATCTAAAATGTATAATAATTCTCAAGTATTAACTAAAAATAATAAAGGGAAAAAAATTATAAAATCGTTATTTAATCTGATTTCAAAAAAACCTTATAAATTTTTAGCTAAACGTAAGTTTACTAAAAAAGAAAAGTTTAGAGTTATTGCTGATTTTATTTCCGGTATGACTGACAGATATGCAATTAATTTATATAATAGTGCTAAATGAATATATTTGATCTTTATTTAGAAAAAATTTTAAAAGTAGTTAAACAAGCTAATAAAGATAAACTTATTGAAGTCCCTGAAAATTTAAAAGGGATAAATGTTGATATTCCACCTCCGCAATTTAATTGTGATATTTCAACCAATGTCGCAATGGTTTTGGCTAAACCTAATAAAAAATCTCCTATAGATGTTGCAAATCAATTAGTAAGTTTAATTAAAAATGATGATACTGAAATCGAAGATATTTCAATAGCTAAACCAGGTTTTATCAATATTAAATTTAAAAATTCTTTTTGGAATAATTTTTTAAAAGAAGTAATTTCAAGTGGTAATAATTTTGGTGTAAATAAAAAAATTACAAAAAAAAAATTTCTTATTGAATTCGTTTCTGCTAACCCAACAGGACCACTTCATGTTGGTCATTGTCGTGGAGCAATACTAGGAGACGTTTTATCAAATTTATTATTATTTAATAATCATACTGTTAGCAAAGAATATTATGTTAATGATTATGGAAATCAAATTTTACATTTTTCAAAGTCTGTTTATTTCAGAATAAGAGAAATTCTCAAAAAAGAGGCTTTTCCAAAAGATAATGCTGATTTATATCCAGGCGATTACATTATTGATATTGCTAAAAATATTATCAAAAATAATAAGGATTTAAATTTTGATAACTTTGAAAAAATATCATCAAAACTTACAAGTTTATCAGTTCAAGAATCTTTAAAATTAATTAAATTTAACCTCAAGAATCTTGGAATAGTTCACGATAAATTTATTAGTGAAACGGACATTGTAAATAATAATGAAGTTGAAAAAACTATAAATAAACTTAAAAAAAATAATTTTGTTTATGAAGGCAAAATTAAAGCACCAGAGAGTGAAAAAAGTTCTAAATGGACTGAAAGAAACCAGTTACTGTTTAAATCAACAGATTTTGGTGATGATAAAGACAGGGCTTTACAAAAAGCAGATAAATCATGGACTTACTTTGCAAGCGATGTTGCTTATCATAATAATAAAATAGATAGAAAATATGATGTTCTAATTAATATTTTGGGAGCTGATCACGCAGGATATATAAAAAGAATTACTTCAGTAGTTGAGGCAATTTCTGGAAAAAAAAATTTACTTATTTGTAAAGTAAGTCAGCTTGTTAAATTAATTAAAGATGGAAAACCTTTTAAAATGTCAAAAAGAAAAGGCGACTACATAACAGTTGAAGATTTGATTGAAGAGGTTGGAAAAGATGCAACACGATTTATTATGTTAAATAGAAGCAGCGATGTTGAATTAGACTTTGATTTTACCAAGGTTAAAGAAAAATCAAGAGATAACCCATTATATTATGTTCAATATTGTTATGCTAGAATTTCATCAGTTTTTAGGAATGTTGGAAAAAAAATTGACGATGAAATAAATATTAAAGATTATAATTTTAATTATACAAATGAAGAATTAAAAATTCTTAAAAAAATTTCAGAATGGCCACTATGTATTGAAATTGCCTCAAGCAAACTAGAGCCACATAGGCTACCTGTCTATTTATACGAGCTAGCTTCTGAATTTCATTCTTATTGGAATATGGGAAAAGACGATGAAAGCAAAAGATTTATTACTCCTGATAAAAAAATTGCAGACGATAAACTTGTTTTTATTAAATCAGTTTCAAATGTAATTAAATCTGGAATGAAAATTTTAAATGTTGAAACACCTGAAAAAATGTAATGTTTAAAGAATTAAAGTACGTCTTGTATGTGATAGTAATATTTGTATTTATATTTCTAACCGGTAAATTTTATTTTTCAGACGAAAATAAAAAAAACTATTATAGATCTTTAAATAATATAAATGAAAAAATTAATATTTATTCTTCAAGTTTGCCATTATTAAAAAATAATACTAATGATGTTGTAGAGTATGTTGAAAACAAGGTTTCAAAAGATAAAAAAAACTATCGTTTCTGGAAATTGCTTGAAAATGATTAAAAATAGAAGAGCTTTTATTACAGGTTTAAAATCTACTATACTAACCACTAATGAAAAAAAATTTTTAAAAAAATACAAACCTTGGGGGGTTATTATTTTTTCTAGAAATATAAAGTCCTTTCATCAATTAAATATGCTAACAAAAAGTATTAAAAAAATATTTAAAGATAACAATTATCCAATTTTAATTGATGAAGAGGGTGGCAGAGTTAATCGTTTTAAAAAAATCTTTGACACATCCATTTTCACAGGGAATTTTTTTGGCAACATTTACAAGAAAGACAAAAGAAAATTCTACTTGTATTACAAAATTTTTTCTAAACAATTGTCATTTATATTAAAAAGCACTGGTATTAATATAAATACCCTTCCCGTGCTAGATGTTAGAAGAAAATACTCTGATAATGTTATTGGAGATAGGTCATTCAGTTATGATCCTATGATTGTAAGCAAAATAGGTGATTTTTGCATTGATCAATTTACAAAAAATAATATTGGTACGGTTATTAAGCATATACCAGGGCATGGTTTAGCTAAAGTAGATAGTCATAAGAAAACACCCATTGTTAAAGAAAAAATTAGCAAACTAAATAAAAAAGATTTTTATACTTTTAGAAATAAAAAATCTTTTTTTGCCATGACAGCCCATATTATTTATTCTGATATTGACGAAACAAATCCAGCAACACATTCAAAAAAAGTAATTAAACAAATAAGGAACAAAATTAGGTTTAAAAACATAATAATATCTGATGATATATCGATGAAGGGTTTAAAGTTTCCAATTATGGAAAACACCAAAAGAGCATTTAGCGCAGGTTGTAATATTGTTTTACACTGCAATGGAAATTTTAAAGAAATGACGATTGTTGCCAAAAATTCACCTAAAATTAATAAATTTATAATTACAAAAACGTCACAATTTTATAAAATTTTAAGTTAATATTTGTTATGGAAAATTACGATTCTAATCAATTTAAAGTTAGTCTTACACAATACAGTGGACCCCTTGACGTTTTACTAGACCTTGCAAAATCACAAAAGGTAAATTTAGAAAATATATCTATTACAAAATTAGCTGATCAGTTTCATGAATTTATTACAAAAGCTAAAAATATTAATTTAGAAATTGCTTCAGAATATTTATTAATGGCAACTTGGTTAGCTTATTTAAAATCTAAGTTGCTTCTTCCTGAGTCTGACGAAGAAGAGTTTAAAGCTTTAGAAGTTGCAGAAAAACTTAAATTACAATTAAAAAAATTGGAATTAATTAGATTACTTTCTGATCAAATGCTTAAGAGAAAACGTTTAGGCAAAGATGTTTATATGAGAGGAATGAAAGGTAGAATTAAATCAATTTATAACAATACTTATTCTTTAACATTATATGAACTTTTAAAAAGTTATGCTTCAATCATTATGACTAAAGATTTTCAAAGAATTAATATTCCAAGGCTTCCAGTATTTACTACTGAAGATGGAATTAAGACTATTAAAAATTTTATTACAAGTTTAACAAGCTGGAAAAATATTGAAGATTTTATTCCTAAAAATTTTAAATCTGAAAAATCTTCAAAGCGAACAGGAAAAGCTGGGATTTTTGCAGGTTCATTGGAATTAGTCAAAGAGGGTAACCTAATAATAAAACAAGAAAAATTATTTTCAGATATATTTATTAAACAAAAAAATGAGTAAAATTAAAAAAAATAATGTATTAAATTTTCCAGAAAAACTTAGTTCTGGTGATCGAGAAGTTGAGGCCGTAGTTTTTGCTGCTGCAGAGCCTCTTGATATTGATACTATAGAATCTAGAGTTTCAAAAAAAATAGATGTGTTGAAAACTTTAGAAAAATTACAAAATTTTTATTCTACTAGAGGCATCAATTTAATTTGTATATCAAAAAAATGGTCTTTCAGAACTGCTGAAAACTTATCAAGTTTAATGTCACAACAAAAAAATGTCGAAAAAAAACTTTCCAAAGCTGCAATAGAAACCCTTGCCATTATTGTTTATCATCAACCTGTCACTAGAGCTGAAATTGAAGAAATACGTGGAGTGGCTTTTGGTACCAATACATTAGAAATATTAATGGAATTAGATTGGGTAAAACCTCATGGTAGAAAAGATGTACCAGGCAAACCTATACAGTATGTAACTACAGATAATTTCTTAAGCCATTTTAGTCTTAAAAAATTGTCTGATTTACCAACGGTTGATGAGCTTGGATCAGCTGGTTTAATTGATAGCGCGAATATTGACTCCTCAATTTTTGGAACAGGAAAATTTTATCAAGAAAAACAAGAAGAGAAAAAAGAAAATATCTATTCAAACATAGATGAAATGTTAAGTGGTACCTTAAAAAATGAGGACAAATAGCAAAAGAAACTTTGAATTATTAATTCAAAAAGGTTATAAATACGTATGAGTATAGGATTTTGGCAGATAGCGGTTGTTGTAATATTAGTTGTTCTTTTGTTTGGTAGAGGAAAAATTTCAAGCTTAATGGGCGATGTTGCAAAAGGCATAAAAAGTTTCAAAAAGGGTATGGCTACTGACGCTACCGATGACTCTGAGCCAAAGAACATTTCTGAAAATAATCAAGACTCAAATAATAAAAAAGAGTAAATCCGATGCCACAAATTGGCTGGTTTGAAATATTAATCGTTGTCGGAATTGCAATCGTTGTAATAGGCCCTAAAGATTTTCCTATAATGCTAAAAAAAATAGGATCATGGATCGGGACAGCAAAGAGATATGTAAATCAAATACAAGAGGAGGTTTCTTTAACTGTTGAAAATGAAAACGAAAAAGAAAATCAAGATAAGAATAATATAACTAAAGGTAAAAATGAGCAAAAATGAAAATGACAGTGGTTTTATTTCACATTTAGTAGAATTAAGAAAAAGATTAATTCACTCATTTATATTTTTGTTTGTTTTTTTTATAGTATGTTATTTTTTTGCTGAATATTTATATGGATTTTTAGTTGAACCATATTCAGAAGCTGTAAAAAATGATGGTATTGAGAGAAGATTAATATTTACTGCGCTACAAGAAACTTTTTTAACCTATATAAAAGTTTCTTTCTTTGCAGCTTTTTTTGTGACTTGCCCTTTTATTTTAATGCAGATATGGAAGTTTATTGCACCAGGTCTTTACAAACATGAAAAATCTGCAATTTTACCTTATTTAGTTTTAACCCCTATTTTATTTTTCTTAGGAGGAATGCTTGTTTATTATTTAATAATGCCTTTGGCTATCAAATTCTTTTTATCTTTTGAGTCAACTGGACTAAATACAAATCTACCAATCCAATTAGAGGCAAAAGTAAATGAATATTTATCACTTATTATGAAATTAATTTTTGCTTTTGGTTTAAGCTTCCAACTTCCTGTGGTTTTAAGTCTTTTAGCAAGAGTTGGTGTTATTGATTCTCAATTTTTAAAGGAACGAAGAAAATATGTTATAATAATTATATTTACTGCTGCAGCTATACTTACGCCACCTGATCCAGTAACGCAAATTGGCTTAGCTATACCTCTATTAATTTTGTATGAATTGTCTATATTTTCAGTAAATATAATTGAAAAAAAAGCTAAAGATAATGCATAACATTAAAGATATTAGAAATGACCCCGATAAATTTAAACAGTCTTTAAAAAAAAGATTTTTAAACATAGATTTATCAAAAATATTAGAGTTAGACGAAAGTAATAGAAAATTAATCCAAGAAAAGGAAAATTTAGAGAAAGAAAAAAAAGTAATTTCAAAGTCAAAAAATAAAGAGTTATTTGAAAAATCCAAATCTATTTCTAAAGAAATTGAAATTCTGGAAAATAAACAAAAAGAAACAAAAACTAATTTAGAAAATATTTTATCCTCTTTGCCCAATATTCCAAATGATGATGTTCCTATTGGGAAAGACGAAACTTCAAATATAGAGGTTTCAAAATCAGGAAGTATACCTAAATTCGATTTCCAACCTAAATCACATTATGAACTTGGCGATAGTCTAAATATGTTAGATTTTGATTTAGCAACCAAAACTACCGGTTCTCGATTTGTTTTTGTTAAAGATAAGTTGGCATTACTTGAAAGAGCAATCTCAAATTTTATGATTGATGTTCATACTAATCAAAATGGTTATCAAGAAATTTCACCACCTCTGATTGCTTCTGAAAATACTATGTACGGAACTGGTCAATTGCCAAAATTTGAAAATGACCAGTTTGAAATTAAATTTGATGATAAAAATGATCGTAAGTTTTTGATTCCAACGGCTGAGGTAATTTTAACAAATATGGCTAAAGATCAAATATTTCAACTAAATGAATTACCTTTAAGATTAGTAGCTTCCACACCATGCTTTCGTAAAGAAGCAGGTAGTTATGGAAAAGATACAAAGGGTATGATCAGACAACATCAATTTTATAAAGTTGAGTTAGTTAGTATTGTTGAACCTGATAATTGTCTTGTTGAGCTTGATAGGATGACTAATTGTGCAACTAAAATTTTAGATTTACTTAAACTTCCGTATAGAAAAATGATTTTATCATCAGGAGATATGGGATTTAGTGCAGAAAAAACTTTTGATATTGAAGTTTGGTTACCTGCGGAAAACAAATACAGAGAAATATCTAGTTGTTCATCTTGTGGGTCTTTTCAAGCAAGAAGGATGAAATCAAGATATAAAAATAAAAAAAATGAAACTATTTTTTTAGGAACTCTGAACGGAAGTGGTTTAGCTGTTGGAAGAACTTTAATTGCAATTTTAGAAAATTATCAGCAATCAGATGGATCAATAAAGATTCCTGATGTCTTAAAACCATATATGAATAATCTAGATAAATTAACAAAGAAATAGAGTTGTTTTAACAATATAGATAGTATAAATAAAAACAAAAATAAGGAGTTAAATGGAAAATTCAGGAATAGGCCAGTTCATACCTCTAATTCTTATATTTGTGGTTTTTTATTTCTTTTTAATAAGGCCGCAGCAAAAAAAAGTTAAAGAACACAAATTGATGGTTGAAAGTTTAAAAAGAGGCGATAAAGTTATAACTTCTGGGGGCATTATTGCTACGGTAGAAAGAGTAATGGATAATGATAGAGCTGAAATATCGATATCTGATGAAGTTAAAGTAGAAGTAATAAGATCAACTGGTATCCAGGGACTTTTAAATACTCCTCAACCTAAAAAATAACATCAATATAAAGTGTTATATTTTTCTAAAATTAGAATTTTTCTAATAACAATTTTTACATTAATATTTGTATATATATTTCTATCCAATTTTATTAAATCTGATGATTCTTTTTTTAGTAAAAAAATTAACTTAGGACTTGATCTTCAAGGAGGATCATATCTTTTGTTAGAAATTGATAACTCTCCAGTTATTACTCAAAAGCTTCAAAATACAATACCTATATTCAAAAAATATTTTATAGAAAACAAAATAAATATTAGAAATTTTAAAATTATAGATGATAAATTTTTAATTTTTGAAGCTAAAGAAGATCAAATCTCTGCAATTAAAGAAATTTTGGAAGAAAAAGAAAATAATTCAATCAATGCATATTATCCAAAATTTAAATCACATGAATTTGATTTTTTTGTAGAAGATAATTTTTTTAAATTAAATTTTTCAAAATATGGATTGGTTCAATTAAAAGATGCCTCTCAAAGTCAAGCATTAGAAACTATAAGAAGAAGAGTAGACGAAGTTGGTACAAATGAGCCAAATATATTAAAAAGAGGAAACGATAGAATTGTTGTGGAGCTTCCTGGTTTAGATGATCCTACCAGAGTTAAAAATTTATTAGGTAAAACTGCAAATTTAACTTTTAGATTTATTATTCAAGGAGCAGAAGAAACTTTTGGTTCTGAAAAATTAAAATTTGAAGATGGCTCGGAAGAGGCAATTGTTAGTAAAAGAATTATATTAAGTGGAGACAATTTAATTGATGCTAATCCCTATGTAGACAGTCAAACAAGTGAGACAGTAGTTAATTTCAGCCTTGACAGAGTTGGTGCTAAGAGATTTGGAAAGGCTACATCAACAGGCATTGGTAAAAGACTGGCCATAGTTTTGGATGGTAAAGTTATCAGTGCACCAGTTATTAGAGACGCTATAGTTAGTGGTTCTGGACAAATAAGTGGAGATTTTACTTTCCAATCCGCAACTGATCTTGCTCTCCTTCTAAGGTCTGGAGCTTTACCAGCGCCCTTAAAAATAATCGAAGAAAGAACCGTCGGTCCAGATTTGGGGCAAGATTCTATAAAAGCTGGAATTATTGCACTGGCGATAGGATTTTTATTAGTGATTTGTTTTATGATTATTAAATACAAAATTTTTGGACTAATAGCTAATATTACCTTAATTTTAAATTTGTTTCTTTTAGTTGGTATTTTGACTTTATTTGAAGCTACATTAACACTACCTGGTATTGCAGGAATTATTCTTACAGTGGGTATGGCCGTTGATGCCAATGTTTTGATTTTTGAAAGGATTAAAGAAGAAATATTGGGAGAAAAAAATAATCTAATTGCATTCGACAGTGGTTACGAAAAATCAAAAACCGCAGTTATCGATGCAAATATTACAACTTTATTGGCTGCTATTATTCTTTTTTTTATGGGATCTGGACCGGTTAAAGGTTTTTCTGTAACTCTTGGTGTTGGAATATTTACAACATTATTTTCAGTTTATTTCATAGCAAGATTGTTGACTTCTATATATGTCACAAAAAATAAAAACAAAGAAAGCATTATATAAAATGACTAAAAATTTTTCATTTAATAGATTCTATAAATTATTTAATTCTATTTCTTTTTTGTTAATTTTATCATCTGTTATTTTACTTTTATTTAAAGGCCTAAATTTTGGAGTAGATTTTAAAGGTGGTACTTTGATTGAACTTCGAACTACAGACAAATCTATAAACATTGGGAACATAAGGGATTCTCTCAAACAAATTAATTTAGGTGATGTAACTGTTAAAAAATTTGGCAAAGAAGATGATTATTTAATTAAATTTGAAAAAAAAGATTTTAACAATCCAAATTTTATAAGCGATATTAAAGAAAAATTAATATCGTCACTAGGAAATACTTTTGATTTCAGAAGAGTAGAGAATGTAGGTCCTAAAGTAAGCGCTGAATTATTAAGATCAGGCATCATCGCAATTTGTTTATCTTTAGCAGCAATGTTAATTTATATTTGGATACGTTTCGAGTGGCAATTCAGTCTTGGAGCTATCGTTGCCTTGTTTCATGATGTAATAATTACACTTGGTATATTTTCGTTATTTAGTTTAGAAATAAATTTATCTATTGTAGCAGCTGTACTAACAATAGTTGGATACTCTATGAATGATACAGTTGTAATTTTTGATAGAGTTAGAGAGAATCTTAAAAAATATTCAGATGTAAAAATCTTTGAACTTACTAATATTTCCATTAACGAAACATTGTCTAGAACAATTATAACTTCCACAACAACATTGCTTGCTTTGTTTTCAATTTTTTTCTTTGGAGGTGAAATATTAAAAGGTTTTTCATTAGCAATGATACTTGGTGTTTTTTTTGGTACCTACTCATCAATATATATAGCAAACCCGATACTTGTATTTCTTGAAGTTTCACCAAAAACTATTTTAAAAGAAGATAAAGATTAATAAAGATTTTGTGCTGCGACCATAGTCAACAACATCGGCAATGAAAGCAAAGTATTAGTTCTGGAGAATAGCATTGCAGTTCTTGCTGATTTTACTTTTTTATCTGGGTCACATTCAACTATTCCCAATGCTCTTTTTTGATTAGGCCAAATCACAAACCATACATTAAATGCCATTATAAGACCAAGCCACATGCCAATACCAATAGCTGTGTTTTTTCCACCACCCGAAGTAATTCCTAAAGTCATCGCTTCGTGTAGGTATCCACTTAAGTATCCTAATATTAAACCTGAAATTATTGTTAGTAGGGCAGCCCATCTAAAATAAAATAGAGCAGCAGGTGCAATTACTTTACCTATGGCAGGCTTTTGTTCATCTGGGATTTTCGGCATATTTGGTATTTGAACAAAATTAAAGTACCAAAGCAAACCAATCCACATTATTGCTACAACTACATGTATGAATCTAAATAACCAGCTCCAAAAATATCTATCAAACTCAAAACCATCATTTCCAAAAAATAATCCTAAAAAAAGTATAACAGCCAAACCTAATGATGCATGTATTGTTTTAGATAACGATGATAAAAGGCTTCCCATGAATTTAATTATACACAAACTATCTCAAAACTTAAGCAGTTTTTTTAAATTTATTATTCAACATGGGTTTTAAAAAATTCCCTGTATAACTGTCTTTTACTTCACAAATTTCCTCAGGTTTACCTTCGGCGATTATTTTTCCTCCTTTTACACCACCTTCAGGACCCATATCCACAATATAGTCGGCTGTTTTAATTACATCTAAATTATGTTCAATTACTACTACAGTATTGCCTAGTGCGACAAAAGTATGCAAAATTTCTAATAGTTTTTTAATGTCATGTTGATGAAGACCCGTTGTTGGTTCGTCCAAGATATACATTGTTCTTCCAGTTGATCTTTTAGAAAGTTCTTTTGCCAGTTTAATTCTTTGGGCTTCACCTCCAGACAAAGTTGTTGCTTGTTGACCAATTTTTATATAACCAAGTCCAACTTTTTTAAGTGTTAGTAATTTTGTTTTTATATTTGAAATATTTTCAAAATATTCACATCCCTCATCCACAGTCATACTCAAAACATCAGCAATGCTTTTATCTTTGAATTTGATTTCCAATGTTTCTCTATTATATCTAGTACCTTTGCATTCGTCACACTGTATGTAAACGTCTGGTAAAAAATGCATTTCATATGTGATTACACCATCACCTTCGCAAGCTTCGCATCTTCCACCTTTTACATTAAAAGAAAATCTGCCTGGTTTATATCCTCTACTTTTGGATTCGGGAAGACCCGTAAACCAATCTCTTATTGGACCAAATGCTCCAGTGTAAGTAGCAGGATTTGATCTAGGAGTTCTTCCTATAGGGGATTGATCTATGTTTATAACTTTATCAATTAATTCAATTCCTTTAAATCCTTTAAAAGGTTTTGGTACTTTTCTAGATTTATTATTATTAAGAGTAAGATTTAAAGCATTATATAAAGTTTGAAGAATAAGAGTAGACTTACCACTTCCAGACACCCCAGTAACACAAGTGAAACTTCCTAAAGGAATTTTTAAATTTATATTCTTTAGATTATTTCCTGTAGCTCCATTTATTTCTAAAAATCTACCGTTTTTTGCTAATCTTCGCTTACTTGGAATTTGTATATATAATTTTTGTGAAAGATATTTTCCAGTTATACTATTTGAATTTTTTATAACTTCATCAAATGTTCCTTGTGCAACAATTTCACCACCCTTACTTCCGGCTTCAGGACCCAAATCAATAATATGGTCGGCATTTTCCATAGTTTCCGTATCATGTTCAACGACAATAACTGTATTACCTAAATCCCTTAGTCGTTTAAGTGCATTAATTAGTTTTACATTATCTTTTTGATGCAACCCTATTGAAGGTTCGTCCAAAACATATAAAACACCTGTAAGACCTGAACCAATTTGTGATGCTAATCTTATACGTTGAGCTTCGCCTCCGGACAGAGTTCCAGATACCCTTGATAGAGTTAAATAATCTAAACCTACATTTAAAAGAAAGTTTAACCTTTCGTTAATCTCTTTTAAAATATGTTCTGCTATCTTTAATTGTATTTGTGTTAATTTGGAATTTAAATTTTTAAACCAAGATGTTGCATCTAAAATAGATTTTTCAGCAACTTGGCTTATATTTAACCCATCTATTTTTATGCATAAAGCTTCATCTTTTAGTCTTTGTCCATTACATTTTTCACAATCTGAATCAGATTGATATTGTGCAATTTCTTCTCTTTTCCAATCACTATCAGTTTCAAGATATCTTCTTTCTAAATTGTTTATAACTCCCTCAAATGTTTTTTTATAAGAATATTTTTCATATCCATCATCATAAGAAAATTTAATTTCTTCCTCATCGGAACCAAATAATATTATATCTTTAATTTTTTTACTTAATTTACTCCATTTTTCATCTAAGGAAAAATCATAATGCTTCGCTAGCGAAGATAATGTTTGAGCATAATACATTGTTGTACTTTTAGACCAAGGTTCAATAGCACCATCTCCAATAGTTTTTTTTTCATCGGGCACTACCAAATTTGGATCGACATTTAGTTTGATACCTATCCCTTCACATTCTTCGCATGCTCCATATGGACTGTTGAAAGAAAATAATCTTGGTTCAATCTCTTCAATAGTAAAACCACTCTCTGGACAAGCAAACTTAGTTGAAAATATTATTTTTTCTAATTTTCTAAACTTTTTAGGCAAAGTTTCATTTTCATATTCAACAAAAAGCAGTCCATTTGAAAGATTTATAGATGTTTCTATACTTTCAGCTAATCGATTACCTAAATTTGAATTTAAAACAATTCTATCAACTAATATTGAAATATCATGTTTGACTTTTTTATTAAGTTCTGGAACTTTATCTATATCATATAAAGTATTATCAATTTTAATTTTTCTAAAACCTCTTTTTTTGTATCCTGTTATTTCCTTTTTGTATTCTCCTTTACGACCTCTTACAACAGGTGCATATAAAAATATTGTAGATTTTTTTGGCAGTCCTTTGATCTTATCAACTATTTGTGAAATAGTTTGAGACTGAATCGGCTTGCCTGTAAAGGGTGAATATGGAATTCCAACTCGTGCATACAAGACTCTCATGTAATCGTAAATTTCTGTTACGGTGGCAACTGTCGATCTAGGATTTTTTGAGGTATTTTTTTGTTCGATAGAAATTGCCGGACTTAACCCTTCGATTAAATCAACGTTTGGCTTCTTCATTTTATCCAAAAACTGTCTAGCATAAGCAGATAAACTTTCCACATACCTTCTTTGACCTTCAGCATAGATTGTATCAAATGCAAGAGATGATTTTCCAGAGCCTGAGAGACCTGTTATCACAACAAACTGATCTTTAGGTAGTTCCAACGAAACATTTTTCAAATTATGTTCTTTTGCACCCTTAATAACTATCTTTTTTTGCATATTTTTTGTTGCTTTAATTTAATAAAATTAATAATGACACTAAAATTATGATATAATTTTAAATCATTAATTATAAAAATATAAAATATTATGGCTGGAAGTTTAAATAAAGTATTATTAATTGGTCGTTTAGGCGCAGACCCCGAAATAAAGCAAATGGTTAATGGCAAAAGCGTTGCTCGCTTAAGTTTAGCAACTAGTCAATCTTGGAAAGACAAGAATACAGGTGAAAAAAAGGAGAAAACGGAATGGCACCGTATAGTTGTATTCAATGAAGGATTAGTGAATGTTGTTCAGCAATATTTAAAAAAAGGTGCTCAGATTTATGTTGAAGGTCAACTTTCAACAAGAAAATGGAAAGACGAACAATCTGGACAAGATAAATATTCAACAGAGATTATTATTCAAGGTTATAATTCATCACTTACAATGCTCGGTGGGGGTAATGCTGGTTCGTCTATACCAAACGAAAAATCTTCAAATACTACAAAGAATATTGAAGAACCGCCCCAATCATCTAGTGACTTAGACGACGATATTCCTTTTTAGTTTTTATGGAAAAAAACGAAATAATTAAAGATAAGAAAATTAAATTAATATCAATGCATGACGAAATGAGTTCGTCTTACTTATCTTACGCTATGAGCGTAATTATTAGTAGAGCACTTCCAGATGTTAGAGATGGTTTAAAGCCAGTACATAGAAGAATTTTATATGCTATGCATAAAGGAGGTTATGATTGGTCAAAACAGTTTAGAAAATCAGCAAGAATAGTAGGAGATGTTATTGGTAAATACCATCCACATGGTGATCAATCGGTTTACGATGCATTAGTTAGAATGGTTCAAGATTTTTCTATGAGTTTACCATTGGTTGATGGACAAGGTAATTTTGGTTCCATAGACGGAGACCCCGCTGCTGCTATGAGATATACAGAAACAAGACTTTCTAAAGTATCACAATTTTTAATTGATGATATTGATAAAGAAACAATAGATTTTAAAAGTAATTACGATGAAACAGAAAAAGAACCTTCTGTTTTACCAGCTCAATTTCCAAACCTTTTAGTTAATGGTGCAGGAGGTATTGCCGTAGGTATGGCTACAAGTATACCACCACATAACTTGGGAGAGGTAATAGATGGTACTTTAGCTCTTATAGGAAACAAAGATATAAAACTGGGTGAATTAATGAAACATATACCAGGACCTGATTTTCCAACCGGCGGCATAATAATTGGAAAAAATATAGTTAAGGAAGGTTATAAAACTGGCAGAGGTTCTTTTAAGATTAGAGGTGAAATTAAAATTGAACAATTAAAAAATGGTAGAGAAAGACTTGTAATTTCTTCGGTACCTTACCAAGTAAACAAATCATCACTCAATGAGAGGATTGCTGAACTTGTACGAGAAAAAAAAATTGAAGGGATAAGAGATATACGTGACGAGTCGAATAGAGAAGGAATTAGAGTTGCAATTGATTTAAGATCTAACACTGAACCAGAAACTGTTAAAAGACAATTATTTAAATTCACTTCAATTGAAAGCTCTTTTGGATTTAATACTTTAGCAATTGTAGATAACAAACCAAAAACATGTAATTTAAAAGAATTTTTAGAAAGTTTTTTAAAATTTAGAGAAGATGTTGTAATAAAAAAAACTAAATATGATTTAAAAAAAGCTGAAGATCGTGCGCATATATTAATTGGTTTATCCGTTAGTGTTGAAAATTTAGATAAAGTAATAAAAATAATTAGAACTTCCAAAAACCCTGATGAGGCAAAAAAAAAGTTATTAGATTCAAATTGGAAAATTAATAAATCACTTAAATTAATTAATTTAGTTCAAGAAAAAAAATCAAAAAATACTTATTCATTAACCGAACCCCAGGTAACATCAATTTTAGAATTAAGACTTCAAAAACTTACAGCTCTTGGAATTAATGAAATTGAAATTGAAATTAAAAAACTTTCTGAATTAATTACTCAATATAAAAAAATTATAAGTTCAAAAAAAGAATTACAAAGAGTAATAAGTGACGAATTAAAAAGTATTAAAGAAAAATTTTCTGTTCCGAGAAGAACTCAAATAATTGATGCAGTGTTAAACTATGATATTGAAGAAACTATTCAAAAAGAATCAGTTATTATAACTGTTACTTTACAGGGCTATATAAAGAGAGGTGCTTTAAGTAGTGTAAAACAACAAAAAAGAGGTGGAAAAGGGAAGTCGGGAATTAAAACCAGAGATGAAGACTCTGTTGTTCAAACTTTATCAGTGAACACTCATACACCTGTGTTATTTTTTTCTACTCAAGGACTTGTTTATAAAATAAAAGCTTGGAAAATTCCGGAGGGATCAACTTCCTCAAAAGGTAAGTCTTTATTTAACATTTTACCATTAAAAAATCATCAATCGATAAGTTCGATAATGCCATTTCCTGACAATGAGTCTGAGTGGAAAAATCTTTGCATTGTCTTTGCTACAGCCAAAGGAAAAGTTAGAAAAAATAATTTAGAGGATTTTTCATCCATTAATGCTTCTGGTAAAATTGCCATGAAATTAGATTCGAACGATACAATAGTTGGTGTCAAAATATGTAGAGATGATCAAGATATCATTTTAAGCACAAAAAATGGTAAATGTATAAGATTTGATTCAAAAAAATTAAGGATTTTTAAAGGAAGATCATCAAAGGGCATTAAAGGTATCAATTTATCAAATGATGATTCCATAGTTTCATTATCGATAATTGATCAAGATACTAATAAAAAGAATGGAAAATTAAATAAAGATGACAAATCTGAAATAAAAGCAAAAGAAAAATTTATTCTATCAATAACAAAAAATGGATTTGGAAAAAGAACCTCACACTATGATTTTAGAGTAACTAATAGAGGTGGCAAAGGAATTATTGGAATTGTCAATTCAGAAAGAAATGGTAACGTTTCCTCCTCATTTCCAGTTAATGATGGAGATGAAATATTAATATCTACAAATAAAGGTAGAGTAATAAGGGTAGCAGTTAAGGAAATTAGAACTGCAGGAAGAAATACTCAAGGTGTAAGAATAATAAAATTATCTGGTGATGAAAAAGTTGTTTCAGCAACAAAAATTGATGATAACTTGTTGTAATGAAAAATAATGCAATTTATCCTGGTACTTTTGATCCAATAACATATGGACACATAGATGTCATTAAAAAAGCTCTAAAAATTGTTGACACAGTTATAGTAGCTATATCTGATATTAATAATAAAAATTATCTTTTTGACTCAGATGAAAGAATTGAAATTGTTAAAAAGGCTTTATATAAAGATTTAAAATTAAACAAAAATAAAATTAAAGTTGTAAAATTTAACGCCTTAACCACTAATCTTTGTAAAAAATATAAATCAAATATTATTCTAAGAGGTTTAAGAGCAGTTTCAGATTTTGAATATGAGTTTCAGTTAGCTGGAATGAATAGGAAATTGAACAATAATATTGAAACAATTTTTTTAATGTCAAATGTAGAAAATCAAATTATTTCATCAAATTTTGTAAAAGAAATTATATCTTTGGGTGGAGATATTAAAAAATTTACTACCAAAAGCACCATAAAAGCTTTAAAGCTTAAATATGAATAAGATTTTTTCAAGAGTAATAATTTTACTTATATTAACAATTAACAATTCAATAGGAGAAGAAAATATTATGATAATTAAACTAAAAGATGGAGATGTAAAAATAAAATTATTCCCTGATGTAGCTCCAAATCATGTCGAAAGAATTAAAAAATTAGCAAACAATGGAGATTATGATAATGTAGTTTTTCATAGAGTGATTGATGGATTTATGGCTCAAACAGGAGATGTTAAATTTGGAAACTCTTCATCAAGTGATTTTGATTTAAATAGAGCTGGAATGGGAGGTTCAAATCTTCCTGATTTAAAACAAGAATTTAATAATCTTCCACATGATAGAGGTACACTATCCATGGCTAGATCGCAGGACCCTAATAGTGCAAACAGTCAATTTTTTATTTGTTTTAAAGCCGCACCCTTTTTGGATAGACAGTATACTGTATTTGGAAAGGTAATTGATGGCATGGAATTTGTAGATAAAATAAAAAGAGGTGATGAAAATAAAAATGGTTCTGTAGAAGATCCAGATAAAATTATCAGTTTTAAATCATTGTAAACTTTTAATGGCATTAAAAAAATTTTCTTTTAATGTTATTAAAAAAGATCATTATGCTAGATGTGGACTTATAGAAACACATAGAGGCAATATAAACACCCCTGCATTTATGCCTGTTGGAACACAGGCAACAGTCAAAGCTACATTTATTGATGATATTATTAAAACTGGATCTGAAATTATTTTATCAAATACATATCATTTGATGCTAAGACCCGGCGCCAGTAGAGTTAAATCTGCTGGTGGGCTACATTCATTTATGAATTGTCCTCTACCAATTTTAACTGACTCTGGTGGTTTTCAGGTTATGTCTTTATCAAAACTAAATAAAATTGATAGAGAAAAAGGTGCTATATTTAATTCACATATAGATGGAAAAAAATTTATTTTGAGTCCTGAAGAAAGTATTAAAATTCAGAAAGCTTTAAATTCTGATATTTTAATGGTTATGGATGAATGTCCAAAAAAATCTAAAGATTATAAGTTGATAGATAAATCTATGGATCTGTCAATTTATTGGGCTAAAAGATCAAAAAAAGAATTTGGAGCTATTCCTCACAAAGCTTTGTTTGGTATTGTTCAAGGAGGTCTTTTTGAGGATTTAAGAAAAAAATCACTTGAACAACTTATTAAAATTAATTTTGATGGTTATGCTATTGGAGGTTTAGCTGTCGGAGAAACACAAATTGAGATGTTTCAAGTTTTAGATTTTTTAAAAGATTTGATGCCTAATGATAAACCTAGATATCTTATGGGTGTTGGAACACCTTCTGACATTCTAGGAGCTGTAAAAAGAGGTATAGATATGTTTGACTGTGTTTTACCAACTAGATCAGGCAGAACTGGCCTTGCTTTCACCTGGGATGGTAGAGTTAATATAAGAAATTCAAAGTACCAAAAAGATAACAGTCCATTAGACATTAAATGTAAAAATTTTGATTTAAACAAGTATTCTAAGAATTATTTAAATCATCTTTTCAATACAAATGAGATTCTTGCATCAATGCTTTTAACATTACACAATATTAATTTTTATCAGGAACTAATGGACTCAATAAGAACAAATATTAAAAATGGCACTTTTGATGATTTCCATGATAGATACATAGACAAATTGTAACATTTATAACATTGAAAGTTTTAAAAAAAGGTCTATAAGTTTTTTTGTTTAGGGCCGTTAGCTCAGTTGGTAGAGCAATTCCCTTTTAAGGAATGGGTCGATGGTTCGAGTCCATCACGGCTCACCAAAATTAACTTATAGAGTTTGGTGGGTAATCTATCATTACTTGGTAAATCCAATCATTTATTTTTTTAATTCTATTATCCGGTGAAGGATGGGTGCTCATAAACTCAGGTACATTTTTACCTTTGTTTGTTTCTTTCATTCTTTCCCATAAAAGTGGAGTTTCTCGTATATCATAACCTGAAAGTGATGAAAAAATTAAACCTAAGTAATCAGCTTCACTTTCTTGTTTTCTATTAAAAGGATTAAAGATTCCGATTTGAGTGAGTAGACCAACTGTATTCATTCCTGTTGTTCTATTCACTGTTGATAACTTTCCACCAGATAAAACATCAGTAATTTGTGTTGCAACATTAATCACAACATTCCTGCTAGCTCTTTCAACTGAATGTTTTGCTACAGCGTGTGCAATTTCATGACCCATAACAGCAGCTAAACCATTTTGATTTTTAGTAACTTCTAGCATTCCACTATAAACTGCAATTTTACCTCCAGGCATACACCATGCATTTTTAATTTTTTTATTATCTATTAATATATATTCCCAATCAAAATTTATTGTGGGATCAGATTGATTTGTTTGGTAAAAATATTCACTAATAGAATTTTGCATTCTTTTACCGATATCTTTTATTTGACTTAATTCTGAGGTATCAACAATTAATTTTTCTTTTTCTTTTACTTTTTCGTATATTTGAGCTGCTTGAGCATTCAATTTTGCTTCAGGAATTATCTTAAGTTGTCTTCGATCTGTTATTGGTGTAGTCCCGCAAGAAGCAATCATTAAATTGCAGCATCCACAACCCATATAAGTAAGAAATTTTCTTCTATCCATTTCTTTGATATATTATATAATTTGATATAAATCTCAATATAGAATGGCTGCTAAAAAAAAAAAGAAATCTATTGCATTAAGACTTCGTAACTATTTTTTTACCGGTGTTGTAGTTTTAATTCCTATCGGTTTTACGCTTTATTTAACTAAATTTTTAATTAGCATTTCTTCAAACCTAATACCTGAAAAGATTAATCCTAATACCTATTTACATTTTTCTATTCCTGGTTTGGAAATAATTTTAACAATAATTCTTATTACAATTGTTGGAGGTCTATCATTATCTTTTTTAGGAAAAAAATTTTTACAAATAGTTGATGATTTATTTAAAAGAATTCCAATTTTAAGAACTATATATTCTGCAATTGGTCAAATGACTGAAACTTTTACAAAAAAAGATAATAGCAAAAAATCTGTTGTGTTAGTTGAATATCCCAAAAAAGGATCCTGGGCTGTAGGTTTTGCAACTAAAGATAACAAAACAGAAATGTCAACTAAAACAAATGAAGAATTAGTAAATGTTTTTATCCCAACGACACCAAATCCAACCAGTGGATTTTTAATAATGTTTCCAAAAAAAGATTTGATTTTTTTAAATATGACATTTGAAGAGGCTTCAAAATTTATTGTATCTGCCGGAACTTCTAACCCAACAGTTAAATAATATCGTTTATTACATCAGCTTGATCGTAGAGCTTCAACAATGGTTTGTATTTGTTTAAGTTTTTTTCTTCTTTTTCGATTCTTTTTATTTCTTCCTTAGCCATAATAAATAAATCTTCATTTAGTACAGGATCAGCTAATCTATAATTTTTTATACCACTTTGTTTGAATCCCAATATATCCCCAAATCCTCTTAACCTCATATCATCCTCTGATATTTTAAAACCATCATTGTTTTTTTTTAAAATATTTATCCTTTTTTTTGCATTTTCGCTTAAATTTGATTTGAATAATAATATACAAAAGGATTGTTTTGATCCTCTCCCAACTCTTCCTCTTAATTGATGCAGTTGTGATAAACCAAACTTATTTGCATTTTCAATTACAATCACATTCGCATTTGGAAAATCTATGCCAACCTCAATTATTGTTGTTGAAACTAGTATTTTAAATTTTTTATTTAAAAAATCTTCTAATATTTTTTCTTTTTCATTATCATCAATTTTACTATGTATTATAGCAACCTGATTTGGAAAAATTTTATTTAGATGTTGAAATTTTTTAATTGCTGATACATGGTCTATTTTTTTGGACTCTTCAATTAATGGACATACCCAAAAAATTTGACCGCCAAGATTAATATTTTTTTTAACAAAGCTTAAAACATCATTAATTTTATTTTCAACTTTGCTATATGTAGCTATATCTTTTCTATGATTAGGTTTTTCCCTAATAATTGAAACATCCATATCACCGTATATAGACATTGTTAAAGTTCTTGGTATTGGGGTCGCCGACATTAAAAGAATGTCACAGTTTTTTCCACCTTTATCAGACAATAGTTTTCTTTGTCTAACACCAAATTTATGTTGTTCGTCTATTATTATAAATCCAAGATTTTTAAATATTATTTTTTTTTGAAAAATTGCATGTGTACCAAATATAATATGAATTTTATTGTTCTTTAAATTTTCTATTATAATTTTTTTTTTTGGAACATCTATTTTATTTGACAAAATATCTATATTAATACTTTTTGGAAAAATTTTTTTTGCTAGATTATAATGTTGAGATGCTAAAATTTCTGTAGGAGCCATAAATGCTACTTGATAACCAGACTCAATTACATTTAAACTTGATAATAATGAAACTATAGTTTTTCCACTTCCAACATCACCTTGCAACAGTCTAAACATTTTACTTTGTGAGCTAAGGTCATTATTAATTTCCTTTAATACATTGATTTGATCATTTGTTAAGTTAAAACCTAGTCTATCCATTATATTTTCATATAATTTGCTAGTGAAGGTTTTCTTATTTTTTTTTATTTTTTTTATTTTTTTTCTTACTTCAGAAAAAATTAAGAAAGAAGATAAAATTTCATCAAATGATAGTCTTTTATAAAAATTACTATTGTAGTTTCCAATATTTTCTGGTTTATGCAATTTTTTTATAGCTTCTGA
This sequence comes from uncultured Pelagibacteraceae bacterium, assembly GCA_902582105.1. Taxonomy (GTDB): domain Bacteria; phylum Pseudomonadota; class Alphaproteobacteria; order Pelagibacterales; family Pelagibacteraceae; genus Pelagibacter. Next base: position 29,611 of record CACHQT010000011.1, read on the forward strand.
CCATGAAATATTATCAAATTTTTTTAAAATTTTTTGATCGAGCCATTCAGCTATTGTTGGTAAGTTATTAAGCACTTGATCTAAAATTTTGTTGTACATTTTTTCTGTTATACCTTCTGTTAAAGAATATTTATTATGTACAGTTCTAACTAAAGATGGATTATTTGAAACATATGTGGGATTAGTAATTTGGTATTTTTTTTTAAAATAACCTATTTTCCCACTAACTGTAACTTCTTGATTTAATGGAAGTATCTTTCTTATATATCCCTCATAACTATTAAAAAAAATACAATCAATTTTACCAGTTTCATCCTCACAAAATACTTTGTTTGGTAAATTTCTTATCCTTGGAAAATTATATTTTATTGGTATAATTTTTATTGTGTGGATCTTTCCTATTTGTAATTCATTTACTTTGCTTAAAACAGATCTGTCAATAAAAGATTTTGGCAACCTCCAAAGTAAATCAAATACATTATTAATTTTTTTCTTTTTTAAAATTTTTACTGTTTTATAACCTACACCTTTTAAACTTGATAAATCGTCCATTAAAAATTTATAATTATTAGTTTTTTTCACAATAAATATATTATATTAAAAATAATGAATTTTAGTAACAAAGAACTAAAAAAAAAAATAATTTATAGATCTAGCTATAGAGGATCTAAAGAAATGGATTTTCTTATGAGTTCATTTGTAAATAAATATATAGACCTTTTTAATGAAATAGAATTAATTGAGCTATCAAATTTATTAGATTTGGATGACGAAAATCTATATTCTATAAATAGTGGTAGAAAAACTTCAAGAGAAATTCCAAGTAATAAAGTTACTGATTTGTTTAAAAGATTTAGAATAAAAGATTATTGATGGCGGAAGGACTGGGATTCGAACCCAGGAAAGAGTTGCCCCTTTGCCGGTTTTCAAGACCGGTGCTTTCAACCGCTCAGCCATCCTTCCTTTTGCTAGTTTTTATAAGTAAAATTTTCAAATTCAACAACAAAATTAACTTTATTTTATGTTAAATCATTATAAAGGTATTGCTATTTATTAATTCATGAGAGTTACAAAATTTTCACAAGGATTAATTTCCTCTTCAACCGGTTCTTTCTTCTGGGGTTTTCTTGGTACAGTCTATTTTCAATATATAAGTTTTATTGGTGTCTTTGAGGTTGTGGCCCACAGATCATTTTGGACATGTATAATTTTATTAATAACAACAAGTTTATTTAAAAAATGGAAATTACTTAAAAAGGCTATTGATAATAAAAAAAATATATTGGTTTTATTTGCAACAAGTTTGTTAATTTTTGGTAATTGGTCAGTTTGGATTTATGCTGTTTCAACGAATAAAATCATAGATGCAAGTTTTGGATATTTTATTTTTCCTATAATAAGTGTTTTTTTTGGTTATTTATTTTTAAACGAAAAATTAAATATAAAAAGAGTTACATCTATATCTTTAGTAATAGTTTCAACTATTTATTTATTAGTAAAATTTTCAGCATTACCTTGGGTCGGTATTAGTGTTGCATTTTTATGGAGCATATACAATTTGCTTAGAAAAAAAATTAATGTTGAAACAGATATAGGTTTACTTATAGAGAGTCTTTTTATACTTCCAATTATTCTTATTATTTTCTATATAACAACATCAACAAATCAAAATAATTTTGTTTTCAATGATTTAGGATTAATGAGTTTAATTTTTTTAGCTGGACCTATGACTGTGATTCCTTTATTTCTCTATGTCAAAGGAGTCGAGTTAGCTGGTCTTGGTGCTTCAGGAATGGTTTTTTTTATTACACCCACAGCTCAATTTTTACTTGGTTTTTTTTATTTTAATGAACCTTTTTCTAATGAAAAGTTCATTAGTTTCATTTTAATTTGGATTGCTGTATTTATTTATCTTAAAGATTTATATGAAAAAGATTTATAAAATTTTAATAACATTTTTTTTATTAACAATAAATTGTGATGCATTATCAAGTGACGAATCCTTTGAGGTGTGGCTTAAGTCATTTAAAAAACATGCTTTAAATAATGGTATTTCAGAAAGAACTTTTGATTTATCAATGACTAAAGTTAAATTTAATCCAAAAGTTATTGAATATGATCGTTTTCAACCTGAATTTTATGAGGACACTAAGACTTATATTGGAAAAAGATCATCAGATAAGAAAGTAAAAAATGCAATCAAAATATATAAGAGTAATAAATCTTTAATAGATGAAGTGGAAAAAGAATTTTCCGTAGAAAAAGAATTATTGTTAGCATTAATGGGTATTGAAACAAATTTTGGAAAATTTTTAGGTAAAATGGATATATTATCATCTTTAGCAACCTTAAGTTTTGACAAGAGAAGAAGAGAGTTTTTTACTAGCGAATTGATAACAATACTTCAACTAATAGATGCTGGAATAATTGATTATAAAATTCTCTATGGCTCATGGGCAGGTGCTTTTGGAAACTTTCAATTTATGCCGTCTACTATAAAAAATTATGCTATAGATTATGATAATAATACTGTTATTGAATTAAAAAAATCAAACGACTCTTTTGCTTCAGCTGCAAACTATTTAAAGCAAATAGGATGGAAAATAAATCAACCTTGCTACAAAAAGGTTGAACTTTCGAACAAAATACCAAAAAAATTTTTAAATACCTCAGCCAGAAATATAAAGAATAAAATTTCAATAAAAAAGATTAAAAAAATATTTAGTTAACTACGATAACTACAATCTTAATCCAACAGATATCGTTGGTGTAATAACCCCGGATAAAGACATTATTCCTGAAGCTGAAAATTTAAGCCCTGCTTATTTAACATTTTCTAATTATGAATTAATTTTAAAGTGGAATCGTTCTTTAAGATTTGCTTTGGCAGTTTGTACTTTAAAGGAAAAAATATCTAATGAATTGTAAAAATGTTCTAATACTAACATTATTTTTTTTGAGCTCTTGTTCGGTCGATATATCAAAAAAAGAATCAAATGAAATTGTAAGTCTTATAGGTTTTAAAAATAATGGTTTTGCTTTAGTTTATGATGATAATTTTTATAAGAATGATGTTGTATCATCTAAACTAGAAGATAGAGACTTATTGATTTTTCAAAAGAATTTAAAAAAAGGCACAACGGTAAAAATTAAAAATAATATTAATAATAAATCTGTAATTGCAAAGGTTGGAAAAGATGCTAATTATCCACTCTTTAATAATTCTGTAATAAGTAAAAGGATAGCATCTGAAATTGAGTTAAATCTAGATGAACCCTATATTGAAATTATAGAAATTTTAAATAACTCATCGTTTGTTGCCAAAAAGGCTAAAACTTTTGAAGAAGAAAAAAAAGTTGCTGATAAAGCACCTGTTGATTTAATTCGTGTAAATGATTTAAACGAAAATCAAAAAAAGATTAAAAATGACACTAATAATATTTTTTCTTATATAATCAAAATTGGTGATTTTTATTTCTATGATTCTGCAAAACTTATGATAAAAAGAATTGATCAAGAAACTAATGTAAAAAATATTAAGCTTAAAACTCTTTCAGAAACTAATTATAGAGTTTTTTTAGGTCCATTTAATAGTTTAAATTCACTAAAAAAAGCATTTAATGATATAAGTTTATTAAATTTTGAAAATATAGAGATTATTAAAAATGATTAAAAAAATTTTCTGTGCTTTTATAGTTTTATTTAATTTACCATTACTTAACATTGCTAAAGCTAATTTTGATATTAAGGCGAGCACAGTAATTCTTCAAGATTATTCCTCAGGAGAAATATTATTTGAAAAAGATGCAGATAGAGAGATTTATCCTGCTTCAATGACTAAGATTATGACTTCAATAATAGCTTTTGAATTAATAGAAAAAGGGGACTTGAGTTTAGATGATAAATTCATGGTTTCAGAAAATGCTTGGCGCTTATCACAATCCGGATACTCATCAATGTTCATAATGGTTAATGATGAAGTATCTGTAGAGGATTTGTTAAAAGGAATAATTATTGCTTCTGGAAATGATGCTTGTGTTGCTCTTGCCGAAGGTATTGCAGGATCTGAAGAGCAATTTGCAATGATTATGACATCAAAGGCGAAAGAAATTGGAATGGTTAATACTAATTTTTCAAATGCTTCTGGAATTAATGACCCTGATAATTACTCAACTGTAAGAGATATATTAATAATGTCTAAATATCTTATAGAGAATTACCCTAAATATTATGAATACTACAAGGATAAAGAATTCACTTGGGATAGAACTGGTGGAGATCCAATCACACAAGGAAATAGAAATCCACTCTTATATAAAAATATGGGAGTAGATGGAATAAAAACTGGCTACCTTGCAGTTGAAAGATATTCATTAGCTTCCTCAATTAAAAAAAAAAATCGAAGACTTATAGGTGTTGGCAGTGGATTTAAATCTAAAAAAGATAGATCTAGAGAGTCTGCTAAATTACTTAACTGGGGAATGAATAATTTTGACCTAATTCAAATTGCAAAAAAAAATAAAAAATTAGCTGAATTGGACGTTTGGCTAGGATACAAAAATAAAGTTAATACTCATATTGATCAAGATGTTTATAAAACTATCCCAAAAGCAAGAAAAAGATATATTAAAACAGTTATTGAATATAATGGTCCAATAGAAGCTCCAATTAAAAAAAACGAAGTTCTTGGTTTATTAAAGATTTTTTATAAGGATGAATTATTAAATGAGTATAATATTTTAGCATCAGAAAATATTAAAAAAGTAAATATTTTTAGCAGACTTATTAAATCGATTAATTATTTGATTTGGGGCGATGTCTAAAAAGCCCATAATAGTTTTTGAAGGCATAGAGGGCTCAGGCAAAACTCTTCATGCAAATCATCTTTCAAAATATTTAAAAAAAAAAAAAATAAAATTTATTAAATTAAGAGAACCTGGCGGAAATATTTCATCTGAAAAAATAAGAAAATTAATATTAAATAATAAATCAAATTTTCATAAGGTTACTGATCTACTTTTATATTTAGCTTCAAGAAATGAAAATTTAGAAAATTCAATAAAAAAAAACTATGGAAAAAAAATAATTTTAATAGATAGATTTATAGATTCAACTGTAGCATACCAGCATTATGGTATGGGTATTGATTATAAATTTATTAATTTTATTAACGATTTTCTAATAAAAAAAATTAAGATTAATATTACATTTTTAAATTTAGTTAATGTTAAAAATTTACGTTTAAGGCTTTCTAGACGTAAAAATTTAAATAGATATGATAAATTTAAATTTAATTTTTATAAAAAAATACAAAATGGATATATTAAAATATCAAAAAAAAATAAAAATAAGTATGTGATGATTGATTCAAACGAACCTATATTAGATAATAAAAATAGAATTATTAAAGAGGTAAATAAGTTACTAAAATGATTAATAGTCCAAAAACACAAACTAAATTAATTGGTTTAGATTCTTATATGAATTCATTAATAAATGTTTATGAAAAAAAAAACTTGTCGAACAAAATATTATTTTATGGGCTAAAAGGTATTGGTAAATCTACAATGGCATACCATTTCATAAATTATATTTTTTCAAAAGATGAAACAAATCCATATGATTTAAATAATTTTTTAATTCATCCTGAAAATAGATCTTATAATTTAGTTAAAAATTACTCCCATCCAAATATCTT
>CACHQT010000012.1 GCA_902582105.1 uncultured Pelagibacteraceae bacterium
ATCCTTAGAATATGTTTTGCTGATATCTAAACTTTTATTTTCATAAATATCATTCAAATGATATTGGATTATTACAGTGTCTACTTGGTCATAAAATTTATTTAATTTTAATCTTTTTATTTCTCTTACTGTTCCATAACTAGCAACACCAAGATTTATAACTTTTTTATTTGTTAATTTTTGTAAGTTAAATGAGTAAGTTTCATCATTATTTACTCCCCAGCCCATGGTTAAAGAATCACCTAAAGCTGCAATAACTTTTTCACTTTTATTTATATTGTCATCAATTAAGTTTAATCTTCTATTTTCATCAAAGTTTAATTTTGTTTTAAATTCTGGGTTTGAAAAAATACATTCACCAACAACTGGAGCATAAAGTAAATTTTTATCAAATTTCGAGCATTTTTGATCGATGTTCCAAAGATTTCTTAAACCATTAAAATATAATTTTTTTTGGATATATTTTACCCAAAGCAAATCGTAGGTTTTATTGTTAATTAAGGATACGTAGCTAAAAGTAAATACAAGAAAAGTTAATAAAAGATAATTTACAATTATAATAAAAAAATAACCTAAAATTTTTTTCATTTATATTATTTCAATCTAACTCAAATTCTTTTGTATAGTCTTTTTTAAGATTTGGATCTTGTTTGTTTTTATCTAAAATACAATTACCAATTACTAAATAATCTAATTCCGTACCCATAAAGCAATTAAATGCATCTGTGGGTGAATTAACAATTGGTTCACCTCTTACATTAAATGATGTATTTACAATAACTGGACACCCCGTTTTTTCTTTAAAACTAGAGATTAAATCATAATAACGTTTATTTGTATCTTTGCTAACAGTCTGAATTCTGGCAGAATAATCTACATGGGTAACTGCTGGTATTTCAGATCTCTTTATATTTAATTTTTCAATTCCAAATAGTTTTTTTTGTTCATTAGACATTTCAATTTTTTTTTCAGAATTTATGTCAGCTACTAACAACATATACGGACTATCAACATTCATATCAAACCAATTAGATAAGTCTTCTCGTAAAACTGATGGCGCAAATGGTCTAAAACTTTCTCTATATTTAACTTTGAGGTTGAGATTTTTTTGCATTTTTTCTGATCTTGGATCTCCTAATATAGACCTTCCGCCGAGTGCTCTAGGACCAAACTCCATTCTTCCTTGAAACCAGCCAATTGCTTTTTCGTTAGATAAATACTCTGAAGTTTTGTTTATTAAATCTTCATAATTTAAAACATCAAAATGTGCACCAAGTGATTTTAATTCTTTTTCAATATGATCTTGCGAGTATTCTGATCCTAGGTAAGAACCTTTCATATCATCGTTAAAATTAATTTTTCTTTTATTGCCCTGATCGATATGCCACAAAGCTAAGGCAGCACCCAAAGATCCTCCTGCATCACCAGCTGCGGGCTGTATCCAGATATTGTCAAAAATTTTTTCTTTAAGAATTTTGCCGTTAGCTACACAGTTTAACGCTACACCACCAGCTAAACATAGATTTTTAATATTATACTCATTACGAATTGCTCTTGCTAATTTTACCATTATTTCTTCGGTAACTTTCTGAATAGATGAAGCAATATCCATGTGAAATTGAGTTATTTTCTCACTTTGAGGATTTCTGGGTTTGTGACCAAATAATTTATTAAATTTTTCATTAGTCATTGTTAGACCAGTAGCATAATTAAAATATTTTTGGTCTAATCTAAAAGTTCCATCATCTTTAATATCAATTAATTGCTTTATCTTGTCTTCGTAGATTGGACTGCCATAAGGGGCTAAACCCATTAATTTATATTCTCCACTATTAACTTTAAATCCAGTAAAATAAGTAAAAGCTGAATAAAGAAGCCCAAGTGAATGCGGGAAGTGAATTTCTTTTTTAATATCTAAATTGTTATCTTTTCCAATAGCAACAGTAGTTGTGGCCCATTCTCCAACACCATCAGCAGTTAAAACTACAGCCTCATCAAATGGCGATGGAAAAAAGGCACTAGCAGCGTGACTTAAATGGTGGTCAGAAAAAAATATATTTTGATCAGATTTATAGTTTTTGTCATGTTCTTTAAGTTTATTAAATAATAAATTCTTCTGAAAAAGTTTTTCTTTAATCCACACAGGCATTGCTTTGCTGAAAGAAACAAATCCTTTTGGAGCAAAAGCTACATACGTTTCCAAAAGTCTTTCAAATTTTAAAAATGGTTTTTCAAAAAAAACAATTTGGTTTACTTCACTTAATTTTAAGTTTGCATACTTTAAAACAAAGTTTATTGCATTCTGTGGATATCTTGGATCATGTTTTTTTCTTGTAAATCGTTCCTCTTGGGCTGCAGCAATGATTTCTCCATTCTTTAAAATACAGGCCGCACTATCATGATAAAAAGCGGAAATGCCTAAAATTGATGTCACTTTAAAATATTGTATATATAAAAGGTGCTACAGCTGATCCTTGGCTTAAAATAATTAAACCACCAAATAAAACAAGAAATATTATAATGGGCAAAAGCCAATATTTTTTTCTCACCATTAAAAATTCCCAAAATTCTTTAATAAAACTCATATTAAAATTGATTTCTCATTTTACTCTTCGGTCCACTTTTTTCAATCCAATAAGATTTATTATTATTCATCTTTAAATTTAATAAATCTTTTTTTAAAATTCTCATTAAAATACCAATTGGTGTAACTACTAAAAAAAATATTAAACCCATTACTATTGGAGAAATTATTTTTCCTAAAAACAGTCCGAACTTGAACCAAATTTTATTTAAAGGTGATAAAAACTTTGAATTTAACAGTCCCAAAACAAGAAAGGCTAATGAAACAAATAAAGACCATAATCTAATATTTCCATCATTAATTAACGGGAATAAAGCAATTATTAAAAAAACTACAAAGAATACTATTCCGAAACTTCTATTAGAGCTTATCTTAACATCATCCATTTAAAGATTTTTGAGGTCTCATGTCACTTTTGTTTATACCTGCAACTTTAACAGGCTTTTTCATAGCATCTCTTCTAAAAGGTTCGCCTAGTTCTTGGTTAAGAATTACTTCAATAAATGTTGTGATACCTTTTTTTTGATCTTCACACGATTGTTTAATTGCTTTTGTTGTTTCTTCCATCGTTTTAACTGTTACACCTTTTAAACCACAAGCATTTGCAACTTTTGCATAACTTAACTCTGGATCAAGTTCTGTTCCTATAAAGTTGTCATCAAACCAAAGTATAGAGTTTCTTTTTTCTGCACCCCATTGATAATTTCTAAAAATTACCATTGTTATTGATGGCCACTCTTCTCTTGCACAAGAACTCATTTCATTCATACTTATTCCAAAAGCTCCGTCTCCTGCAAAACCAATAACTGGTATATCCGGACAACCAATTTTTGCTCCTAAAATTGATGGAAAACCATATCCACAAGGTCCAAACAAACCTGGTGCTAAATATTTTCTACCTTTTTCAAAAGTTGGATATGCATTTCCTATAGCGCAATTATTCCCGATGTCACTAGAAATTATAGCTTCTTCAGGCATGGCCTCTTGAATTGCTCTCCAAGCTTGTCTAGGTGACATTCTATCTTTATCTCTTTCTCTAGCTTCTTTATTCCAAACTGTTCCAGGATCATCTTCTTCATGATCTAAACCTGTTAGAGTTTGGAGCCATGCTGATTTAGTTTGATGTATTAAATTTTTTCTTTCCTCTCTTCCATCGTCTCCTGCTTTTGATGAAAGTTTATCTAAAAGTTGTTTAGAAACGAGTTTTGCGTCTCCACAAATACCTACAGTTACTTTTTTTGTAAGACCAATTCTATCAGGATTCATATCAACTTGAATAATTTTTGCATTTTTAGGCCAATAATCAATTCCATAACCTGGTAAAGTTGAAAAAGGATTTAACCTTGTCCCTAAAGCTAGCACAACATCAGCTTTTGAAATTAACTGCATAGCAGCTTTTGAGCCATTGTAACCCAAAGGTCCAACAGCAAGTGGATGGCTTCCTGGAAAACTATCATTATGTTGGTACCCACTACAAACAGGTGAGTCTAATTTTTCAGCAAGGTTTTTACATTCTTCTATAGCATCTCCAATTACAACCCCAGCGCCAGATAGAATGACTGGAAATTTTGATTCAGATAATAATTTTGCTGCTTTATCAATTGCTTCTTTTCCTCCACCTTGTCTTTCGAATCTAACAATTGGTGGAAGATCGATATCTATAACTTGAGTCCAATAATCCCTAGGAACATTTATTTGTGCTGGTGCTGAACCTCTTATGGCTTTTTCTATTACTCTATTCAAAACTTCTGCCATTCTCGAAGGATCTCTAACTTCTTCTTGATAACAAACCATATCTTTAAATAAATTCATTTGTTCTACTTCTTGAAATCCACCTTGTCCCATAGTTTTATTTGCAGCTTGAGGTGTTACCAAAAGTAAAGGGGTATGATTCCAGTATGCTGTTTTAATCGGTGTAACAAGTCCAGTGATACCAGGACCATTTTGTGCAATAACCATAGACATTTTTCCTGTAGCTCTCGTATAACCGTCAGCTATTAAACCACCATTAGTTTCATGCGCTACATCCCAGAAAGTAATTCCAGCTTTAGGGAACAAGTCTGAAATTGGCATAAATGCCGAACCTATAATTCCAAATGCATGTTCAATACCGTGCATTTGAAGAACTTTAATAAAAGCTTCCTCAGTTGTCATTTTAGTCATATCTTAATTCTCTATAAATATTTTTATTTGTTAAAGAACATGATTAATATATAAGATCTGTTAAAATTCAAATAAAGAAATAGCAATATGGCAACTACTGATATTATTATACACGATCAGAAAGACAACGTAGGCGTTGTTGTTATTGAGAAAATCACTGCCAATCAAGACTGTAATTGCTGGATTATGGAGAATGATGGATCTGTGACAATTAAATCCAAAAATGAAATTCCTTTGGGACACAAAATTGCAATGATTGACTTTAAAGAAGGTGACACAATATTAAAATATGGTCACGATATAGGTAAAGTTGTTAAACCAATTAAAAAAGGTGAACATGTTCATGTTCATAACGTAAAAACAAAGAAATGGTAATAATATGGAAATTCCCAAAAGTTTTTTAGGTTATAAAAGAGAAAATGGAAGAGTTGGTACAAGAAACCATGTGGTAATTCTTCCTGTTGATGATATTTCAAATGCTTGCGCTGAAGCTGTTGCTAACAACATAAAAGGAACTTTTGCAATTCCTCATGCATATGGAAGACTTCAGTTTGGTGCTGACTTAGAATTATTTTTCGACACAATGATTGGAACTGGTAAAAATCCAAATGTAGCTGCGTGTATTGTAATTGGTATTGAACCTAAGTGGACTAAGAGAATAGTTGATGCAGTAGCTAAAACAGGAAAACCAGTTGAAGGATTTAGTATTGAAGGTTCAGGCGATATTAAAACTATTATGAAAGCTTCTCAAAAAGCACAAGAATTTTCACAATGGGCATCAGAAAAACAAAGAGAAGAATGTCCTTTAAGTGATTTATGGATATCGGTAAAATGTGGAGAATCTGATACTACATCAGGTATGGCTGCTAATCCTGCGGTTGGAAATTTAATGGATAAATTGGAACCCTTAGGAGTCCATCTTTGTTTCGGAGAAACATCTGAATTAACAGGAGCTGAAAAAGTCTGCGCTACTAGAGGAGCAACACCTGAGGCTTCAGAAAAATTTATAAAAACTTGGAGTGATTATAACGATTTTATTTTAAAAGAAGCTACGAATGACCTTTCTGAAAGTCAACCAACCGCTGGTAATATTGCAGGAGGTTTAACAACAATTGAAGAAAAAGCTTTCGGAAATTTCCAAAAAATTGGTTCAAGAAAATTTATTGATGTACTAACGCCCGCAGAAGAACCAAAAAAAGGTCCTGGCTTATATTTTATGGATACCTCATCAGCTGCGGGTGAATGTTTAACTTTACAAGCAGCCGCAGGATTTAATATTCATTTATTTCCAACTGGACAAGGCAATATCATAGGTAATGCTATAGAACCTGTAGTAAAATTAACAGGTAACCCAAGTACAGCAATAAATATGAGAGAGCATATTGATTTAGATGTTTCAAAAATTCTTAAAAGAGAAATGAATATGGATCAAGCTGGTGACGAATTGATAATGACAACTATAAGAGCAGCCAGTGGTCGTCTTACTTGTGCAGAAGTTCTAGGCCATAAAGAGTTTGTAATGACCAAATTATTTCGAAGTGCTTAAAACTTATTTTTTTTGAGCTGTCGAAGGTTTAGGAAAGTACTTTTTTCTCAAATTCGAAAGCTGTCTTCTAACTATAGCAGCGCCTATTCCTAAAACCAAAGCAAGTACGATTGAAAATAAACCATATAAAATTGGAACTTCTTCAGAGAGTCTTTTAACAAATTGGGAAACCGGTCCCAAAGTTTTTGTTCCATTGTCCATAGCATTTACAATAGTTTCTTCTGTAAAGAAAGTTTCATAAGCTATTGCTATTCCAACTAATAATAACAACAATGCTAATATGGTTTTAAATTGTGAACTATCAACAGTCTCACCAATTTTTTGTCCGACCTGAACTCCCAAAATTGAACCACATATTAATACGGTTACTAAAATTAAATCGATAGATCCATAATTAAATGCATGCAGTATAGTAACAATTGTACTCACAAATATCGTAACAAATAAAGATGTTCCAGGAATTAATTTAGTTGGCATTCCAATAATATAAATCATTGCAGGTACAAGAATAAAAGCACCGCCAATACCCATTATTGCAGCTATAAATCCAACTATTAAACCAATTATTATCGGTGTGAATATACTTTCGTATAATCTTGATTTTTTAAAACGCATTCTAAATGGTAGTCCATGAAACCAATAGTGATAATGTAATTTTTTCTTTAATACTATTTTTCTTCTCGCTCTATCAATTTCACTTATACCTTGGACCAACATTATGGTGCCAATAATTGCAAGTATGTACATATAAGCTAAGGAAATAACTATATTAATTTTGCCCATATCTTGAAAGTAAGTAAACGTCAAAATTCCAAGTATTGTTCCAACAGTTCCTCCTGCAGCGATCATCAAGCCCATTTTATAATCTAGTGTTCCTCTTAAATAATGAGTTGTAGATCCAGATATTGATGTTCCTAAGATATTGTTTGCTTCGTTAGGCACAGCGTAAGCTGGTGGAATTCCCAAAAAAATTAAAAAGGGTGTCATTAAAAACCCTCCTCCTACTCCGAATAATCCAGACAAAATTCCAACAACTAAACTAAGGGTAAATATCAGAGGTAAACTTACATAAACTTCTGCTATTGGAAGAAAAAACTCCATAAATAATAATTATTCCTCAAAAATATCAAAGTCAACTAGTTGATAAAAAAATTATATTTTAAATTACGTTTAGAAGAGTACCAGCAACTATCACACACCAATATACCGCCAAACCAAAATATACGGCCGATTTAGATGTTAAAATTGAGATATTTTCTGGGAAAAACTTAATAATTTTTTTAATGTTTTTATTAAAATTATCAAGCATAACTTCGGAATACACCCACAAATAAAAATTTGCAAGTTAAATTTTAAAATATTGTAGCTCCAAAGACCTTGGTGGTACCATCCTCCTCACCCAAAACAAGCCGACCTAAAAAATCTCCTGGCATCTTCGTGCTAGTTTGTTTGTAAAGGACAGTTACATAAAGTCCTCTTCTTAAACAGCCAAAGGGTTTGTAATTATTTGATAAAGTTGAGATGAGCTCGTTACTAGCCCATTGTTTTCCTAACTCAACTTCATTAGCTCCATAAAGCATTTGAGAAGAGAAATCTCTAGTAAAACCTCCATAATCTTTCATATTTGAGGATTTAATCAAGTTTAACCAAATGGGGTCTGCAATTTTAAAGATTTCTTCGTCTAGTTTATCAAGAAGACTCATTAATTTTATTAAGAAGCTTCTTTTTTTTCTTTTTCGTCATCAATGATATGATAAACAGGTGCCTTTTCCATTGCAAATTTTCCAGTTTTTGGATCTCTTCTTGATAAAGTCAGGCAATGCCAATTCTCATCATCAAGTTTCATATAATCTCCTCTGTAGTAATATCCTGGCCAACGAGTTTCTTGTCTAAAAAGAGTATGCTCAGTTACACATTGAGACGTTAGAGTTCTATGTTTTAATTCCCATGCCCTCATCAGTTGGTGATAATCTTCAGCGCCTATATGCTCAAGATCCTCTTGCAACCATTGTAATAATTCTAAACCTCTTTTAAGGGTATTTTCATTTGTCATATAGTTATATGAAATACCACCCACGTATTCATCCATAATTTTTTGTAGACGTTGAAGTCCTTGTATAGGAGATATATAGCTTGGAGACACCGTTCCACCTGTAATTTCGTTTCTTCCAACTGTATAATTTTCTAGAGGTTTAAAAATAATATTTTTAAACTCTTCGCACTGTTTTTCACTAACTTTAATATCTTTTGCTTTCTGCTCTTCTATATATTTTACAGCAGCTTTGGCAGCTAAACGTCCCTCTGTGAAAGATCCTGATGAAAACTTATGGGCGCTACCTCCAACTGTATCACCGGCACCAAATAAACCCTCAACTGTAGTCATTCTGTTATATCCCCAGAAATATTCTGGTGGAGAAATATCCTCAGGTCCACTTACCCAAGCACCAGAACATGTTGCATGTGAACCCATTACGTAAGGCTCTGATGTAGTTAGTTCTGGATTGGTATATTTAGGATCAATATTCTGAGATGCCCAGACAACAGCTTGTCCAACTGTCATACCAAGAAAATTTTCCCAACCAACTGTTTCTAGGTGCGGATCTTGAAATGCTTCCTTTGTAACCATGTGTATTGGTCCACCGCCAGCCATTGTTTCTTGAATAAATGCATGATTTCTTAAACAAGTCGGTGTTGGATGATGATCTATATATTCACCAACTAGTTCTTTAGTTTGATTGTACCATTTCTTCTCATAGTTTTCGCCATTAGCATTTTGAGTATATGTTTTAAGATGTAGAAAGTAAGCGCCAACTGGACCATAACCATCTTTAAATCTGCATAACACAATTCTGTTTTCCATTTGTGTCATTTTAGCTCCAGCTTCAATTGGAAGAGCATATGCTGAACCATTACTCCAAGGTGCATACCAAGTTCTTCCCATTCCTTCTCCTACAGCTCTTGGTTTAAAGATGTGAGATGCTCCACCTGCAGCAACTATTACAGTTTTTGCTCTAAAGACATAATAATCTCCAGTTCTCATATTAAAACCTACGGCTCCACCTACTCTATTATCTTTTGCTTCATCCATAAGTAAATGAGTAATCATAATCCTATTATAAATTTTATCTGCAGACTTTTTTGCTGCTTCAGCTACTATTGGTTTATAACTTTCACCATGAATCATTATTTGCCATTTACCTTCACGTTGGTAACGGCCAGTTTCTTTATTCTTCATCATTGGTAAGCCCCACTCATCAAACATGTGTACTGTTGAGTCTACGTGACGAGCCATATCATAACCAAGATCTTCTCTAACTAGGCCCATTAAATCATTTCGAGCATAACGAACGTGATCTTCTGGTTGATTTTCTCCCCATTGCATTCCCATATAACAGTTGATTGCATATAAACCCTGAGCTACAGCTCCACTTCTGTCGATATTCGCTTTTTCTACACAAATAATTTTTAAATCTCTCCCCCAGTGCCTAGCTTCAAAAGTGGCACCAGTTCCAGCCATACCACCACCTACAACAAGAATATCACAATCTTCAACTATAGTTTTTCTAGCCATTAATAATAAACACCTTTTTTAAATGCACTTTTTTCTACTTTAGGTAATTCTTTTTTTGTATTTAAACCCTCTGGTTCAGAATAAAGAATCTGTGAATTTATTTCTCCTTGGTTTGGTTTATCGCCGTCAGCAAGTTTTGGAATAAACTTACCCCATGGTTTTGTTGTTATTGGAGATACAAAGTCTTTTACAGTTCCATTTCTAAATTTAATTTTCCAAGAAATTGTTCCCTTTTCTTCTTCTCGTCTAACTCTTACGCTGTGACCCATTGGAGCAAAGTCAGCATACCCTCTAACATCTATTGCATGGTTAGGACATGCCTTAACACATGAATAACATTCCCAACAAAAATTTGGTTCAATATTTTTTGCACGTCTTATTGTTTCGTCTATATGCATAATATCCGAGGGACAAATATCTACACAATGACCACAACCATCACAACGTGTCATGTATACAAAAGTTGACATAATTTATTTTATTCCTTTCAATATCATATTAGTAATGTTTTGGATTCTCTCTACTTATACCTAATCCAAACTGTTTTGGGGCATCTGCTTCGGGTGGCAAATTGTCTCTAGAACCGTCAGCTTCAGCTAAATTCTTTTGAATTGCTGCTCCAGGTTTATAAAACATATGAGCAAATTTTGACCAATACACTCCACCAAATAAGACTAGATTTGAAACAATAAATAAAACTAAAAACATTTTATCATCCCATCTATCATTTAAGTTTAATGATTGTAAATAAGACCAAATTAAACCAAATAAAGAAGAGGCAACAAGAGCAAGAACAAATAAATCTGCTTTTATAATTCTATACCAAGGTTGAGCTTCTGAATAAACATCCACTCTTAAAAAAAACCAAAACCACCCTCCTCCTATAACAGTCATTATAGCTCCTACATGCCAAATGATTGGCCAAAAAGATGGAGTATTTGAAGAGGAGTTTGAATAACAAAAAATCATTACTGCTGATCCTACCCAGAATAAAATTGTTCCATACATTCCAAGAAGATGTGCAGCTCTTCTTTTTCCAGCTCCGAGCTCGGAGGTAGTTGCAATGTCACTTACGATTGTTTTAGAAATTACAGATATTCTTTGTCCAGTACTTAGAGTTTTTGTAGCAGATAACTTTGCTTTTTTTGCATTTTCAAAAAAATATTTAACATTTTTTTTATGAACAATATCAACAAGAGTACCAACAACAATCAAAACAATCATTAACACAACAAAAGACTGCATATAAATTGGCGATACAGATTCAGCTAGAATTGCAAACGGATTGATCGATAACATCTTGGTTTTTCCTTCCCTTTAGAAGAAAGTTTTTAGTATAGAAGTCAAAATAGATCAACCGTTATATCTGGGACAGTTCGCAACAGCTTTTGCATATATTTTAGATAAAAATCTATAATTTTTTAAACTTTTTCTTTTCCAATCTGTATTTTCGATACGATTCACTGAAACCACTCCTTTGCCAGATCCAATAATAATAATTTCGTCATAAATACATAGAGAATCGGTTGTTATATTTCTCTTTTTTATTTTTCGTATTTTTTTTGAAAAAAATTTGAAAGTTGTTCCCGCGTAAAAATCTTTAGTAGGAGAATATATACAGTTATTTTTTATAAATAGCAGATTAGAAGTTCCAGTTTCTAATATTTTTTTGTTTTTATATAACGCTATATCAAATTTTGTTGGATCTATTTTTTTAAGAAAATTTAAAATTTTTTTATATTTTAAATTTTTATATTTTGGATCAATTCTTTTATAGTTTAATAATTTAAGAGTAAAATTTAGTTTTGGTTTTGGTCTTTTTCTCAAAGAAATAGAGATCATTTTATTGTTTAAAGCAACTCTAAATAAATGATCATATTTTTTTTTACTATTAATATTTATTTTAATTAAATTAAGAATATTTTTTTTTATATTTTTTTTATCAATTTTATAAATTTTTAAAGACTTCACTAAATTATCAATATGATTTTTAAAAAATAAAATTTTTGCAGGTTTACCAATGATCCTCATTGTTGTAAAAACACCATATGAGTTCCAAAGATCATGGAACTTAATTTCTTTTAGATCTTTATGCCGATAAGATTTTTTTAATAATAATATTGCCATGTTCTGTTAAAAATGATTCTGGGTGAAATTGAAAACCATAAATACTATTTTTTGTATCCTCGATCGCCATTGCTATATTAGATTTAGCACATCTCATAGTTATTTTTATACTTTTTGATTTATACGGTTCATGAAGTTTGAGGGAATGATATCTCCCAACATTAAAAAATTTATTTTTTAAAAATAATTTACTCTCTTTTGTTACTTTTACTTTTGATTGATAGCCATGATAAATATTTTTCTGCTCTATAATTTTTCCTTTTTCATTAAACAATATTTGCTGGTAACCTAAACAAATACCAACTATTTTCTTTTTTGTTTTATATTTATTATAAATTTTTGATGTTACCGGGTAGTCTTTTGGTGCTCCTGGACCTGGTGATAAAACTATTGTATCTGATTGTTCAAGTTTTTTTTGATTAATTTCAAAATAATTTGAACAATATACATCATCGAACATTGAAAATTGATGGACTACATTCCATGTAAAAGAGTCTTGATGATCAATTATGTATATCATTTGTATAAATCTAGTAATGATTTTGCTTTAATATAATTCTCGTTAAATTCCTTTTTTGCAGAGCTATCTAGTACGACGCCTGACGCTGCCGATATTTCAGAAATATTTTTATAATTCAAAATTGATCTTATAATTATATTAAATTTCATATCTTGATTAAATTTGATATATCCAAAGCTTCCTGTAAATATATTTCTATCTTCTTTTTCCTGTTTGTTTAGAAGCTCAAGAGTTCTTATTTTTGGACATCCAATAACTGAACCGCCTGGCATCATAGATTTAATTATATTCTTTATATCAATTTTATTTTTTAAAACTCCTTGTATTGTGGTCACATAATGAAATAGATGTTTATACTCCTCTACATATTTTTCTTTTAATATTTTTACTGTTCCTGTTTTACATATTTTTGATAAATCATTTCTTTCCATATCAACAATCATGTTATGTTCTTTTGTCTCTTTTTCATTATTTTTAAAAAAATGTAGCGCCCTAGTTTTATTAATTTTCTTACTTTTTTTAAGTGTACCCGCAATAGGTTTTGTAATTATCTTTTTACCTTTTTTATCGATTAAAGTTTCTGGTGAACAACTAACTATAGAAAAATTTTTGTCTCTAATCATAAAGGATTCTGGTGATGAGTTTGTCTTCATTAGTTTCCAAAAAAAATTTACAGGATTGATTTTAGATTTATTTTTATATTTAGTGCAGATTTTAATTTGATATGTTTCTCCCTGTTTTATTTTTTTTGAAAATAAATTAAATATTTTTCTATATTTGCTATAACTTATGTTTATTTTGAAAGGGCTAAGAATTTGTGTCTTGTTAAAATAGTTATTAAACTTATTTATTTTTTTCGATGAAATTATTTTTATATCTTTTCTTATCTTAATTAAAGTTTCTGGTTTATAAAAAACACCTTTATAGAAGTTTAATTTTTTTTGATCATTAATATTAATTTTTAATAAACTACAAAGAATTTCATATCCAAAAAAACCTATTAAAAGATCTGTTTCTTTCATAAATCTTTTATTTGTAAAAAAATTAAAAAATTTACTTATATTTTTTTTTGTTAAAATAAACTTTTTTGAAAAATCAGTATATAAATTGTACCCATCTTTAACTTTATAAATAATGAGTGGCTTGTCAGAATTATATAGATTTTCTAAATAAGGACTAAATTTATTTTTATGCGAGTTGAGTTCTTTCAATTGCTTTCTCTTTTATAGGTAAGTGTATTAAGCCTGCAAATATAGATAATGCAATTGCCAAATACCACGCATAATCATAAGACCCGTATAAATCGTAAAATAAACCACCTAGATAAGCACCAAAAAATGATCCTATTTGATGACTTAAAAAAACTATTCCGTATAGTAATCCAAGATATTTTGTGCCAAATATATGAGCAACTATTCCACTAGTTGCAGGTACAGTGGACAGCCATAAAAATCCAAAACTAGCACCAAAAATAATTGAGCTTATTGTACTTGGTGGTGTAAAAATAAATAAACAAATAGAGACCCCTCTTAAAAGGTATATTCCGCTTAAGATAATTTTTTTACTCATCTTAGTTGATAAGTAACCACTTAACAGTGAACCTATAATATTAAAAAAACCTATCAAAGATAAAATCATTGCAGCAGTCCAATCATCAAGACCTCTATCAATTACATATTTTGGTACGTGGGTACCTACTAAAGTAATATGAAATCCACATACAAAAAAACCTGCGGTTAAGAGTACGTAGCTTTTAGTTTTAAATGCTTCTTTAAGAGCTTCAAAAGTAGTTTGTTGATAGGACTTTTCTACTGACTCTGATAAATTTGGTGATCTTACAAAGAAAGCTATAATAAAACCAAAAGTTAGAAAAATCATAAAAATAAAAAGTGTATCAACCCAACCATTATTCATTAATGAGTAATTCGTGAATAATGGAGATAAAAAATATCCAAATGACCCTACTGCAGTGACTAAACTCATAGCTATTGTTCTGTTTGACAATGGAAAATGCTTGCCTACAACAGACATGGGAATACTTATTGCGGTACCACCACATCCAATTCCCACTAAAACTCCTAAACTAATTTGAAAGTATATGCCTGTATTTGGTCCAGCATATAAAAAATAAATACCTACTATGTAAAAAATAAAAGCGAGAGAAATAGCTTTGTGGCCTCCGTATCTATCTGCAATTGCTCCAAATATAGGTCCCGATAAACCCCAGCCCAACATTTGAATACCTATAGCCAAACCAAATTCAGTGTTAGATATTCCAAGGTCTAAGTTGAAATCCATAAAAAACATGCCAAAAACTTGCCTGACACTTAAAGAAACTAAAACAACTAAACATGCTGCTACAAGTGTTGTTAAAGCAGCATTATTTCTAATAAATTTTTGAGAACTCATTTGATAAATCTCAAAGATTTTTTTAAATCATTAATTAAATCTTTTGGATCTTCTAGACCTATATGAAGCCTAACCAAATGTTCGTTTTTTTCCAATTTTAGAAAATTTCTTTTTCCTAATTCCCTAAACTCTTGATGCAATGCTAAGCTTTCAAATCCTCCCCAGCTATATCCGTAACCAAACAATTTTAAGGAATTTACAAACTTGTTAATAGAATTTTTATTTTTTGACTTAATTTTTAAACCCATCAATCCAGACGCTCCTGAGTAATATTTTTTCCACATTTTATAATTATGAGAGTTTTTTTTATGAGGATATAAAAGCTTAACTTTTTTGTGACTAGATAGAAAAGATGCAACTTTTTTTGCATTTTCTTCATGTCTATCTAATCGAACATCTAGAGTTCTTAATCCTCTTATTATGAGATAAGCGTCATCAGGTCCTAGCCTTAAACCAGTTATTTTGTTTGCTTTTTCAACATATTTAAAAACTCTTTTATTAACCGCTAAACTTCCTCCCATTACATCTGAATGACCTGAATAATATTTTGTTGCAGATACAATTGACATATCAAATCCTAATTTAATTGGTTTTAAATAATATGGCGTTCCCCAAGTATTATCTATTACTGAAAATAATTTATTTTTCTTTGCTATTGAAATTATTTTAGATAAATCCTGAAATTCAAAAGAGTTGCTACCTGGATTCTCAACATAAATTAATTTTGTTTTTTTTGTAATATTTTTTTTTAATGTGCTTAAGTCATTTGGATTATAAAAAACTGTTTTAATATTAAATGATTTTAAAAAATCTCCAGTTAAAAGCCTAGTTGGAGAATATACTGGATCAGCAGCAAGAATTTCATCACCTGGCCTAACAATGCTAAAAATTGATAAAAAAACTGAACCAAAACCAGTTGGTGTTAAAAATACATGATAACACTCTTCCATTTTTCTTAACATTTGTTGTAAAATAAAAGTTGTTGAAGTTCCTTGTCTTCCATACTCAAAATGACCTCCTATAGGATTTTTTTTACCTTTAGATTGTGTTTTTCTTAGCTCATTCATTGATTTAAATATGATGGTTGAGGCTCTTACAACGGGAGGATTTACAGACTGATTATAATAATCTTTCGCTGTATGCTTTAGAAATGTTTTAAATGATTTAGACATAAAAAATTTGATAAGTATTTATGACAATGCTATATCCAACAAATAAGTCAATAAAATTATAAAATTGAGGTAATTATGGGATATCCAAAAAAGCACAGAGGCCGAAGAAAAATGGGCTCTAAAAAAAGAAGAGCAAGAAAAAAAAATAAAAAGAAATAATCTCTTTATCTAATGGAAAATATAGCTAAAGCTAAATCCATAAGTATTTGGATTTTTATAATTCCTTTTGTTGCGGTAAACACTTGTCTTATTTTGATAACTCAGTTTCATGGGCTTTTTCCAAATCCCGCACATGTGATTCATAACACCTTCCCTTATATTGATGGTGGAGCATCAATAAGTAGAACAGCAAGAGTATTTCCAACCTATTTAGTTTTTAAACCATTAATGATATTCACATCATTTTTATTAATCAAATATTGGCTATATAATAAAAAAATAATCAACTCATTTGACAAAAATCATAAAAATATAAAATTGTTTGTTTTTTTTGGAGTGAGCTCCGCAATATTTCTAATATTACACTCAATATTCTTAGGAATAAAATTCGATTACGATTTATATAAACTATTTCGTAGGGTAATATTGTTGTGTTTTATAATATTTGAAATTACAGCACAGTTTTATTTGGTAATGACTATTTACTCCCTAAAAGAAAAAATATTTAAATTTATTAGTGTAAAAGTTCTTAAAACTAAATTGATTTTAGTTTCCTTGTTAATTGTAGTTGCAGTAATTAGTATTCCAATAATAAGTATGCCTGGTAATACTCATTTAAAACATGCCCTAGAATGGGATTATTTTTTAGGAGTAATTGCATTTTATTTATTAACTTTTTTTATGTGGAAAAAACAATAGATTAATTTACTTGGTAATCCATCCACCGCCGAGAACTTTATAACCATGTGAATCTTTTGAATAAAAAACACATGCTTGTCCAGGAGAGATTCCGTACTCATCTTGTTTTAAAGACAAAATAGCATCATTATTATTTTTGATCTGTATATTTGATTTTAATAAGCTGCCTGTAGATCTAACTTTAACAAAAATTTCTTTTTCAAATTCTTGGGGATCTGCTAACAAATTTAAATTTGTTAATTTAATTTCTTTCTTAATTAGCTGATCTTTAGACCCCACGGTAATTTCATTTTTCTCTGCATTAATTTCAACAACATATAATGGATCTTTTGCGGCTAATTTTATTCCTTTTCTTTGCCCTATAGTAAAATTTACAATACCATCGTGAACTCCAACAACTTTTCCATTTACATCTTTTATGTTTCCTTTTTTAAATGCTTCTGGTCTTAATTTTTCTATTACAGATACATAATCACCGTTTGGAACAAAGCATATATCTTGACTATCTGGTTTATCTGCAACATTTAAATCTAATTTTTTTGCTATTGCTCTAGTTTCAGATTTCAAAAAACTTCCTAAAGGAAATCTTAAATAATTTAATTGATCTCTAGTCGTATCAAACAAAAAATAACTTTGATCACGATTTTCATCAATCGCTCTATACATATTGGTAATATTATTTTTAGTTATGCTTTTAACATAATGTCCTGTAATCAATGCATCTGCTTTTAAATTCTTTGACTCATTAAACAAATCATTAAATTTTACAGTTTTATTACATTGTATACATGGGATTGGAGTCTCTCCTTTTAGGTAACTATCTACAAAGTTATCTACCACACCTTCCTTAAACTTATTTTGGTAAAATAAAACTCTATGTTCTATATCTAATTTTTGTGCAACTCTTTTTGCATCCATAACATCTTGACCTGAACAACATTGTTTTGAACGTGCAACTTCTTTATTATCATCGTAAAGCTTTAATGTTATGCCTATTACCTTGTAACCCTCTTTCTTCATCATGCCTGCAACAGTTGAAGAATCTACTCCACCCGACATAGCAACAACCACAGTTGTCTCTTTAGGTTCTTTATTTAATCCAATAGAATTAAGTTTTAATGTCATATTGATGGTATTTATACTTATTTCTATTATAAATTAAATTAAATGATTTTAGAATTTGAGCCAGGCGACAAAGTAATTAATCCGATAAAGAAAGAGTGGGGAATTGGCCAAGTTCAATCAATAATAAATGAAAAAATGACTGTAAATTTTGAAAACGTTGGCAAAATTGTAATAATTTCAAATAGCATAAAATTAGAAAAAATAAAAAATGGATAAACAGCACCTTAAGAAAATCAGTGATGAATTACTTAAAACATTTATTGATGCTGGAGAGAGATCAATTAAACTAAGAGAAATAGGTTTAAAAAAAGAGATTAAATCTGATAATACACCAGTAACAAATGGCGATATTGAAGTTAATAATATTTTAACAAAAAAAATAAAAAATATTACCCCTGATATACCGATTGTGTCAGAGGAAAGTTCTTCGAATAAATCAAATACTGAAATGAATAACTTTTGGTTAATTGATCCTATTGATGGAACCTACGATTACGTTAATAACAAAGATGAATTTACTCTAAACGCAGCACTGATAATTAATAAAAAACCAGAGTTAGGAATAATTTATGCTCCAGCGAAAAAAAGGCTTTTTTATACTTATGGGTTTGGATCAAGCTTCGAGCTAGCAGATAATAAAGAAATTAAACTTACATGTGAAAAAAAAACTGGCCAAAATGAAGTAAAAGCCGTGTCTTACTCTGAAAATCTTAAACCGGTTATTTCTGAACTACATAAGAAATTTAAAGTTACAGATCATACAAAAATGAAGAGCTCTTTAAAATTTTGTGTAGTTGCAACAAGTGAGTTTGATTTGTATGTAGCGGAACCGAGAGCATCAGAATGGGACATAGCAGCTGGCCATGCGATTTTAAAAAATGCAGGTGGAATTATTACTGATTTTAATGGAAATGAAATCTTTTATGGAAAAAAAGACTTCAAAAATCCAAGTCTAATTATAAAAAGAGGTGAAAATCTTTAAGATATGGACGAAAGATTAAGAATTATTTTAATAATTATTGTTTCAGTCAGTATTTTTGGTTTAGTTGTTTTTGTCATTGTCAAAAACTTTATTAAAAATAAAATTCAATATTATCTGGAAGAAAAAAATAAGAAAAAAAAATTATAATAGATTAATTATTTTTAAAAATTCACTTTTCTCAAGATCCATAACTTTTTTTGATGTTTCAAAATCAAAACCGTTTCTAGCTAATATAGAAATATCTTTTTTATAAAATAGAGGTCTATTATCATCTGGCCGCGAAGGTCCTATTCTTTTTTTTTTACATACTTTTATAGCAGAAAAAAAATCTTGGTTTTCATTATTTTCGTTAATTTGATTAATTGTCTCTTTAACATACTTATTGCTGATGCCTTTAGAAATTAAATAGTTTCTAATTTTATTAATTGAACTGCCTTTTTGGATTAAATTTTTTGCCTTACTTTCAGAATAAAATTTATCACTTATAAATTTTGTTTTTTCTAAATCTAGTAAAACTATATCGATTAAATGAATAATATCTTGCTTTTTGTTTTTTGGGTTTGAATATTTTAAATATTTTTTTAATAAATAGGTTTTTAATTGTTGTTTTGATGGAGAAAACTTTTCTAAATAAGAAAATGATAAATTTCTCATTTCTTCCACAGTTACTTCTAGTGTTTTTTTTCTATTTTTTATAGGAATCATAGTATGTTTTAATATAATATATTTATTTATGATCGAACAAATTTATACTTACTTTTCTACAGAAAAGATCTATTTATGGTTAAACTTTGGTGTTTTACCTTTCTGGTTGATTTTGCTTTTTTTTCCTCAATCAAAAATCTGTAAAATATTCACTACTTCAATATTTCCGATAATCATCTTTAGTTTAATTTATGCTTATTTAATTTATGTAATTTTTAAAGATGGATATGATTTTTTAAGGAACTTCAGCTTATATTTAAGTTTTGCAAATCTATTGTATCTTTTTGAGAATAGTAATTTTTTAATTTTATTTTGGATACATTTTTTGGCAATAAATTTATTTTGTGGTGGATGGATGGTAAACGATTATCAAAAATTTAATATGCCAAAAGCTCTAATATTTTTCCCTTTGATCATTACCTATTTTGTTGGTCCTTTAGGAATTTTTATTTATTGGATATTCAAAATATTTTACGCAAAAAAAATTAATCTTTACGATTAAGAGGTTTTAAAACCACTATTTTTCATCGCTCCAAAACCACCTTCGACATGAGATACTTTTTCAAAACCCATTTCCTTAAGCGTGTTTGCTGCTAAAGCAGATCTTCCGCCTGCTGCGCAAAATAAAACCATTTCTTTATTTGGATCTAATTTTTCCCTTTGAGAGAAAGCGCTATCTGGGTGAATAGAAAATTCCAATAATCCTCTTGGTATATGAAAAGAGTTTTCTACACTACCCTCTCTCTGAAGTTCAAATGCGTCTCTAATATCAATTAAATTGCATTTGTTTTCATTAACTAATTTCAATGCTTCTTCTGGAGAAATCGTTTTTACAGTTTTTAATGCTTCTGCTACAAGAGTTTGTGATGATTTAATGGCCATAATATTGTAAATAAAATATCATAAACAAAATAATGAAAAAAAGCATCATAAAAAAAATATTCATAAAACTTTGTAAAATTATGGGTTATGAAATAATTGATCAAAATAATTTTGTATCACCGACACTCAACAGAGAATTAAACGATAATTTATCAATTTTAAATGATAAATCTATTATACTTCCTTTAGGCGAAGTGAAGATATCTAGAAAAATTTCATCAGTACTTATTTTATTTAGAACCAATAGTAATGTAGAAATATGGGATCAAAACAAGAAAAGATTATTTGAAGAACCAAAAATTGAATATACAGTAAGGTCTTTAAAGTCGCTTATTAAATCAATTAATTTTTGTAATGAAAAATATCCATCAATAAAGATTAAATTAATGATCGTTGATGACAACTCAAAACAAGAAAATCTTGAAAAAATTACTACTCTTGCTAAAAATTCTAATCTAAAAACAGAGATTTTAAATTTAGATCATCACAAATACAAAAATGTTATTAAGGAACAAAAAAACGAGCAAACATTTTCAAATTTAGCAAGTTTGCTCTGTTGTTATGAAAACGCAAAAGAGCATGGGGAAGATTTAGTTTTTTTTGTAGAAGATGATTATTTACATTTTGTTCCAATGATGGAAGAAATGATATCTTCATATGAAAGAATATCTTCTCAGTTAAATAAAGATATTTTTATCTGCCCAAGTGATTATCCTTTTTTGTATATGAATAATAAAAAAACAAATGTTTTAATTGGTAACAAAAGACACTGGCGAACAATTGATGAAACTTTATGTACATTTATGACTAGTAAGAGGTTTATTGAAAAATATTGGGAAAATTTTAGAAAAACCTGTTTAGATAGAAATGAACCATTTGAAAAATATTTAAATGAAATTTACAAAAGTGAAATATGCATTTCTCCAATGAAGAGTTTGTCAGTACATTTTACAAATATTAATTCAAGCTATGGTTTATCACCTTTTATAGACTATAAAAAACTATGGGACGAAAATTAATAAAAAATGATTAAATTAAATAATAAAGCTTCAGTTTTTAAAGTACCATCTACAGGTAACAAAGAATATTCACTTAACGACTCCAAAGGAAAATATGTAGTTCTATATTTCTACCCAAAAGATGATACTCCTGGATGTACCATTGAAACAAAAGATTTTAATACACTTTTGCCCAAATTTAAAAAACTTAACTGCGAAATATATGGAATTTCTAAAGATGACTTAAAAAGTCATAATAAATTCAGAGAAAAATATAAAGTAAAATTTAATCTGTTAGCTGATGAAGAAAAAAAAATTATAAAAGACTACAAAGTTTGGGGTAAAAAAAAATTTATGGGTAAAGAGTTTATGGGTATAATCAGAACTACTTTTTTAATTGATAAAAAAGGAAAGATTATAAAAATTTGGAAAAATGTAAGAGTGAAAGATCATGCTAAAGAAGTATTAGATTTCCTTAAAAATATTTAGAACCCCCCTCACATGAGAATAACATTAGGAAGAAAGGGGGGTTCTATTTTAGCTATACTAACTAACGAACTATAACTAATCTCTTATTGCGTAAGCTATCACTCCTGTTTCTGTGACGTCTGTACCTTTCATTTCAGCTTCTTTGCTTAATCTAATGCCCATAGTGTTTTTCATTATGGCCCAGACAATTAAAGATATAACGAATACAGTCCCGTTGATTGCTATAACGCCCAAAAGTTGACTACCAAAGTTTGCACCTGAATTTGTTATTGGAACAGCTAAAGTTCCCCAAATTCCTGCAAACAAGTGAGCTGGAACTGCACCAACTACATCATCAACTTTCATTGCAAACAAAAATTTAGTTCCGTAAACAACTATTATTCCCCCAACAGCACCAATTAAAATTGCTGCTAAAGGTGATGGCATTAATGGTTCTGCTGTTACTGCAACAAGACCACCAATTGCGCCGTTAAGCATTTGGATAACATCTGTTTTTCCAAAATTTAACCTTGTTACGATAGCTGCAGCAATAACTCCACCACAGGCTGCTAAATTTGTGTTGATAAAAATTTTAGAGACTGCAATTGCATCATTACCAGTACCCATTGCAAGTTGCGATCCACCGTTAAATCCGAACCAACCTAGCCATAAAATAAATACTCCAATTGTTACTAAAGGTATTGAAGATGCGGCGAAAGGTTTTACTGGTGAAGGTGTTCCTGACTTTGTAAATCTACCTAGTCTTGGCCCTAAAAGTATCGCGCCAGCTAAAGCTGCTGCTCCACCTGTAGAGTGTACTAAAGTTGATCCTGCAAAATCATTAAACCCTGCAGCTGCAAGCCAACCACCACCCCATTGCCAACCCATTACGAACGGATACAAAAATCCTGTTAATATTGCGGCAAATAAAAAGAATGGCCATAACTTAATTCTTTCTGCTAGTGTACCCGAAACTATAGATACGGTAGTTGCACAAAATACCATTTGAAAATACCAATCAGATCCATCTGCATATCCTGTTGAAATCTTACTGTTATCAGACCATGGTATAAATTTACCGATATAACCACCCTCTGGTATCCCATATGCTACATTGTAACCAAACATCCAAAACATAATTCCTGCAATTGAAAATAAACCTATATTTTTTGCACAAATTACTGATACACTTTTAGATGTAACCATTCCTGATTCTAACATCGCGAATCCTGCAGCCATAAACATGACTAAAAATCCACATACAAGAAATAGAAATGTGTTAAAAATGAATCCGACTTCTGCTGAAACTGTAGTTTCTGCTGCAGCAGGCATTATAAACCAAGATAATAAGCCAACCGTTAAAAGAGAGATTCTTGTTATTATTTTAAACATAAATAAACTCCTTAAATTAATTATTTAAAGTTTTTATATTTAAAAAAAAATTAAACTAATGATGATTGATAGAAATAGGTATGCAGAAATTACATATAGTAACAGCCTTATCACTTTTTTATGATAAGGCTGTCTAAGAAAGTCTACTTATTAAATACTTCTTTAAGTGCTTTTGCAGGTAAAAATTTTACTTTTTGAGAAGCTGCGATTTGAATTTGCTCTCCAGTTCTAGGATTTCTTCCAATTCGTGCTTTTCTTTTCGCTACTTTATAAGTACCAAAACCTGCAATTTTCACTGAGTCATCAGCTTTTAATGCATCCAAAATAGTATTGGTAATGGTATCAAAAGTACGCTCAGCATCAGCTTTACTTTGATTAAGTGAAGCAGATAATTTAGCTACTAATTGTTTTTTGTTCATTTTTAGCTCCGGTTTTTAAAGGTTAATTCACTTATTTGCTATAATCCCTTATAAATCAAGCTTTTTTTTAGTGTCCATATTGAGAAAAACCACAATATATAGTGAATTTGTTAAAAATGCTTGATTTTAAAGGGTTTTTTAAATGTTGATAAGTTAGAATTTTTAAAACAAACCCAAATCTTTTAAGTCATTAAAGGTAGTAAAAAACATTAAAGACAACAATAAAAACATGCCGATTCGAAAGAAACCTTCTTGAGTTCTTTGGCTTAATGGTTTTCCTAAAACTTTTTCAAAAGCATAAAACATTAAGTGTCCACCATCTAATAGTGGTATTGGGAAAAGATTAATTAGTCCAAGACTAACAGAAATATAGGCCATTATACTCAAGAAAGGCAAAATACCAAACTCAGCAACCTGGCCTGTTATTTTTGCAATTCGAATTGGTCCTCCTAATTGAGATGTATCACCCTTTCCTTTTATTAAGGTACCTAAATATTTTAGTGAAGAAATACTAACAAAATAGACCTCATTAACTGCGTAAAAAAGAGATTTCGCTGGTCCTAATTTGACATGATTAACCTCATTGTTAAAAGCGCCGAGTTTAATACCAACCATTCTTTTTTTTATTTTATTTCCTAAATTATCCTCAGTTGAAACCATATTTGGTTTAACTTTAAAAGAAAGTTCTTGATTAGATCTAGAAACAACAAAATTTATATATTCATTAGTCGACATGGCTATAAACTTTGAAACTTCCATAATACTTTTTACTTTGTTGTCATCGATAGAAAGAATAACGTCATTTTTTTTAAGTCCAGCACTCATAGCAGGACTATCTTTTTGAACTTCGTTAATAACTGCTGGAGTAAAATCTTTACCAACAAAAGTATAAATAGAAAAAAAAATAAAAATTGCTAGTATAAAATTTGCAATTGGACCAGCGGCAACTATTAGAGCTCTTTGATATAAAGGTTTTAATACAAATAGTTTTTTTTGATCTTCTGTGTTATATTTTTTTAATATCTTTTCCTGATCCGCCTGACTAAAAACATTTCTATCACCAAAAAATTTAACATAGCCGCCTAGGGGTATCCAGCAGATTTTCCATCTAGTTCCAGATTTATCGTTCCAACCAAACATTTCTTTCCCAAATCCGATAGAAAAATCAGTTACACCAACTCCATATTTTTTAGCAAAATAATAATGTCCATATTCATGGATAAAAACAACAACTAATATTAAAACTATAAATGGTAATATGTAATTAAGCATAATAATAGATTCTATTCATTTTATTTTATTTTCCAAGTAAGTAATGGAAAAAATGTAGCTGAAATAAACGATAAAAAAAGCAATGAGTTGGCTATAAATGAAGGAAAAAAGTCTACTGGCATCAAAATACCCACTAGAATAGACTTTGAAAAATCTGGACTCGGGAACAATAATAAACCAACTGTTAAACCAATAATAATTGAAAGATATGCATTTTTTTCTTTAATATTCTTGTCATAAAAACTATAAAAAATCGTTAAAACCGCTGCACAACAAAATAAATCTGCTAACAAAAATAAATATAAAATACTTAATCCTTTGGATGCAACAAAAAATGCAATTAAAGATAAAATAATCATTATAAGTTTTGATAAATTTAAATAATCAGTTTTAATTTTAACAATTTGTTTTCCATCAACGACTATCAAACTTGAAATCGCATTAATTAAAGTATCAATGCTGCTCACAGTTAATGAAATAGCAAGAACCAGAATTACAATAGACAAAATAAAAGTCTGCTCTTTAATTAAGAGATAAAAAAAGGCAAGATCAGGAATAACATTGCTATTTTGAGCTACAGCAATTAAGCCACTAAATCCCATAATAAAAACGATTGGTATAATTATTATAAATGAAATTATCAGACTATTTTTTAATATTTTATCATTTTTTGCTGCGTAAACTCTTTGCCAATTTCCTTGATGAAATAAATTTGTTGCAGCTACAGCAATAAAAAAAGTTAATCCAGCAGTAAAATTTGGCATATAATTTGAGCTTAATAGGTGCGGTTTATTAAAATTTATGAATTCAAAATTAAATTCATTGGAATTAAATGAAATAAGATATGAAAAGCTAACTAATAATAATAAACCAAATACAGCAAACTGAATATTATCTGTAAAAATTGATGCTCGTAACCCACCATATAGAGTGTAAATTAATGAACTCACAATAACTATTAAAGCTGTTATCCATAAGTCTGTTCCTGAAATATATTTCACTAAAATAGATACAGCTGTTACTTCTGCTGTTAAAAAAATTAACATATAAAAAATTGATAAAAATAAAATTAATTTGAATAATTTTTTTCCAAATCTTAGTCTTACAACTTCTATTAAAGTTTTACCTTTTGGATAAAATTTTCTAAATTTTTTTCCAATATATATAAGTATAAATAATGGAAATGCTGTTCCTAAAGAATATCCAATCACAGCACCAATTCCTCCCCATGTTGCGGCTGATGCTGGGCCAAATAATATCCATGCACCCAAAGCTGATGATACCAAGCTACACGTTAACGAAAATGTTTTAATAGATCTATTAGCTACGAGATAATTACTTAAACCTTGATACCTTTTTGTATAAATTACTCCTAGGAATACAAAAATAATACTAACTATTAGAATTAGTAAAATTGCTGAGGATTGACTTAAAATATTTATTTGTTCCATTTCTTTCCCTTTCTGAATTACCGGACAGGTTCTTAGGGTATATTCTCAGTCTAGATAGACACCCCTTTTCACTTATTTATAATTGAAAAACAAAAATAATGATAGTAATTATGGAAAAATTTTAATTAAAAAAATAAATAATTTTAATGTCTTCTCAAAAAATAATTGATGTGCTTACAAGTAATATTGACACTTTATGGGTTATAGATTGTGCGATATTAGTTTTCATTATGCAAGCTGGTTTTATGTGCATGGAAACAGGTTTATCAAGACACAAGAATAGTATCAATGTTGCATTAAAGAATGCTGCTGATTTTGGTGTATCTGTAGTTATCTTTTGGATTTTTGGATTTGGTATTATGTTTGGTACTTCCTATAATGGTTTATTTGGGACTGATTTATTTTTCTTCAAAACAGATAAGGCTGAGTACATGACTTATTTTGTCTTCCAAGCTATGTTTGTTGCAACCGCTGCTACAATAATTTCAGGTGCTGTTGCTGAAAGAATGAAATTTAATGGTTATCTAATAATGACAGTATTAGCTACTGGAATAATTTATCCAATAGTTGGTCATTGGGCTTGGTCTTCGAGCTATCTCTCAAAATATGATGCAGTTAACCAATTGTTAGTTGTAACAGGTTCAATAAAAACTACTGGATGGCTTTCAGATTTGGGTTTTGTAGATTTTGCTGGAAGTACAATTGTTCATTCAGTTGGAGGATGGATTGCACTAGCAGCAGTTTTAATTTTAGGGCCCAGAATAGGAAAATATTCAGATTCAAATAAAGGTAAATTTACCGGTTCTAGCTTTCCTTTGGCAGTTTTAGGGACCTTGATTTTATGGTTTGGTTGGTTTGGTTTTAATGGCGGAAGTAACGGTGCAATGGATGAAACTGTTCCATTGATTTTAATAAATACATTTTTAGCAGCTGCATTCGGTTTGTTAACTGGTTTAAGTATTTCATACATAAGATTCAAAAAACCTGATCCTTTTTATATTATTTTAGGACCTTTGGCAGGACTAGTTGCAATTACAGCTGGATGTAATTCAATGACTTCAGTTACGTCTATTTTTGTTGGAATTGTAGGATCAATTATTGCAATTATTGTAAATGAAATTTTAAACAAATATGAAATTGATGATGTTGTTGGAGCTGTCCCAGTTCATTTAGCAGCTGGTATTTGGGGAACACTGGCCGTAGGATTTTTTAGTGATTTAAATATTTTAGATACAGGACTCGATAGATTGTCACAAATTAAAATTCAATTTATTGGAGTATTATCCATCGGAATGTTTACATTCATAACTTCTTTTTTATTGTTGAGTCTTTTTAACAAATTTTATCCTTTAAGAGTAAGCCCTGTTCAAGAGGAACTTGGACTAAATATTGCAGAGCACAATGCAGTTTCCATTGAGCATGATTTAATTTCAATTTTAGATAAGCAATCTGAGTCTGGAGATCTTAAAATTAGAGGCCCACAAGATCCATTTACTGCAGGAGGAGTCATTGGTCTGTATTATAATAGGCTAATGAGTAAATTAGAGACAAGTGAGGAAGAAAAAAATAAGTGGCGAGAAAGAATCTCAAAAGAAGTAAAGCTCGCTGTAAAAGTTCAAGAGAATTTTTTGCCAAAGAGAAATCTAAAAAATTATCCTGTTCACGGTATTAATATTTCAGCAAGGGAAGTATCTGGAGATTTTTTTAGCTTTTACCCTCATAATAATAGTATTTATTTTATTATTGCTGATGTAGCCGGGAAAGGAATTCATGCAGGAATGGTTATGGCTAAAGCATCTACGCTATTTGAAGTTTTGTCACAATCAAAAGTAGATCCAGATGAAATGGTTTTCCACATGAATAATGATTTAAACAATACAAAAACAGGAGGAATGTTTGTAACCTCAATAATTGGCGAATATAATTTAATATCTGATGAAATTAGATGGGTAAATGCGGGACATCAACCAGCTTTGGTAAGAAATAATAATGGAAAATATAATAAAATTGAAAGTTCTGCTCCTCCATTAGGTGTAATTAAACAAAAAGATAAAAGTTTTTATAAAATAAATAAAATTAAACTAAACGGTTCAAGATTTTATGCTTTCACTGATGGTTTGTCTGAAAGTATAAATAATGAAGGAAAAGAAATAGGTATTGATGGCTCAATTAACATTATTGAGAATAATTATAATAAGGATACTATTAAACAGTTAAATGATGTTACAAAGTCTGTATTAAATACAAGTAAAAATCAAATCCTAAGTGACGACCTAACTTTAATAAGTATTGGAAAATAATATCTTTTTTAAAATAAATAATGTTTAACTTTTAAAAGCAAACTAAATGCTCTATGTGAATTGGTTTTTTAATTCCAAACTTATCATTTATTTCATGTTGATGTATGTGATGTGAATGAACAAAAACTGGAATTAATAAATCGCTACTTGTTTTTAAAGTATATATAAAATTAGAACCTCGAAATTTTTTATCAGTAACATCTAGTTTTAAATTACTTCTATCATCATGTTCTAAATCTTCAGGCTGTATTAAAAGTTTTACATCTGTTCCAATTGGGTAAGGTTTGATAAAATTTCCTGTAATTGTACCTAAATCAGAATTTTCTAAACTTTTAGGGCTTGTCACCTTAGCTGGAATTAAAATTCCTCTATTTAAAAAATTTACTACTTCAATAGAATTTGGGAAATGATAGACATTATAGGGTTTGTCGAATTGTTTTAGTTCTTGGTTTAATATAATTCCACAATAATCACCAAGATAAAAAGCCTCATAAGAGTCATGAGTAACTATTATTGTTGTTATTTTAGCATCTTTTATAAGTTGTTTTAACCGAACTTGAATTTCCTCTTTAAAACTTTGGTCAACATTTGATAGTGGTTCATCTAGTAGTAATAAATCTGGTTCGGAAACAAGAGATCTTGCCAGTGATGCACGCTGGGCTTCTCCGGCACTAACTTGATGTGGGTATTTATTTAGTATGTGAGCAATATCCAATAAATTAATTATTTCTTTTAAGCTAATTTTTTTTTCTTTCTTTTCTTTATTTCTCTCTGCTCCTAATAATATATTTTTTTCAATAGTATAATGTGGAAACAAGCTATTTTCTTGAAACGCAAGAGAAATATTTCTGTTCTCAGGGTCCACGTTCATTTTTTTTGAAGATAAGGTCTTGTTATTTAATTCAATTGAGCCGTTATCTATTTTTTCTAATCCAGCGATTGTTCTTAGTATTGTGGTTTTTCCAATACCTGATGGGCCTAAAAGGCATATAACTTCACCTTCTTTTTTTATTGAAAAAGATACATTGTTAACTTTATTTTTACCTCCAACTTTAAAATCAACATTTTTAACTTCAAAAAAATTTTTATTCATTTGTAACTTTCAAAATATATTTTGATGTTATTATAATAAAGAAGCTTGCAATTAAAATTAAAAATAATGAAGGCACTGCCGCAGCCTCTAATAGATCTTCAGACGCTGAAATGTAAGCAGTGGTAGCAAAAGTTTCAAAATTAAAAGGTCTTAAAATTAGAGTGATAGGCAATTCTCGTATTATTTCTAATGATATCAAAATTATAATAAATAAAAGTGAATTTCGTAAAAAAGGAATATGAATATTTGTAAAAGTTTTTCTCTTAGAAAAACCAAGTAGATATGCACTCTCATCTACTGAAATATTAATTTTTTCATATCCTGATTTTATTCCGTTAAAGGCCAAAGAATAAAAT
This sequence comes from uncultured Pelagibacteraceae bacterium, assembly GCA_902582105.1. GTDB lineage: Bacteria > Pseudomonadota > Alphaproteobacteria > Pelagibacterales > Pelagibacteraceae > Pelagibacter. The sequence goes on from CACHQT010000012.1 coordinate 30,394, forward strand.
CTTACAAAATAAACTAAAACTAATCCAAGAACTGAGCCTATAAATAATTTTTTAATTGATATAAAGCCTAAGGACTTAATTATATTTTCATCAAACCATGCAATAAATGTAATAAAAGCAATAGCCAAAATTATTCCTGGAATTGCATAGCCTGAAATCGATAAGGTAGATAAAATATTTAGAGTTTTATTATTAGAAACTCTGTTGCCATAGTTAGAAATTAAAGAAAATATTATTAAAAC
>CACHQT010000013.1 GCA_902582105.1 uncultured Pelagibacteraceae bacterium
AAGAAAAAGAAAAAGGAAAAGTAACCGATGAAGCATTAAAACTTATTGTAAAAATTTCAGAAGGATCAGTTAGAGATGCTCTTTCGCTTTTAGATAGAGCGCTTTTAACTCTTGATCAAGGAGAGGAGTTTAATTTAAATGAAGCACAGAAAATTTTTGGTTATTTTGATAAATCTCAATTAATAAATTTGTTTGAGTTAATATTTGAAGGTAAAGAAAAAGAGGTTTTAAAAATTTATCGATTAATATTTGACCAAGGTGTTGAGCCAAAAATATTTTTAAACGACTTTCTAGAAATATTATATTATTTTAAAAATATTGACTCCCTTACTATTGATGGAAATAACTTTTCTTTAAATGATGAGGAGTTTAATTTAATAAAAAAAATATCAAATAAAATTGAAAAAAATGTACTCATATTATTTTGGCAATTCACAATTAAAACACTTGGCGAGCTAGATATTGTTTCAAATCAAAATTTATCTATTGAAATGTTTTTGATTAGGTTAATTCATTTAAAAAAAATCGATACTGTTACAGAAAAAAAAAAACACAAAAACAATGAATTACAACAAGATAATACTTTTACAGATAAAAAAAATAAAATAGAAAATGGTGATTTGTTAGATTTAAAAAATAAATCTATTGGTCAAATGAAAAATATTGTTCAAGAAAAACAACCAGACCAAGAACTTCAAAATGAAAAAAAAGAGAAAGAATTGTCTATAAACTCATTCAATGAACTATTAGACATTTGTATTTTAAAAAAAGAAGTTCGGTTAAAATACGAATTGGAAAAAAATGTAAATCTAGTTAGTTTTGATAAACAAAGAATAGAAATTTCTTTTAATGACGATTTAGATAAAGATTTTATAAAAGTACTATCATCAAAATTATATGCTTGGACCAATAAAAGATGGATAATTACTCTTTCAAAAGAAAAAGGCGGTCTATCTGTAAAAGAAAAAGAAACAGATATTAAGAAAAATATTTTTGAAAAAAAAAAAGAGAGTATTTTATATAAAAAAATATTGGAAAATTTTCCTGATGCTGAAATGACTGAGGTAAAAATAAACAAAAGTGAAAATAATGACTGATTTTTCGAAAATATTGTCTCAAGCGAAGGAAATAGAGACAAAGATGAAAGAAAGCCAAGAAAAAATTAAGAATATTACCGTAGAAGGAATTTCAGGGTCTAATTCTGTAAAAGTCACTTTAAATGGAGATGGTGAGATAATTAAAATTGATATTTCTCCAGAAACTTTAAAAGAAGAAAAGACAATAATTGAGGATTTAATAATGGCCGCTCACAACAATGCAAAGATTAAATTGAAATCAAAAACTTCCGAGGAAATTACAAAAGCCACAGGAGGTTTGGGGATACCTGGACTTAAGTTTCCTTTTTAAATATATGCAAAACATTAATGAAATAGATGAATTAGTAAAACTAATATCAAAGTTGCCTGGTTTAGGACCAAAGTCTGCTAAACGTATTGTTCTTAAATTAATAAATAACAGAGAAGAACTTATTAAACCAATGGCGAAAACATTAGCAGAGATATATAAAAATATTTCAAGATGTAAAATTTGTGGAACACTAAAAACTAACTCCATAGAATGTAGTTACAATAATTGTACGATTATTGAAAAAAAATATGATAAAGTTTGTGTTGTTGAGTCAATAGGCGATCAATGGTCAATAGAAAATTCTAACATATATAAAGGATATTTTCATATATTAGGAGGAACAGTTTCATCAGCTGGACAAAAAAAAGAAGATTTATTAATAAATTCTTTAGTTGAAAGAGTTAAAAGGGATAAAATTGAGGAAGTTATTATTGCAACAAGTGCAACTGTTGAAGGAATGACAACGGCATACTACATCGCAGATAGCCTAAAAGGTATCAACGTTAAAATTTCAAAACTTGCCCAAGGTTTGCCAGTTGGCGGAGAAATTGAAAATTTAGATGATGGAACATTATTTTCTGCTTTTAAGAATAGAAATGGAGTTGGAAATAATGTGGATTAGTTAATTGGTCTTAGTCTTTGTCTTAACTCATCTATTGGTTTAAGAGAATTTCCAGATTTGTAATACCAATAAGTCCAACCATTGCAACTTTCAGCGCCTAATATTTTGGCTGCAACTTTATGAATAGAACCTTCAGATTGTTGATATTTAATACTTCCGTCAGCCATAATTTTTGCATTAATTTTTTCTTTTTGATCGTATATTTCCGTGCCTGGCCTAATTACACCCATTTCTACCAATGAACCAAAAGGAATTCTGGGCTTAGATCTATTATTTTGCAAGGTGTCCAAATAGTCGTTTTCTATTGGTTTTGTATTTTTTATCCTTTTATTTGCAGCTTCAAAGTAAGTTTTATTCTTTTCAATTCCATAATAAATTCTTCCAAGTTTTTTTGCAACTACAGCGGTAGTTCCAGATCCTGAAAATGGATCTAAGATAAAATCATTTTTGTTTGTAGATGCTAAAAGTATTCGATGAAGTAACGCTTCTGGTTTTTGTGTGGAGTGAATTTTTTTACCTTTTTCCTTTAGTCTTTCTTTTCCACTACAAATAGGTATTTTCCAAGTCGACCTCATTTGAAGGTCGTCATTTAGACATTTTAATGACTGATAATTAAAAGTATACTTTGAATTTTTATCTTTGGATGCCCAAATTAAAGTTTCATGAGCATTTGTAAATCTTGTCCCTCTGAAATTTGGCATGGGATTGTTTTTGTTCCAAATTACATCGTTTAATATCCAAAAACCTAAATCTTGAATTTTTGCACCAACTCTAAAAATATTATGATAGCTACCTATTACCCAAATACTTCCATTTTTTTTTAATATTCTTCTACATTCTTTAAGCCACATAATTGTAAAGTCATCATAAGTTTTAAAACTTTCAAATTTATCCCATTTATCATTAACCGCACTTACTTTAGATCTGTCAGGTCTAACTAATTGATTTTTTAATTGTAAATTGTAGGGAGGATCGGCAAATACTAGATCAAAAGTTTCATTAGGGATTTTTTGTAACTCTTTTAGACTGTCACCATTTATAATTTTGTTTTTTAAATTTAAGTTATTCATTTTGTAAAAAACAATTAGACTCTAGGTCGGAGTCTTCGTCAACCTGAGATTGAATTAATTTGAGTCCTTATAGTTGTTTAAAATATCAGGGACTCAATATATTGTGTACTGGCTGAAATGTTTTTCTGTGGTGTTTTGTTACTCCAAATTTTTTAATAGCTTTTAAATGTTTGATAGTTCCGTACCCAGCATTTTTATCCCAATTATAATTTTTATAATTTTTTGACATTTTTACTATTAAACGATCTCTAGACACCTTTGCTATAATTGAGGCAGCTGAAATTTCAGCTATTTTTTGATCACCTTTAATGATGCTTTTAATTTTGTAATTTTGTAATTCAGGAACTTTATTTCCATCAATTAAGACTAATTTAGGTTTTTTTTTAAGTTTTTTAATTGCTCTTTCCATTGCTAGTAAACTTGCATTTAAAATATTTAATTTTTCTATTTCAATAATAGAGGCTGATCCGATAGACCAAAAAGAATTTTTTTTTATATATTTTTCTAAAATTTCACGCTTAACTTTTGATAATTTTTTAGAGTCTTTTAGTTTTTTTTTATTTATTTTTGAATTTAATATTACAGCAGCGGCAAAAACTGGGCCAACTAGACTACCTCTTCCAACTTCATCAACTCCTGCTATAAGTTTTTTCATCTAAAAATTTATGCCTAATTCGTCAATTTTATTTCTAATTTTTTTTAAATCCATCCAAGAATATTTTTTTTGATCTGCTTGTCGTAATAAATATGCAGGATGAAAAGTTATCATTGTACAGAAAGTTTTATTACTAATAATTACTTCTTTCCAATTACCTCTTTCTTTTGAAATTTTATTTTTTGATCCAAACAATGACTCCATTGCTGTACTTCCCATAAGAATCAATATTTTTGGATTAATTATTGAAATATGATTTTTTAAAAAACTTGAATATTTTGTTATCTCATAAGACTCTGGTTTTCTATTATTAGGCGGTCTAAAGTTTACAACATTTGTTATATAAACATTTTCTCTATTAATATTAATTGCTTTAAGCATTTTATTTAATAACATTCCTGCATCTCCCATAAAAGGTTTACCTAGTTCGTCTTCTTTTTGACCGGGTCCTTCACCAACAATCATTATAGGACTATCAATGTTACCATCGGCAAATACTATTTTTGTTGCATTATTTTTTAATTCACAATCTTCAATATTTCGAATTTTTTCCCTAAGTTTTCTTAATTGTTCAACTTTACTCAAAATCAAAGGTTCTTTTTTGACCCTATTAATTGGATTATCACTAAAAATACAATCTAAATCATAAGAATTAATTATTTCAGTGTTGATTATGTCATTTTGATTTAATATTTTTTTAGTCATAAAGTATATTTATGTTTAAAACCATTTTTAAAATATTAATTTTAATATTATTTTTTAATTTTAATCCAGTATACTCTAAAATTACAAATAATAATGATTTTAAAAAAAAAAACTTATCTAGCTATTTTTCAGCTCTTGTATCGCTTGAAAATCAACAGAATAAAGAATCTTTAAAATATTTTAATTTATCTAAATCTTTAATTCATTTTCATGATCCATATTTAAGAAAGTATATCAATTCTCTCGTTCAAGAAGGAAAAATCAAAAAAGCTGCATACGAATTAAAACTTGCTTCTAATAAGAAAGATTTACCCTTTTTCGAAGCTTATTTAATACTTTTTTTGGATGCAATTAAAAAAAAAGATATCAACCAAAGTGAAAAATATTTAAAAAAATTAATCAGTCAGAATCATCAAGGGACTTTCAAAGGTGTAATAACTAAATCTTTAGAAGATTTTTTTTATGTATTTGTAAATAAAAAAAAAAAATCAATAAGAAATGATTTTGGTGATCTTGGATTAATAAATTTAGTTTTTCAAAGTTGCTATTTAGGAGAAAATAATTCAGCAAACCATTTTCAAAATTTGCTTAACAAAACTCAGCTGGATTATTCTAGATATATATTTTTTTATGTTAACTATTTAATTTCTGAAGAAAAATATAAAGAGGCAAAAAATATTACAGATAATTTAGATGTAATAAATAGTAATTTATTAACTTTGCAAACAAAAAATTGGATTGATGCAGAGGAATTTATTAAAATTAGTTCAATATTTTCTTGTCAAAGCGAAACTGATATTTTAAGTGAATATTTTTATTTAATTGCAAGTTTATACTCTTCAGAGGAAAACTATAAAAAATCAAATTTTTATTTAAAAATATCTAACTTTTTAAATCCAAAATTTAAATTTAATTTAACGTTAATATCAGAAAACTTATATTTAAATGGTAAATTTTCCCAAAGCAAATTTTTTATGAAGGATTTTAATGAGAACGATGGAATTTACTATTGGTATAAAATAAAAAAAAATAGCCAAATTATATTAAAAGAGAGCGGAATAAAAGAATCATCAAATTATCTAAAAGAAAATTTTCAAAAAATACAAAATCCATCAGAAAAAATTCTTTTTGATATGGCAAATTTATCTAAACGTTTTAAAAATTATGAAGAAGCCATTAAGTATTATAACAAAGTTTTGTTAATGTTAGATAAAAATTCATTAACTTATGCTGACGTTCTTTATAGAAGAGGAGGTGGATTTGAAAGACTAGGTGAGTATTCCAAATCTGATAAAGATCTTTTAAAATCCTTGGAGATTGACCCAGACGATTCATACGTACTAAATTATTTGGCCTACTCTTGGTTAGAAAGAGAGTATAAAATTGATGTTGCAATGCAAATGCTTGAAAAAGCCTATGAGCAGGAACCAGAGGATGCTTTTATTATAGACTCCATTGGTTGGGCTCATTATTTAATTGGCAATTATTTAGAAGCTGAAAAATTATTAAAAATGGCAATACAAATAATGCCTAGCGATCCAATAGTAAATGATCACTATGGTGATATTTTATGGAAACTAAATAGAAAGATAGAAGCCCAATATTATTGGAAAAGTGTTTTAAGTTTTGAAGATTCAGATGATGAAATTAAGAATAAAGTTTATATAAAAATTTTAAAAGGCCTACAAAAAAGTTAATAAATGAAATTTTTTAAAATTAAATCTTATGCAAAATTAAATCTTTCTTTAAATGTGATTAAAAAGGTACCTAAAAAACTTCATATTATTGAAAGTTTGATAACTTTTATTAATTTTTATGATCTAATATATATTAGAGAAACTAAAGCTCTAAAACACAAAATAAAATTTTTTGGAAAATTTTCAAAAAATATAACTAAAAATAATACGGTAAACAAGCTATTAAATTTACTTGATGAACAAGGTGTACTCAAAGGAAGAAAATTTCAAATTAAAATAATAAAAAATATTCCTCAAAAATCTGGACTAGGTGGAGGTTCAATGAATGCCTCAAGCATCGCAAAATTTTTTTTAAGAAAAAAAATTATAAATTTAAGTAAAAAAAAACTAAGCAATATTATGAAATCTGTGGGTTCAGATGCCGAACTTGGAATGAATTTTAATAATACTATTATGTCAAAAACGGGCAAATTGACTATAAAACAAAAAAAACTTGGACTTTATACTTTGGTTGTTAAACCTAACTTTGGTTGTTCTACAAGAACTATTTATTCAAAAACAAAAGAACAAACTAGACCAAAGTACAACAATCCTAAATCAAGTTTTTTTTCTATTAAAAATATAATTAATTCAAATAATCACTTAGAAAAAGCTGCATTTATACTAAACCCAAAATTAAAAAAACTAAAATTATTTTTATCTAGTTTACCGAATTCAATATGTGTTAGAATGACAGGATCAGGGTCATGCATGGTTGTGTACTATCTTTCTAAAAAAAAAGCTTTAAAAGGACTTAGATTATTTAAAAAGAAATATAAAAATTATTGGTGTATTATATCTAAAACTATATAATTTTTTTTTTTTATGTTATATGAATTTAATTTTGGGGCGTAGCCAAGTGGTAAGGCAGCGGTTTTTGGTACCGCCATTCCTAGGTTCGAATCCTAGCGCCCCAGCCAAATATGATAGAAATTTTAAATAAAATTTTTTTACGATCGAAAAATCTAGGAAATCTAAATGTAGAATTTCAAGAATTAAGAAAAAAAACTGGGATAGAATTACTTTTTAGAGCTGTAGAAAGCTATTCAGACGAAAGTGAAATCAGGTACGTGGGAGGTTGTGTAAGAAAGATTCTAAAAAATGAGAAGGTTAATGATGTTGATCTTGCGACAAACTTAAATCCTGAACAAATAATGCAAGTTTGTAAGAAAAAAAATATTAAATTTTATGAAACCGGGTTAGAGCATGGAACTATTACAGCAATTATTAATGATTATAAATTCGAAATTACTTCCTTAAGGAAAGATTTAAAAACTGACGGAAGACATGCAGATGTTATTTTCACTAATGACTGGAAAGAAGATGCATCAAGAAGAGATTTTTCAATAAATTCAATTTACTCAGATTTGGAAGGCAACATATTTGATCCTTTTAATGGAAAGAAAGATCTTGAAGATGGAAAAATAAGTTTTATCGGAGATGCAGAAAAAAGAATAAAAGAAGATTATCTAAGAATTTTACGCTATATCAGGTTTTTTTTGAATTATAGTAAACATGACCACAATAGAGATATTACCAAGATTATAAAAAAGAATCTTGAGGGAGTTTCTAAAATTTCATCTGAAAGATTACTTGATGAGTTTAAAAAATTATTTAATTCAGATGGATTTATAAAATTAAGTGAAGACGAATTTTGTTGCGAGATAATTATTTTAATATTTCCACAATTTAAAAATATTCATTTACTTAAAAATTTACATAAATATGCAAAGGACAACATAAAAAATATAGATTTCATTTTTTTGATTTCTTTTTTGATAGTAGATGGAACAGATAATGCAGATTATTTTATTTATAAGTTTAATATTTCTAAAAAAGATCAAAAAAGAATTTTATTTTTAAACGAATATTTAAAAAATAAAAATAATGAAAAATTTAATACTAAAAATCTATGGAAAATTTTATATTTTAATGGAAAAGACTCCTTGTTAGACTTGATTAATTTTCATATTTTTAAATCAAAAAAAGTTGATAAAAAATTAGAAAACTTTTTAAATTTTTTTAAAGATAAAAAGGTACCCATGCTGCCTTTGAAAGCAGCTACATTAATGACAAAATATAATATTCCAGAAGGTAAAGAGTTAGGATTGAAATTAAAGCAAATTGAAAACAAGTGGGTCGATAATGATTTTAGAATTACAGAGAAAGAAGTTGAAAAAATTATAAGCAGCTAAATATATTTAACATCTTTTATTTCAAAATTTTTGACTCCAGCTGGTGTTTTTATTTCTACTAAATCATTTTTATTTTTACCTATTAATCCTTTGCCTACCGGCGATTGAAAATAAATAAGTTTATTTTTTAAGTCAGCTTCATCCTTGCCAACAATTTTATATTCAATTTTTTCACCATTATCTAAATTTTCTAAAAAAACAGTTGAACCAAAAATAATTTTCCCATCATTATTTATTTTAGTTACATCAATTACGTTTGCTCTTGCTATAACATCATTAATTTGTTCTATTCTTCCTTCATTGTGTGATTGTTGTTCTTTTGCAGCGTGGTACTCTGCATTTTCTTTTAGATCACCATGTGATCTTGCTTCAGCTATAGCAGAAACTATTTCTGGTCTTTTTTTTTCTTTTAAAAAAACTAATTCTTCTTTTAATTTTTCAAGACCTTGAACTGTAATTGGTTCTTTATCCATATCATTTCCATTTTGCTAAAGGAGGCAATGACATTAAAATTGCTTCAGTATTCCCACCTGTTTGTAATCCAAATTTCGTTCCTTTATCATATATTAAGTTAAACTCAACATATCTACCTCTTTTTAAATATTGCAGTTCCTTTTGCTTTACGCTCCATTTTTTTTTGCATTTCTTTGATACAATTGTTTTAAAAATGTTTTTAAAAGTTATTCCGACATCTCTCACAAATGCAAAATCTTTTTCCCAGTTTTTCTTCTTATAATCAAAAAAAATTCCACCTATACCTCTCATTTCTTTTCTATGAGGTAAATAAAAATATTGGTCGCACCATTTTTTATATTTTTTGTAGTAATTTTTATTATGAAAATCACAAGTTTTTTTAAGCTCTTTGTGAAACCATTTTTTTTCTTTCAAATCTTTTATGCAAGGAGTTACATCCATTCCTCCACCAAACCATCCAAATGAAGTACAAATATATCTAGTATTAAAATGCATTGCAGGTATATTGGGATTTTTCATATGCATTACAACCGATATTCCAGAAGCCCAAAAATTTCCATTTTTTTTTGTTCCTGGTATTTTTTTTCTTATATCTTTAGAAAACTTACCATTCACTTCTGAAAAATTTACTCCAACTTTTTCAAATATTTTTCCATTTTTTAGGATTCTATACTCACCACCGCCTTCATTTTTTTTTGGATTCTTTTCCCACTTTCTAGATATAAATTTCGCTGGTGAATTTTCTAATCGTTCAATCTCAAAACAAATTATATTTTGAAGTATTTTAAACCAATTCTTGGCGATTTTTTTTTTAACTTCTTTATCCATGATTTATGAATTTATTTTGTTTTAAATTTTCAGCTAAAACTATAGCAACGGATGAGGCTATATTTAAAGATCTTTTTTTCTTTATCATTGGTATTTTAAGTTTATTCTTAATTATTTCATGAATCTTTTTTGGCACCCCAGCACTTTCTCGGCCAAATAAAAGTGTATCATTTATTTTGAATTTGAAAGAATTGTACGATTTAGATGCTTTTGTAGTCAATAAAATAATCCTTTCTTTAGATTTTGCTTTTAAAAATTCGTCAACCCCAGAATAAAATTTTATCATTTTTTCGTCCATATAGTCCATCACTACTCTCTTAAACCTTTTGTCACTCAATAGAAATCCACATGGTTCTATGATTTCAAGATCCGCACCTAGACACGCACAAGTTCTAATAATAGCTGCTGTATTTTGAGGTATATCCGGTTCGTATAATGCTATTTTAGGCCTTAAATGGCTATTTTTGTGTGTCATTGTTTCTGTAGAAAAAATTCATTTTTATATTATATGAAAACATATATTAGATAAAAATAAATAAAAAAATTATAAATGTCTGAAAAGAAAAAAGTTCAAAGAAGAGATTTCATTTTTACAGCTTCTTATGCTCTTGGTGCAGTAGGAGTTGGAGCAGTAGTTTGGCCTCTTGTAGACCAGATGAATCCAGACAGATCAGTAAAAGCTCTAGCTAGTACAGAAGTTGACGTTAGTTCATTGGAGCCAGGCAAGTCAATTACAGTATTGTGGAGAGGAAAGCCTGTATTTATTAAAAGGCGTACTGAAGAGGAAATTGCTGAGGCAAGAAATGTCAATATTAAAGATCTTCCACATCCAGAAAAAGACGAAGATAGAGCAAAAAATCCAGAATGGCTTGTTATGTTAGGAATATGTACCCACCTTGGATGTGTTCCTCTGGGAGACAAAGGGGAATACAATGGATGGTTTTGTCCTTGTCATGGATCTCACTATGATACATCTGGCAGAATAAGAAAAGGTCCAGCCCCGACAAACATGGAAATTCCTAAATATGAATTTGTTAATAGCAACACAATTAAGATTGGTTAGAAAATAAAATATGAGTGATCACAATTATGTTCCAACGTCTAAATTAGGCAAATGGTTTAATGATAGATTGCCTTTATTAACTTTAGCTGATCATTTAAAAGAATACCCAACACCAAAAAACTTAAATTATTGGTGGACATTCGGGGGCATCTTAACTTTTTGTTTGATGACACAAATAATTACAGGAATAGTTTTGGGAATGCATTATATAGCTCACGTTGATTTAGCTTTTGATAGTGTTGAACATATAATGAGAGATGTTAATTATGGTTGGTTAATTAGATATGTTCATGCAAATGGTGCATCAATGTTTTTTTTAGCTGTTTATATTCATATATTTAGATCTTTGTACTATGGATCTTACAAGTCACCTAGAGAAGTCATATGGATTATAGGAATGATAATCTACTTATTAATGATGATGACTGCTTTTATGGGTTATGTTCTTCCATGGGGCCAAATGAGCTTTTGGGGAGCAACAGTAATAACAAATTTATTTAGTGCCGTACCATTTTTTGGAGAAGGCATAACTAATTGGTTATGGGGAGGATATTCAGTGGATAATCCAACTTTGACAAGGTTTTTTAGTTTACATTATCTTTTGCCATTTTTGATTTTGGGTTTGGTTGTTTTACATATATGGGCGCTCCATGTTCCTGGAAATAATAATCCAATCGGAATTGACTTAAAAAAGCCATCTAAAGATACAGTTCCATTCCATCCTTATATCGTGATTAAAGATTTGTTTGCTTTATTGTTATTTTTAATTGTGTTTGCATTTTTTGTTTTTTATTCACCAAATATTTTAGGACATTCAGATAATTACATAGAAGCTAACCCCCTAGTTACTCCTGCACATATTGTTCCAGAGTGGTATTTATTACCTTTCTATGCAATTTTGCGTTCTGTGCCTGACAAATTGCTAGGAGTTATTGCAATGTTCGCATCTATTTTTATTTTAGTAATACTTCCATGGCTCGATACATCAAAAATTAGATCAGCAATATTTAGACCGATATATAAACAACTTTATTGGATACTAGTTTTGGATGTATTAATTTTAGGTTATATGGGTGCTATGCCAGCAGAGGGAACTTATCTATTAATTGCTAGAGCAGCTACTGCATATTATTTTATCCACTTTTTAGTTATTCTTCCACTCTTAGGGAAAAGAGAAAAAACATTAGCTGTTCCTCTAAGTATTACTGAACCAGTTTTAGGAGGTTCACCAAATCCACAAATGGTCAAAAAAAGAGAGCTTGGCTAGTTTATGAAAAATATTATAAAATTATTTTTCCTAATTTTTTTGTCATCAATATTTTTGACTAAAGCATACTCTGCAGGTAATAAAACAGAGTTATTAACAATTGATTGGAGCTTTAAAGGATTTTTCGGAAAGTTTGATAGAGGATCATTACAAAGAGGTTATCAAGTCTATACTGAAGTTTGTGCTTCATGTCATTCGATGAAATATCTTTCTTATAGAAATCTTGCAGAAGAAGGAGGGCCCGAGTTTACAAAAGAACAGGCAAAAGCGATTGCATCAAATTTTGAAGTAGAAGATGGCCCAAATAGTGATGGAGAAATGTTTACAAGGCCTGCAAAATTATCTGATAAATTTGTTTTGCCTTATGCAAACGTTGAGGAAGCTAAGGTCTCTAATGGAGGCGCTTATCCTCCAGATATGTCTGTGCTCGTAAAAGCGAGATCAGGAGGTGCGGACTATATTTACTCTGTTCTACTAGGATATGAAGATCCTCCAGAAGGGATGATTTTAGATGATGGAGTTTATTATAACAAGTATATGTATGGGAATAAAATTAAGATGCCAAAACAACTTTATGATGATCTAGTTACTTATAATGATGGAACTTTAGCAACTCCTGAACAGATGGCAAAAGATGTAGTAACATTCATGGCTTGGTCTGCAGAACCACATTTAGAGGCAAGACATAAAATTGGATTTAGAGCACTTATTTACTTATTTATTATTACTATACTAGTATATTTCAGTATGAAGAAAATTTGGTCACGTGTTGAATCTGAAGTTTAATACATCGCCATCTTTAACAATATAATCTTTACCTTCAAGTCTCATTTTTCCGTTTGTTTTTGAATTAAGCCAGCCTTGATTATTAATAAAATCATCATATGCAACTGTTTCTGCTCTTATAAATCCTTTTTCAAAATCAGTATGTATTTCTCCCGCTGCCTTTGGTGCGGTACAGTTTTTTTGAATTGTCCAAGCTCTAGTCTCTTCAGGTCCGGACGTGAAATAAGTTTCTAATTCTAGAATTTTATATCCTTTTTGAATTAGAATATTTAAACCTGTTTCTTTTAGTCCAATCATTTTCATATAATTATTCTTTTCATCGCCAGATAGTTCGTTTATTTGATTTTCAATATCAGCTGAAATAATAATCGTGTTTTTACTTCCGAATTTTTCAACAAAAGTTTCTGTATATTTATTACCTTTTTCAATGCTTTTTTCATCAACGTTACATACAAAAATTTTTGGTTTAACTGCTAATAGACCACTAAGATTTAATGCTTTTTTATCAAAATTATTATTTAAAATATCAATATTTTTATTATTATTTATACAATCTAAAGCCATTTCTAATATTTTAAGCTGTTCATTATCCATGTTTTTTTTATTTTTTTTATCTAATCTTTTTTGAATAGAATCTAAATCTGCCAACATCATTTCTGTCTCAATAATTTCTAGGTCTCTAATAGGATTAACATCTGGGTTAACATTTTGGATATCGCTTGAGTCAAAACACCTAATCATATGAATTATTGCATCGACTTCTCTAATATGAGATAAAAATTTATTACCTAAACCTTCGCCTTTTGAGGCTCCTTTGACCAGTCCCGCTATATCTACGAAAGATATAGTGGTATTGATTTTTTTTTTTGAATTAGAAATTTTAGTTAATTGTTCAAGTCTAAAATCAGGAACTGATACAATTCCTATGTTGGGATCGATTGTGCAAAATGGAAAATTTTCAGCTTGTGCTTTGCTTGAATTTGTCAGTGCATTAAACAATGTTGACTTACCTACATTTGGTAATCCAACTATCCCACACTTAAAGCTCATTATTTGTTATTAACTGTGCTAGAAAAAAGATCTAGTTTTTTATCAATTAATATTTCTAGTGATCCAGTTATATTTTCCGTAATTTTTTTCAATTCAGCAATTTCTTCCTCATCAAAATCTTTCAGCACATGATCCACAACATCAGATTTTAAATTAGGCTTACCAATTCCAATTCTTACTCTTGAATAATCTTTTCCTATAAATTTATCTATTGATTCAATTCCATTGTGCCCAGCACTTGATCCACCGAATTTCGCTTTTATTTTTCCAAAACCAATATCTAAATCATCGTGAAATACAATTACATTTTCGGCGTCTATTTTGAAATACTCAATCAACTCACGAATACATATACCTGAGTTATTCATAAAAGTTAAAGGTTTAATAGCATAAACTTTTTTACTATTAATATTACCAGTTGTAAGTAATCCTTTAAATTTTGGCTTTTGTTTTGATAGGCTAAATTTTTTATTTATAGCATCAATAATTTTGAAACCAATATTGTGTCTATTATTCTCGCTATCAGGCGTTGGATTTCCTAGACCTACAAATAAAAGCATAATTGTTTAGTTGTTTGATGAAATTTTCACTATTTTTTTTCTTTAGGAGCTTCTTTTTTTTCAGGAGCTTTTTTATCACCATCTTTTTTTTCTTTATCAGTTTCCTTCTTATCACCTTCGCCTGCTGCTTTAGTCTCTCCATCAGTTCCTTCTGCGCCTTCAGCTCCTTCTGCTCCTTCTGCGCCTTCAGCAGTTTCTTCTGCTGGTTTTTCTGGTTCTTTTATAATAGTTGGTGCTGCTAGTGTCGCAATCACAAAATCACGTCCTTGAATTGTGGGTGTAACATTTTCCGGCAACTTGATAGATGAGATTTTAAAACTATCACCTATATCTACACCATCTAAGTCTATAACTAATTCAGTTGGAATATTTTCAGTTGGACATTTTAGCTCAACTTTTCTTCTAACTATATTTAATACACCTCCTCTTTTGAGACCAGGTGATTTTTCATTATTAATAAATTTAACAGGGATTTCTAAAATTACTCTTGTTCCATCAACAATTCTTAAAAAATCTAAATGGATAGGTTCATCTGTAATTATGTCATATTTTATTTCCTTAGGAAGTACTTTTTGATCTTTTCCATCAAGCTTGAGAGCTAATACATTTGACAAAAAGTTTTCTTTTTCTAGTAAAGTTTTAATTTCTTTTTTGGAAACAGAAACTTTTTGGTTTTGATCTTTTCCACCATAAATTATTCCAGGAACTATACCTTTTTTTCTTAACGCACTAAGCTCGCCCTTGGTACTTGTATTTCTAATGGTTGCTTCAATTGAATTCATAAAAAAACAAAGCTTTATAACTTAAATAAAAAATAACTCAAGAAGATTATTTAAACAAGTCCGAAACAGATGTGGAATTAGATATTCGTTTGATTGCCTCAGCCATTAAGTTTGAAATTGATAGTACTTCAATATTTTTAGCTTTATTAGTTTTGCCCAAGTTATCTATAGTATCGGTAATTACTAATTTTTTTATTATTGATTTTTTAATTTTGTTAATTGCATCACCACTTAAAACTCCATGAGTTATATAAACATAAACTTCTTTTGCGCCTCGATCTTTCAATGCTTTTGCTGCATTAACAATTGTTCCACCAGAGTCAATTATGTCGTCTACTAGAATACAAGTTTTGCCTTTAACATTTCCTATCACATTCATTACTTGAGATTTTCCTGGGGCAGGTCTTCTTTTATCGACTATTGCCAAACCAACATCTAATAGTTTTCCTAAGGCTCTCGCTCTTTCAGTCCCTCCAACATCTGGAGCAACACAAATAATATTTTTACTTTTAATATTTTTTTTAATATGTCTAGCAAAGATTGGAGTACCAAATAAGTTATCTACTGGTATGTCAAAAAAACCTTGGATTTGTCCAGCATGTAGATCAACCGTAACTACTCTGTCTGCTCCAGCCTTAGTTATCAAATTAGAAACTAATTTTGCAGATATCGAAGTTCTTGGAACTACTTTTCTGTCTTGTCTGGCATAACCAAAATATGGAATTACCGCAGTAATATTTTTTGCAGAGGATCTTTTAAGAGCATCTATACATAATAATAATTCCATTAAATTGTCATTGGCTGGAGAAGATACAGATTGGATTATAAAAATACTATTTCCTCTTATGTTTTCGTTTATTTCTACATAAATTTCTCCATCTGCAAATTTTCTAATACTTGAGTTTATTAATTTTGATTTTAAATTTTTAGCAATTTTTTTGCTTAGGTTTTTATTACTATTTCCAGTTAGCAATTTCATTGAGATGCCCTAATTAATCATAATTATTGAAATATTTCTACCATAATCATTTTCTTTCTTATGTATAGATCTTCTTGCGCTAAAAAAGTTATTTTTTGGATTGTAAGTATCCTTATCGATTATATCTATTTTTTTTAAACCCAGACTTTTCAATTGATAATAAACATACTTATTAAGGCCAAAATATGTTTTATTCTTATTTTTTTTAAAAAAAATTTCATTTTTTTTACTTTGATTTAAAAATTTATTTTTAAAATCTTTCTTAATTTCATAACTTTTTTGAGATATACAAGGTCCAATTGCAGCCACTAGATTTTTTGATTCGCTACCGTTTTTTAAAAGGAACTTTATAACTTTTTTGATAATTCCTTTATAGGCCCCTTTCCACCCCGCATGAATTGCTGATATAATTTTGAGCTTATTATCATAAATGAGTATTGGTACGCAATCAGCGGTCAAAACACCAATAATTAGTTTTTTTTGATTTGTTATTAATGCATCTCCTGTGAGTTTTTTATTATTTTTTTTATAATTTTTATTTAAAAAATGGAATTTACTACTGTGAACTTGATTTAATAAAAAAAGTTTTTCATAATTAAAACTAAGCTTTTGGCAAACAATTCTTAAATTTTGTTTTACGTTTTTTTGGTTATCTGATGAGCCTATTCCACAATTGAGGCTTTTATATATTCCTTTTGATTTACCACCTTTGCTATCAAAGAATCCATGGCTTACTATTTTATATTTTGAGAGTTTTTTTGATTTTATCAATTATTAAATCCTATTTTAAATTTTACATTTTTTTTGGATATAAACATAACTTTGAACAATTTTCCCATTGCATTTTCATCCATTAGTTTCTTTAATCTTAAATATATATTTGCTTTTTTAGAAAAAGGTAAATTTTTTGAAATAATTTCTGCTCTTTCTAGTATGCCCAATTCCTGTAAAAATCTTTTTTGGCTTGTGATTCCATTAACTTTTAATCCAAATTTTTCTACGATTTTTTTAATTAATTTGAAATTTATATCGTAAGATATATCAGATTTACCAAAATTTTCTAAAACATTGCCCATCTTATGTTTTGATATGGACTTAAGAGTATTTTTCATTTTTTCATCAGTATATCCATAGTCTATGATAAGTAGGCCACCAGTTTTATTTTTGATAATTTTAGAAATAAATTTTAAGTATTTTATAGATAAGGGAGAATATTCAACGAAATTTTGTTTATTAGAAATTTCAAAACCAATTTTTTTTTCTAATTTTTTAATATTAATCAATTTATCTAAAAATATTGGTGTCTTAGATCTTGAATATTTTACATTTTTTTCATACCATTTATTTCCTTTTTTAACGAACTGTTTTATAGGCAATGCATCAAAAAATTCGTTAGCAATAAATATAGTTGGCGAATTTGATAAAAAACTTAAATCGTTTATCCAATTTATATTATAATTTTTTAATTTTTTTTTTTGTATTTTTTTCAAATAAATACTTTTTTCTAAAATATTAATCTTACAAGAATTTTTAATTAATGGAAATTTTTCAAATGTTTTCATTATTTGAAAAATCATTTCTCCATTACCCGCACCAAGTTCTACAAGGTTAAATCTTTTTGGAGATTTTAAATTTTTCCATAATAAAATTACCCAAATTGCAATCATCTCAGAAAATAATATCGAAATATTAGGAGACGTAATATAGTCACCATTTTTACCAAAGGGATTAGAATTCATGTAATAACCAGACTTTTTATTGTACAACGCTTCATCAATATATTTGTCTAGTGTGAAAATTTTATCTTTTCTAAGTTGCATTATTTTTTTTTAAAAATAAATAAATTCCCAAAGCAAAGAAAATAGCACTTACAACTTGCCCCATACTGAAATTAAAAATTATATATCCGATTTGTATATCTGGAACTCTAAAAAATTCAGCAATAAATCTAAATAAAGAATATAAAATTAAAAAAATTGCAGAAATTATACCTGGTTTAATAAATATTTTTTTTTTAAATATATAATTTAACAAAAAAAACAATATTATTCCTTCCAGTATTGCCTCGTAAATTTGCGAGGGATGTCTTGGAATATTATCAACAGCTAAAAATTTAACAGACCATAACATATCTGTCTCTTTACCGTATAGTTCAGAATTAATGAAATTTGCTACTCTTCCAAAAAAAATACCAATAGGAGCAACTATAGAAATTAAATCTAAAAATATATATGAATTTATTTTATGTTTTTTACTAAATAAAAAAACTGCGATAATTACACCTATCAAACCTCCATGAAAAGACATTCCTCCATTCCAAATCATTAAAATTTCAGAAACATTTTCCAAATAATATTTTAAATTATACAGCAATACATAACCTAATCTTCCACCTATAATAATTCCAAAAATTATATAGACTATCAAATCATCAAATAAATTAAGAATTTTTTTATCTTCAATTAATTTTTTTTTACAGTAGGTCCAACCTAAAACAATCCCCAAAATATAAGAGATCGAGTACCATTTAATTTGCAATGAAAGAAAAGTGAATGCAACTGGGTCAAAATTGTTTATAAACATTTTAATTATATAAAATTAGAGTATATTAGATTTTTAAAGAATTGTATGTCAAAATCAAAATTTGTAATTGATAAATTAGCTAAATTATTTGAGCAAGGACTTGTATCATATAAAGATTTAAGTACTGAAATTTTAAATATTTTAAGATCAAAAAGAGATGAAATAATTTTTAAGATGAAAATAACCAGTAAAGAAGAAACAGAAGTCCAAAATCGAAGAATCGAAATTTTAGAAAAAAAAATAGAAAAAATTGAAAAGACTATTAAAAGAAAATCTAGAAAGGTAAAAAAACTTTAACCCTTAGCCCTTTTGATGGTGATACATCTAACATTATATTTCCACCATGAGATCTAATTATATCTGATGCAATCGACAATCCAAGTCCAACACTCGACTTTGCATCTCCTCGACTTTTATTGATTTTATAAAACGGTTTAAATACATTTTCATATTCTTTTTTATCTATTCCCGGTCCATCATCATCTATAACTATAATGTTATGGTTATTACTTTTGGAGAGTTGGATATGGACTTTATTTGCATACTTAACACTATTATCAATTAAATTATTAATACATCTTATTATTAAGTTTTTTCTACCATCCATAAATATATTTTCACTTATATCAGAGGTTATTTTTTCGTTTTCATATTTTTTAATGATATTAATTATTAAATTAGTTAAGTTAAAATTTTCACTCTTTTCTAATGAACGAGAGCTCGCAAATTGCAAATATTCATTAAGCATTTTTTCCATTTCTTGGACATCATCTGATAATTTTTTTGAAACGTCCTTG
Source organism: uncultured Pelagibacteraceae bacterium (assembly GCA_902582105.1). GTDB lineage: Bacteria > Pseudomonadota > Alphaproteobacteria > Pelagibacterales > Pelagibacteraceae > Pelagibacter. The sequence continues at coordinate 19,560 of CACHQT010000013.1, forward strand.
TCTTTAATTAACGCAAGTTGTAATTTTATTCTTGTTAGGGGCGTTCTAAGATCATGACTTATTCCAGATAACATTTCTGATCTTTGATTTAAATGTTTCATAATTCTTTTTCTCATTTTGTCGAATTCGTAACCTGCTTGTCTAATTTCTAAAGCGCCAGATGGCCTAAATTCATCAACATCCTCGCCTCTTCCAAATTTTGCAGATGCTTTAGCTAAGTTAATGATTGGTCTGGTCTGATTTTTTAAAAATATTAAAGCAATAATAATTAACAAAAATGCTGGAAGAGTGATCCATAAAGCAAAAATTCTTGCCGAGGAGTTCGTTACTCTATCTTTAGGAACAATAAATTGAAAATATCCATTTAAATATTTTATTTTTAAATCAATTAATTCTTGCATAGAAGTAGTATCAAACCAATGATTGGCAAATTGAGATTTAAGCTCCCTTCTTAAAGTTCTGTCCATTGGGCTAAACCATCTTTCTAGGTCATCCTTTGGTAAAATTTTGTGAGGAAAATATTTAACTTTTAAATTGTGAGACTCTGAAAAAAGTTTTGTTAAAGAGTCTTTATTGTACTGTTCATTATCATATGCATCTATAAAAAATTTAATTTCGCCAACAAGTGCTCTTGTCATTCCCTTATTAGTTTTGATCCAAAGGCTGTCAAAAAAAACTACTGAGATAATTATTTGCAAGATAATAATTGGTGTCGCAACAATAAGTAAAGCTCTGTAAAATAATTGTTTAGGTAGTAAATTTTTTATAAATTTATTCAACCCATAAAACATAACCCGCTCCCCTGATTGTTTGAAGATATTTTGGATTTTTTGGATCAATTTCGATTTTTTTTCTTAACCTGGTTATTATTACATCTACTGATCTTTCTTTGTCAATATCAATTAAGTTTCCAATAGACTCTCTAGAAAATGTTTCGCCAGGTGCATTGATCATTTTTTCAAGAATTATTTTTTCTGTATTGTTTATTTTAAATTCACTATCGTTTTTAATAATTATTAATTTATTTAAATCAATTTTAATATTATCAAATTCTACAAATCTTTTTTGATACTTATTTTTTGTTTTATTTAAAATATTTTTTATTCTTAATATGAGTTCTTTTGGTTCAAATGGTTTGGGCAAGTAATCATCCGCACCAACTTCCAGTCCCTCAATTCTTTCCTCTGCCTCACCTTTAGCTGTTAATAAAATAATAGGAGTATTAATTTTTTCTTTATTTTCTACTGTGAATTCCAATCCACTTTTACCAGGCATCATTACATCTAAAACAATTAAATCAAATTTTATGATAGAAATTTTTTCTTTAGCATCTTCAGCGCTTTCAGCGGTTGTAATTAAATAGTTATTCTCATTTAAATACTGTTTAACTAAGTTTCTTATACCCTCATCATCATCAACAACTAGTATATGTGCATCAAATTTATTCATTAATTATTTTTTTTAAAACGTTATCAAAAAATAAAACTTCCTCTGATTTAGAATTTAAAAAAGCTTTATAAATCCTTTTTTTTTGAACAGAAAATATTTCATTAAACAGCTTTTGCCCTTTTTCATTTAATAAAACATGTTTTAGTCTGCTATCCCTTTTATCTTTTTCAAAAGAAATAACATCAAGTTTAATTAAATCTTTTAAAATTCTGTTTAAACTTTGCTTAGTAACTTTGAGTTTTTTTAAAAGTTCAGAAACTGTAATTCCTTCATATATAGATAAAAGGTGAATAACCTTATGATGTGCTATTCCAATTGAATGCTTTTCTAAAATTTTTTTTGCATCTCCGAAAGACTCCCTATAGCCCATGAACAGTTTTTCAACAAATCCTTTTAATTGATCATCTTTTAAATATAAAAGTTCTTTCATAATTGGTAAGTTATATTGACATATTATAGATACAAAGATATTTTTTTAAAAAAAATAAATCTTTAATGATAACTTACGATAAAAGATCAGGTAAAATCTGGTATAATAATGAGCTGGTTGACTGGGGCGATGTTAAACTTCATGTTTTAAGTCACGGTTTACATTATGCTAGTTGTGTTTTTGAGGGAGAAAGAGTTTATGATGGAAGCATTTTTAAACTTGAAGAACATACATCAAGGTTTTTCTATTCAGCAAAAAGAATGGGCTTTCAAATACCTTATTCAGAGAAAGAAATAAATAATGCCTGTAATAAAATAATTTCAGTTCAAAATGTTCAAAATGGCTATGTTAGACCAGTTGCTTGGAGAGGCAGTGAGATGATGGCTATTTCTGCACAGCAAACAAAAATTCATGTAGCAATAGCGACTTGGGAATGGGGATCTTATTTTGACCCTAAACTTAAAGTTGAAGGTATAAAATTAAATATTTCTAAATGGAGAAGACCTGCGCCAGATACGATACCTTGGGATACAAAAGCTTCAGGATTATATATGATTTGTACTTTATCTAAACATGAAGCTGAACAGCAAGGATTTACGGACTCACTGATGTTAGACCACGAAGGAAATGTTGCGGAAGCTACAGGAGCTAATGTTTTTTTTAAAGATAGCGAGGGAAGTTTGCATACGCCTACGCCAGACTCTTTCTTAGATGGTATTACTAGAAGGACAGTAATTGAAATTGCAAAATCAAAAAAAATAAAGGTTATTGAAAGAAAAATATCACCTGATGAATTGTCAAAATTTGTTGGATGTTTTTTAACAGGAACAGCAGCCGAAGTAACACCAGTTTCGTGTATTGATAAATATACATTTAAAGTTTGTAATACAATTTTGGATTTAAATGAAAGCTATCAGGCATTAGTTAGAAAAAAAAAAGCAGCTTAATTTTTTTCGTCCTCAGATATTGCGTGATCTATCCCTTTTATTATATATTCATAGCCTGTGTACAAAGTTAAAAATGCAGAAAACCATAATAAAATTATTCCTATAGTTTGAGCATCATAATCTTGAAAATTTATTATTTTTTTCCCTGTTTCGCCTGTTAACAAAATTGCAATAGAAAACATTTGTAAGAAAGTTTTTAATTTTGCTAGATTTGAAACTGGCAGTTTAATCTGTCCTTTAGCCAAAAATTCTCTTAAACCAGATATTAAAATTTCTCTTGTTAAAATTATTATAGCTGCGATTACTTCAAAATTTTTAATTGTTCCATCCATTACTAAAAGTATAAGTGCAGCAGCAACAATGATTTTGTCTGCTATTGGATCTAAAAGTTCACCGAGCTTTGATTCTTCTTTAAACATTCTTGCTAACAATCCATCTAGAAAATCAGTGAATGAAGCTATAACAAATAGAGCAAAAGGAATTACATCTCCATAGAAGCCTGGAAGATAAAAAGAAAAAACAAAAATAGGAACAATTATTATTCTGCCAATAGTTAGTATATTTGGTATTTTTATTTTCATAATTATTCGTGAAAAAAATTATATATCTTTTTAGCGACTTTTTCTTCAACTCCCTCGACTGACTTAATTTCATCTAGGCTTGCAGATTCTACTGCTCGAGCTGACCCAAAGTGATTTAATAAGGCTCTTTTTCTTATAGATCCAATGCCGTTAATTTGATCTAAAAGAGACCTGCTTAGTGCTTTTTTCCTTTTTGCTCTATGCGCGCTTATTGCAAATCTGTGAGCCTCATCTCTAAGTCTTTGAAGAAAGAAAAGGGTAGGGTCGTTTTTTTCAAAACCATACTCTTTTCCGTTATGAAAAAATTTTTCATTTCCACTGTTTCTAAACTTGCCTTTGGCGATAGCAATTATAGGCATATCGTATAGGCCTAATTCATTTATGGTTTCTCTAGCTACAGAATATTGGCCTTTTCCACCATCTATTAATACTAAGTCAGGAAATGTTAGATAGTTATCTTTTTCTTGTAGAGCTCTTTTAAATCTTCTATTTAGCACTTCTTTTATCATTCCATAATCATCTTTCTCATTTTTTTGTATTTTGATATTAAACTTTCTATATCTTTTTTTAATAAAACCCTCTTCACCATAAGTTATCAAAGCACCAACACTGTGACTCCCCTGAATATGACTGTTATCATAAACCTCAACCAAGTTAATATTTGTTTGCAAGTTGAATTTTTGGGAAACTTCCTCAAATAGATTTTTATTATTTTGGCTTTCATAAAGTTTTCTATTTAAACTATCTTTCGCATTATTTAGTGCCAAGTCTATGACTTTTAATTTAGATCCTTTTTTTGCAATAGAAATATTTATGTTTTTATTTTCTTTTTGAGATAATGTTTTTTCAATTAATAGCCTTTCTTTTATTTGGTGACTCAAAATTATATTTTGTGGAACATTTTTATTTTCATAAAATTGCGCAATAAAAGAATTAATTATATTTTCTATACTTTCATCAGTATCATGTTTTGGAAAAAAGGCCTGATTTCCCCAGTTTTGTTTTGATCTATAAAAGAAAACTTGTATACATGCTTTTCCCGACTCTTTATAACCAGCGATAACGTCTGCCTCTACTAAATTTGCTTCATTAATTCTTTGAGAAGACTGAATAATATTTAAAGATTTAATTCTATCTCTTAAGATTGTGGCTTTTTCAAAATCAAGCTCTTCGCTTGCTTTTTCCATTTGATTTGAAAGATTTTTTTGAATTTTTCTAGACTTTCCTGAAACAAACTCTATTGCGTCTTCTACAGTTTTTCTGTAGTCAGCTTCATTTACATTTCCAACGCAAGGACCTGAGCATCTTTTAATTTGATATAAAATACATGGCCTTTTGCGGTTTTTAAAAACTGTATCATCACAAACTCTCAATTGGAAAATTTTTTGGATCATTTTTATAGTCCAATTTGCAGACCCAGCTGATGCAAAAGGACCAAAAAAGAATCCATCTTTTGTTTTTTTACCTCTATGTTTAGTAATTTGAGGCCATTTGTCTTTGCTGCCTATATAAATAAAAGGGAATGATTTATCGTCTCTTAAAAGAATATTAAATTTAGGTTTATATTTTTTGATTAAATTTGCTTCTAACAATAAGGCTTCGCTCTCATTTGATGTTGTGGTTATTTCAATCTTTTTTGTTTGAGATAGCATTCTTTCTGTCCTGATAATATGATTTTTCTCTGTTACATAAGATTTTAATCTGTTAGGTAGATTTTTTGCTTTTCCCACATATAAAATTTCATTTTTTTCATTCAGCATTTTATAAATGCCTGGTAGTTTTGGTATTACGGGCAGTTCTTTTTTAATTACTTCTTTACCAAAATCAGATTTTTTCATGACTTCTTTTTTTAGAAATTTGAATCCCAACAGATGAACAGTCTTTTAAAATTTCCAATTTTTCGATTTTAAGAGTTATTTTATCAATTCTTTTATCTCTAAATAATTCATCAAAAACGTCTTCCGCCAAGGTCTCTAAGAAATTATAATGTTTATTTTTAACTAATTTTTTAACCAATTTTACAATTTTGCCGTAGTTTACAATTGACTTTAAATCCCTGTCATTTGTGGGCTTTTTATCCTTATAATCTATTTCTAGATTAAATTTTACTTTTTGGGCTTTTTCTTTTTCAAATTCGTAGTATCCAAGTTTTAAATCTAAAATTAATTCTTTAATTAAAACTTTTTTTTCATAATTAAATAAAGATTTACCTAGCTTAATAACTTTGAGATTGCTTTTTTTCATTCTTTTCCTCCCATTGTATCAGGAGTTTGCCAGTTTAAACTCTGACCACTATCTATAGAAATTACTTGTCCTGTAATTGACCTATTCTTTATAAAAAATTCGACAGCATTACAAATTTCACTTACATCTACTTGTTTTTTTAATAGAGTTGCCAAATATTGTTTTTTAAAATGCTTATCTGATTGTCTTTTATTTTTTAAAGTTGGACCAGGTGCAATACCATTTACACGTATATTTGGAGCTAAACTCATAGCACTAGTTTTTGTAAGAGTGAAAAGTCCAGTTTTACTAATTGTGTAAGAAAAGAAAAATGGTGTTAGTTTAAAAATTCTTTGATCAATAATGTTAATTATATTGTTATTTTTACCTCTAATATTTTTAGCAAATTCTTTAGATAGCAATGCTGGTGTTCTTAAATTAGTTCTTAAATGGCGTCCCCAGCTATTTGTGGTAAAATTTTCAATCTTGTCATTTTCGAATAATGAAGCGTTATTAATTAAGCAATCAAAATACTTCAATTTAGATTTAGCAAATTTTACTATTTTATTGACATCTTTTTCTTTACTTAGGTCACCCTTGACCAGAAAAATTTTTGTTTGATTTTTTGATAGTTCATTTTTTAAATTTTCAGCTTTTTGCTTTGATTTATTGTAATGAATAATTATTTCTTTTCCAGGTCCAGATAATTTTTTAGCGATCGCTGCACCAATCCGTGTTGCTCCACCTGTTATTATTATCTTTTTGGCTTCCATTTTTTATCTCTCTTTTTTTTGACCTTTGTTCCAGGCATCCCTAAAGTTGATCTGCCCTTTGGATATAATCTATTTTTGACATCGTACTGTCTTATTTTTGGATTTAAAGTTATTTCTAATTCTGTAGCCTCCAATTTTCTTATTTCGTCTCTAATTTTTGCTGCTTCCTCGAATTCTAGATTTGATGCAGCATCCTTCATTTTTTTATTTAATCCTTTTAAATGTTTTTTAAGATTACCCCCAATATTTGAATTTTCACTTACTTTTACATAATCCTTCTCATAAACACTTTCTAAAATATCACTAATTTCTTTCTTAACTGAAGTAGCATTAATTTTATTTTTTTTATTATAATCTAATTGTATTTGCCTTCTTCTATTCGTCTCTTCAATTGCTTTTTTAATACTTTTTGTTTCTTTATCGGCATAAAGAATAACTCTTCCCTCTATATTTCTTGCAGCTCTTCCAATTGTTTGTATTAGTGAAGTTTCTGATCTTAAAAAACCTTCTTTGTCAGCATCTAATATTCCAACCAAAGAACATTCGGGAATATCAAGACCCTCTCTTAGTAGATTAATTCCAACTAAAACATCAAAGACACCCATTCTAAGATCCCTCATAATTTCAATTCTTTCAAGTGTGTCGATATCAGAGTGAAGGTATCTTACTTTAATTCCATTTTCGTGAAGATACTCCGTTAAATCTTCTGCCATTTTTTTTGTAAGTGTTGTTACAAGAACTCTATGATTTTTTTCTACAATTTTTTTACATTCATACATAAGATCATCAACTTGATTCTTAGCTGGTCTTATTTCTACTTCCGGGTCTATTAAACCTGTAGGTCTTATAACCTGGTCTATAAATTTACCTTTTGTTTGTTCAAGTTCCCATGGTCCTGGAGTTGCAGAAACAAATATTGTTTGTGTCCTCATTAAGTCCCATTCTTCAAATTTTAGTGGCCTGTTATCCATACATGAAGGCAATCTGAAACCATACTCTGCAAGCGTACTTTTTCTAGATCTGTCTCCTTTAAACATTCCATTTAACTGGGGAACTGTTACGTGACACTCATCTACAAAAATTAAAGTATTATCCGGAAAATATTCAAATAAAGTTGGTGGTGGTTCACCAGGTTTTCTTCCAGATAAAAATCTTGAGTAATTCTCAATACCCGCGCAAGACCCTGTTGCTTCAATCATCTCTAAATCAAATTTAGTTCTTTCCTCTAATCTTTGGGCCTCTAGTAGTTTATTTTCAGCTTTATGTTTTTTAAGTGTTACTTCTAGTTCTTTTCTAATATTTATAATTGCTTGTTCAATTGTAGGTTTCGGCGTGATGTAATGACTGTTAGCATAAACTTTTACTAAATTTAATTCTCTAACTTGATCTCCTGTTAATGGATCAAATTCTTCAATTTTTTCAAGTTTATCCCCGAACAAACTTAATCTCCAAGCTCTGTCCTCTAAATGAGAAGGAAAAATTTCAAGATATTCTCCTCTAGCCCTAAAGGTCCCTCTATAAAAGTTCTGATCATTTCTTTTATATTGAAGAGCAACTAAAGATTTAATTATTTGTTCTCTATTATAATCATAATTTTTTTGAAGTGTTAAAGTCATCTTACTGTAAGCTTCAACAGACCCAAGTCCATAAATACATGAAACACTAGCCACAATTAAAACGTCATCTCTCTCGAGCAAAGATCTAGTTGCTGAGTGTCTCATTCTATCGATTTGTTCGTTTATGGAAGCCTCTTTTTCGATATAAGTATCTGATCTTGGCACATATGCTTCAGGCGTATAATAATCATAATAGGATACAAAATATTCAACTGCATTTTCTGGAAAAAAACTTTTCATTTCCCCGTAAAGCTGAGCCGCTAAAGTTTTATTAGGTGCTAATATTAAAGCGGGTCTATTTGTTTCTTCAATAATTTTAGCCATTGTAAAAGTTTTTCCAGATCCTGTGACTCCAAGAAGAACTTGATTAAACTCTCCTTTATTAGCACTTTGAACCAATTTTTTTATAGCCTCTGGCTGATCTCCAGCAGGTATAAAATCAGATTTAATTCTGAATTTTTTGCCACCCTCAAGTTTTCCACTAATTTTTGGATTTTTACTCTGAATATCTGTAATTAAATCTTGATAAGTATTTTCCATATATTAAACAACGTAGTAGAATAATTTTATATTTCAATGAGCATAATATCGGACAATTTAAAAAAGATTAAACCATCACCAACTATAGCTGTTACTCAAAAAGCCAGAGAATTGAGAGCAGCAGGGAAAGATGTGATTGGATTAGGAGCAGGAGAACCAGATTTCGATACACCAAATAATATTAAAAATGCAGCCATAAAAGCAATTAGAGGAGGTGATACCAAATATACAGCGGTTGATGGAACACCAGCTTTAAAAAAAGCAATAATTAAAAAATTTAAAAAGGAAAATAATTTAAGGTACTCAAACGAGGAAATAACTGTGGGAACAGGTGGTAAGCAAGTTCTTTATAATGCGTTCATGGCAACACTAAATAGAGGAGATGAAGTAATTATTCCAGCACCTTTTTGGGTTTCCTATCCTGATATGGTTTTACTAGCAGGCGGCAAACCAAAAATTATTAAATGTAATGAGTCAGATAATTTTAAATTAACACCACAAAAATTAAGGAGAGCAATTTCTAAAAAAACAAAATGGCTAATATTAAATTCACCATCAAATCCTACAGGTGTAAGTTATACAAAAACAGAGATAAAAAAAATATCTCAAGTATTAATTAAACATAAGAAAATTCAAATTTTAAGTGATGATATTTATGAGCATATCACGTATGATAAAGGTAAGTTTTTCACAATTGCTCAAATACCCAGTTTAAAAAACAGAACTCTTACCATGAATGGCGTAAGTAAATCTTATGCTATGACAGGATGGAGAATAGGTTATGCGGGAGGACCAAAAGAAATAATTAAAGCAATTCGTAAAGTTCAATCTCAATCAACTTCAAATCCATCTTCAGTAAGTCAAGCAGCAGCTGTTGAAGCTTTAAATGGAACTCAAAATTTTATAAAAGTAAGATCAAAAGAGTTTAAAAAAAGAAGAGATTTTGTAGTAAGTAGTTTAAACAAAATAAAAGGAATTAATTGCTTAACTCCTAATGGTGCTTTTTATGTCTTTCCAAGTTGCAAAAAATTATTAGGTAAAAAAACAAAACTTAAAACAGATAGTGAATTTGTTGAAAAGCTTTTAGAAAAGGCAAATGTAGCTGTCGTTCAAGGATCAGCTTTTGGTTTACATGGTTATTTTAGAATTTCTTATGCCACATCAATGCAAAAGCTAAAAATAGCAATGGAGAGAATAAAATCCTTTTGCAATAATTTAGACTAAGCCAAGTCTTACAACTGATTTAGCATTCTCAGATATACAACCTTTGGCAGGTTTAAATTTAAAACCTAATAATTCTTCAGCATAAGTTGTGTCAGTTTGCATTAAAATTCCTAGATCCGGTATCATTGTTTTAGCACTCGAGTCTAAATAACTAATTAATTTAACCATAAAATTTGGCAGTTCTTTTTTGGGAAGCTTTTTTGCATACTCAGGCATTGCTTCAGCCATCAATTTAGATAATTCAACTAGTTTTTTTACTTCTTTACCAACAATTAACCTTCTTCCACCAACTTTATTATTTCCAATGCAGGCAACATGCGCCTTTGCTATATCTTTTACATCAGAAATTAAAACTGCAAATTTAGGTGCACCTGGAAATTTACCCTTCATAAATTGTCTAACATATTCAATTGATGTACCACCTTTTTTATCCAATGCATCACCGAATACCCCGCCTGGATTAATTGATGTTAATTTATTTTTTAATCCTTTGCTTTCCATAAAATCCCAAGCAGCTCTTTCAGCTTTTGTTTTCGATAAAAAATAATCACTCACACCCTCAATCCAATTAACATCAGTCCAATCATTTTCTCCAAATGAATAAGGATTACTTCTATTAGGTTTTCTAAACATTGCTACAATAGAAGAAGTTATAATTATTTGCTCTACATCAGCATTTAAACTTGCATTTAAAACCCTTAAAGTTCCATCTACGGCAACTGGTAATAAACTATCTCTATTATTTGAAACTTTCATAGGAAAAGGAGAAGCAACGTGCATTATATATTTACATCCTTTGGCTGCTTCATTCCATCCATCATCTTTTAAAAGATCCAATTCAGTGAATGACAAATTATCAATCGA
>CACHQT010000014.1 GCA_902582105.1 uncultured Pelagibacteraceae bacterium
GCATGAGAGTAAACATTTTTAATATCTTTCAATTGTGTTCCGGAAAGCGCTAATAAATTATGCTCAATTTTATGAAAATGCTCAGCATATATATTTAAACGATGTTTAAAAATTAAATATTCTATCCCTATGTTTCCCGTAATTCTATTGGATTCTGGTATAATTATTCTAAGATTTTTCTCTTCCTCAGCTCTCATAAAACATTCATCAAATGTTTTACATGCTATAATTTCTGCATCAGGATAAAGTTCTTTAGCGGCCATGTGTGAATAGGCTCCTGGAGATCCTTGATAAAGTATTTTCATGTTATGATTTATATTCCATTATTTTTTTTAAGGCTAGATAATCTTCTTCTGTATCTATGCCTATTGGTGAAGATTTTGCTAAGGCTACATTAATTTTAATGTCATTATCTAACGCTCTTAGTTGCTCTAGCTTATGTTCTATTTCATTTTTAGTTTGGTCAAAATTTACAAATTTTTCTAAAATGTCAACCCTATAAATATAAATTCCAATGTGATGATAAATATTTTTATACATATTTGACAAATTTTCTCTTGAAAAATTTATTGCAGCAGGAAAATTATAATTAGAAAGTTTTTCAGTTAGGGTTACCTTGACTATATTTTTATTTGATAACATTGTATTATTTTTAATTTTTGTAGCTAAAGTTCCAATATTTGCATTGCTACTAATCATAAAATTATTTAATTTTATAATATCTTCCTCGTCTATATTCGGTTCATCGCCTTGTAAATTTAAAATATAATCAATATCTCGTATCCCTAGTTTTTGAAAACCCTCCAATATACGATCACTACCTGATTTATGTTTATCACTTGTCAAAACTGCTTCACCTCCGTTTTTTTTAACTTCTTTGAAAATTTCTTCATCTTCTGCACAAACTATAACTCTACCGATATTAGTTTTTTTTGCCTTGTTAAATACATGAGAAATAATTGGTAAATTATTTATTTTTAAAAGTGGTTTTCCGGGTAGCCTTGATGCTGACATTCTTGAAGGAATTAAAATAATTGTTTTTGGCATTTAAAATTATATTTATTTATCTATGCGTCTAACAGACGCAAATTAATACTTTAAAAGTTAAGTAATTTTCAAATTATTATGTTATACGTCCAAAAGAATTATAATTAAATAACTTTATGGATAGTTTTGAAATCAATAAAATAATTACAGCAATTTTTTTAGTGGTTTTGCTTGTGTTTGGTGTCGGTAAAATATCAGATGTAATTTTTGAAGTAAAAAAACCAGATGTTGAGGGCTACAAGGTTGAAGCAAAAATTGATAGTACAACATCAGAGCTAGCAAGTTCTGAAAGTCAGATTGATATTGCTGCTTTATTAGCAATGGGAGATATAGAGCACGGAAAAAAAGTTTTTAAAAAGTGTGCCGCATGTCATAGCATTAAACAAGGAGGGGGAAATAAAATTGGTCCTAAGCTTTGGAATGTAATGTTCAGACCAGTTGGAGCAATATCTGATTACAAATATTCTAAGGCTTTATCAAATTATAAAAAAGATTGGAATTGGGAAGAAATGAATGGTTTTCTAATAAAACCATCAACTTGGATAAAAGGAAACAAAATGGGATTTGCAGGACTGAAGAAAGAAAAAGATAGAGCTTCAGTTATTTTATATTTAAATCAAAATAGCGATAGTCCACAACAACTACCTTAATTTTTCAAAACAATATAATAGTATACTTTTTTGGACATAAATTCTATTAAGTGCTTGCTGAAAGACTTTGCTCTGTTTTCCTAAAAATACATCATTTGATACTTCAGATCCTCTAGGTAAACAATGGAGAAAAATCGTATCTTTTTTTGCACATTTCATAATTTTTGATGTTACTTTAAATTTCTTAAAATTTTTTATTTTATTAATTTTATTTACTTTGTCGTTCATTGAAACAACTTTATCAGTAAAAATTACATCACTTCCTCTTGCTGCTTTTTCACTATGATTAAATATTTTTACATTACCATTATTTTTTTTTACCCAATTTAACAAAGTTGTATTTGGTTCATATTTTTTTGGGCATCCAATATTTAATTTAAATGAAAATTTTACAGATGCTTCAATTAAACTATTTAGAACATTATTAGAATCACCGATCCAACAAATTTGTAACTTTGATATTGGCTTTTTCTTAATTTCCTCAATAGTAAAAACATCCGATAAAACTTGTGTTGGATGTGATTTAGGTGATAGTCCATTAATCACCGGAATTGTCATATGTTTTTTTAATATATTTAATTTTTTTTCACTATTAGTTCTGAGCATAAATGCATTTCCAAAAGTAGATATGATCTTTGCTGTATCTAACAAACTTTCTCCTCCCTTATTTAGATGGAGCTCATCAGGTCTTAAGGTGAGCGCCCCTCCACTTAATTGTTTAATCGCTATATAAAAACTTAATCTTGTCCTTAAGCTAGATTTTTCAAACATTTGGATCAAAAGCTTACCTTTTAATGGAGAGTCTTTGTCTATGTCTAAAGTGCTAAATTTTTTTCTTTTGGCCTTTCTTTTTTTTGCATCTAAAACTATTTTTTTTAATTCTTTGCTGGGAATATCTTTGATATTAATAAAATGCTTCATTATCTTTAAAGTTCTTTGCAAACTTTTCTAATAATTTTTATCGCAAGATCAATTTCAAACTTACTTACATTAAGTGGTGGCAATATTCTAACAACATTTTCTGCAGCTTTTATTGTAAGTAATTTATTCATTTCTAATTTTTTAATAAATTTTGACTGGTTTTTAAAAAGTTTTAAACCAATTAATAAACCTACTCCCCTGACGTCTTTAATTATTTTAGGATAATCATTTTTAATATTATCTAACTCATTATGAAAATATTTGGATACCTTTTGTATATTTTTAAGAAAACCTTTTTTAAATATTTGATCTAATACAGCATTGCCAACACTCATTGCCAATGGATTTCCACCAAACGTGCTTCCGTGAGTTCCTGGAACCATACAAAAAGCTACTTTTTTTGTCATTAAGACAGCTCCTATAGGGAAACCTCCACCAATACCTTTTGCTATTGGTACTATGTCTGGTTTTATTTTTGAATATTCAAATGCGAAAAACTTTCCTGATCTTCCCACTCCACATTGTACTTCGTCTAAAATTAATAAAATTTTTTTTTTATTACAAATTTTTCTTAACTCTCTTAAACACCAATCTGGTACTACTTTAATCCCTCCTTCTCCCATAATCGGTTCAACCATTATTGCAGCTGTTTTGTTATTAATTTTCTTTTTTAATGAGTGATGATCACCGAATTCAAAATGATCAAATCCATCAACTTTTGGACCATAACCCTCAGTCATTTTTTTTGATCCACTTGCAAAAATTGTAGCTAATGTTCTTCCATGAAATGAATTTTTAATGCACAAAATTCTATTTTTGTGTGGTTTGCCTATTGAATAAAAATATCTTCTCGCTACCTTTATTGCAGCCTCAGTAGCTTCTGCTCCAGAATTTTGAAAAATAACATAGTCAGCAAATGTTCTTTGTTTAAGTCTTGAAGCTAATTTTTCTCCCTCAGGAATTAAAAAAGCATTTGAGACATGCCAAACTTTCTTTGCCTGTTTGTTTATTGCTCTTATTAAGTATGGATTAGCATGACCTAAAGAATTAACTGCAATACCTTGTACAAAGTCTAAATATTTTTTTCCATTGGTAGAGTATAAAAAACTACCTTTGCCTCTCTTAAAAGCAATTTTTCTTCTGTTATAATTTTTAGCTAAAGCTGACATTTTATGTTTTAATTTTATAACCTATTTTAAAAAGATAAAATGCCAAAAACCATAATATTATTAGAATAATTGTTAAATAAATTAATCCAAATTTAATTGACCCATCTGCAATTCCAAGAAAGCCATACCTAAAACCATCTATCATGTAGAAAAATGGATTAACTAGGCTAATGTTTTTAAAAATAATTGGCAATCTATCGATTGAATAAAAAACACCACTTAAAAATGACAAAGGAGTTATAATAAAATTAGTAATAGTAGCAGTGTGATCAAATTTTTCTGCCCACAGACCAGTTATAAAACCTAAAGATCCAAGAATGAAAGAGCTTAAGAAACCAAAAATAAAAATATATAAAATACTGTAAAATTGCATATCAATTATTATTGAAAAAACTGCAATTGAAATTATTGCAATAATAAAGCTTCTTGTAACTGCCGCCAAAATTATAGCAAATGATACTTCCAAGGCTGAAAGAGGAGCGTATAGCATATCAACAATATTCCCTTGCATTTTGCTAATCATAAATGAACTAACGGAATGACTAAAAGATTGACCTATAAGACTCATTACAATTAATCCTGGCGCTAAGAAGCTAATAAAAGGGTAGCCCAAAACTTCCCCTCTATCATTTCCTAAAGCTAAACTTAAAACAGAAAGAAACAACAAGCTAGATACAAGAGGTGATAAAAGAGTTTGAGCCCAAACAACAAAAAATCTATTAACTTCTTTTATATATAGATTTGTTGCACCGACCCAATTAATTAAACCAAATTTTCTTACACCGACTTTATATTTATTTTGTAATTCAACCATAAGTGATAATTCATATAGTTTTTTTTATACTTTTGTTAATAAATCAAAAAATTTACTTGTTTTTTTACTTTATTTTGAGTTACTCTATATAGTATTTAAATAATTTTAGAACACTAAATATAGGGTTATGAGCTGGACAGATGAAAAGGTAGCAAAATTAAAAGAGTTGTGGGGAAAAGGAAATACAGCAAGCCAAATTGCAGAAATAATTGGTGGAATAAGTAGGAATGCAGTCATTGGAAAAGCTCATAGGCTTAATCTTTCTGCAAAAATAAAAACAAGAAGCTCTCTAACAGGACATAATAATATTAAATCACCTGATCAGGAAAATAACATTAAAAAAAAAGGCAGAAGAAATAAATTTAAATCACTAATTATTGAAAATGATTTTGAACCTGAAAATCCAAAACAACTAGAAGAACTTGATGAAAGCGTATGCAAATGGCCTATTGGACATCCTAATGAAAGTTCTTTTTATTTTTGTGGAAGAAAATCACTAAAAGATTTTTCATATTGTAAGCTTCACTTATTGTATGCATTCCAGCCAAAAGGTAAAAAAGAGGACTCTTCGGAAAAAGAGGATGAGATACCACAATTTATAGAAAAAAAAATTAAATCTGCATAGCTAAAATTTTCTAATATTTATTCTTATTTTTTAAATTATATTGGGATTTTTTATTTTCTTTTTTTACCTTAATTCCTCTAACAAGAGCGTTTATAGCTAAATAAATTATAAATAAAAGAATTAAGGTTACAACAATGTAAATAACGTAATTAATCATAAATAATTTTTATTTATCATCTTTAATAATCGAAAATTGGCCACCAGCACGCCAGTTATAACTATAGGTTTTAACTGTTTCCTCAAAAAATAATTTACTAGGACATCCAATATCAAAATTTGTTTTTCCTCCATCTGACTTAATATTTGGATATTTTGGATTTAATAAACGAAGCTGATCAAGAGTTAATAATGGATTCCTAAATAATTGAAAAAATAAAGCAGAAAGTTTTGCAATAGGCAATGGCATTGGTAGTAAAATTCTTTTTTTATTCATGCATTTTAGTAGTATTTGAATTATTTCTTTAAAAGTAAAAACTTCTGGTCCAATGGCTTCTATTTTTTTTGAAATTAATTGATTTGAAATTACATAAAATATTAGTTCAGCTACATCGGTAACATGTATTGGAGAAAACTTTGTCCTTCCACCATAGTAAAGTGGAAAAATTGGCAGTAAACTTAATAAGGTCATAAAACGAGTAGTTAGCTGGTCTGAAACTGAGAAAATTATTGATGGTTTTATAATTGTTGCTTTGGGAAAATTTTCTCTTACTGCTATTTCACCTTCTATTTTTGTCTTTGCATAATTGCTATCGATTGCTTTTTCTATCCCTAGAGCACTTACATGAACAAACTGTTCTATTTTATATTCTGAACATATCTTAGATATAAAATATGGGAATTTACTATGAATATTTTTAAAAGAGTTAGTTGTATTTTTTTCATCAAGAACTCCTACAAGGTTAATTACAATTTCAGCTTTTCTAATTAAATTTCTTATTTTATTCTCATCAAATATACTTCCTTCAACAATTGACAAATACCCTGCATTGGCGCTTGTTTTTAAACGATAGGCTTTTTGATGGGCATTACGTGTGAGGATCGTTAAAGTATAATCCTTAGAAAGCCGCCTGCATAGAGAAACGCCCAATTGACCGGTGCCCCCAAAAATTAAGATATTTTTCATTGCAATCTAAAAATAGACATTATTGTCTTTATATATATAAATTAAATATGAATAACATCAAAATTTTCGAAACTGATTTGCCGCCTGATTTAGATTTATCTAAAGAAAAAGTTGTAGGATTGGACTGTGAAGCTCTAGGATTGACTATCGGCAGGGACCCATTAACCTTAATTCAATTAGGTCTTGAGTCTAAAAAATTTTATTTAATAAAATTGGATAGAAAAACATATAAAGCTCCAAATTTGGTTAAAGTACTATCAAATACATCTACACAATTTATAATGCACTATGCAAGACAAGATCTGTTATGGTTAAAATATCATCTTAAAGTTGAACCTAAAAACATTTTCTGCACAAAATTATGTTCAAAAATTGCGAGAACCGCATCAAGCTCACATGGTTATAAAGATCTAGTAAAAGATCTTTGTGGAAAAGATATCTCTAAAAAAGAACAACAAAGCGATTGGGGTGATCCGAACCTTTCAGAAAAACAAATCAACTATGCAGCCCAAGATACGCAATACCTATTTGAAATAAAAGATAAATTAATAAAAATGCTGATTAGAGAAAAAAGAATTGATTTGTTTGAAAAATGTATGAAAGTTTTGCCTATATTAGTAGATATGGAAATATCAGGTTATAAAATTTCAACTTTTGAACACTGAAACTTTATATGAAAAAAAAGAACTTAAAAAAAATTGCAAAAGAAGTTATAGATCTCGAAATACAAGCTTTAAAAAAATTAAAATCATCAATCAATAATTCATTCGACCAAGCTGTTAATGCAATAGTCAGATGTCAATCTAAAATTGTGCTTTGTGGTGTTGGAAAGAGTTTTTTAATTGCATCTAAAATCTCTGCAACTTTATCATCTGTTGGATGTCCTTCATTTTCTCTTTCTGCATCTGACTCAGCACATGGAGATCTTGGTAGCCTTTCTAAAAAAGATATTCTAATACTAATTAGTAATTCTGGTGAAACTCAGGAATTGAAACCAGTAATTCAGTTTGCAAATCGTAATAAAATTACTTTAATTGGAATAGTTTCAAAAAAAAGTTCTACATTATATAAAGCTTCGGATATCAAGCTTCTTATTCCTGAGGTTAAGGAAGCAGGCTTAGGTATAGTACCAACAAGCTCTACTACAGAAAGTTTAGCAATTGGAGATTGTTTGGCTGTAGCAGCTTTAAACAAAAAAGGATTTAACAAAAAAAATTTTAAAACTCTACATCCAAAAGGATCTCTTGGTAAACAATTAAAAACTGCAGAAGACTTAATGATTACAAAAAAAGGTATTCCTTTTATAAATGAAAATTCTGATATGAAAAATGCTTTAAATATAATAACTAAAAAAAACTTGGGAGTTTTAATTGCAGTTAATAGTAAAAAATTTACAACAGGAATTATAACAGATGGTCAAATTAGAAGATCAAGCCAAAAAAATAATAATTTAAAAAAACTATTAGTTAAAAATATTATGACCAAAAATCCAATAAGTATTGAGAAAGAAACACTTGCATCCAAAAGCTTGTCAATAATGTCAGAAAAGAAAATAACTAGTTTGTGTATTCATAAAAGCAATAACAAAAAAAAGACTATCGGTTTGCTACATATTCACAATATACTTGGTGCAGATATTCATTAAATGAATAAAAAAACTGCAATACAATTATTTCTATTATCAATTGTTTTAGTTATTTTTTTAATAATTTTTATTAAATATTTCAATGAAGAGGCACAAAATAATAATTTGAAAAGCTCTGAAAAAGAAACCGCCAAAACTTTAAATCAAACATCAAATATAATTAATGACATTGAGTACTTCTCAAAAGATGATACAGGAAACGTTTATAAAATTACTGCTGAAACGGGCGAAATTAATGAAGAAAACTCTGATATATTATATTTAAAAAATGTAAAAGCAAAAATAAGCACATTGAATTCTGAAGATATTTTTATTGAATCAGATTTTGCAAAATATAATAGCAAAAATTATGATACAAATTTTTATGAAAATGTAAAAGTTGACTATATGGAAAATAAAATAACTTGTAGATTTCTTGACCTTTTATTTAATAATAACCAAGCTATACTTTATGAAAATATAGTTTACGAAAATTTGGAGACAAGCCTCTTAGCTGATAGATTGGAAATTGACTTAATTACAAAAAACTCTAAACTTTCAATGAAAGATAAAAAAGAAAAAATTAAAATAGTTTACATTGAATAATATGGCAGTTATCAAAAAATTTAGGATAAAAAGCTTTAAAAAAAACACACCATTAATTTCATTTAATAAAATTTCAATATCTTTTGGTAGAAGGCAAATTTTAGATGATGTAAGTTTCAAAGTTAATCCCGGTGAAATTTTAGGCCTGCTTGGACCCAATGGCGCAGGAAAAAGTACAATATTTAATATTCTTACTGGTCTTATAAAACCAGATCATGGAAATATTTTCTATGAAGCAAAAAATGC
Organism: uncultured Pelagibacteraceae bacterium; assembly: GCA_902582105.1. Classification (GTDB taxonomy): domain Bacteria; phylum Pseudomonadota; class Alphaproteobacteria; order Pelagibacterales; family Pelagibacteraceae; genus Pelagibacter. Next base: position 8,826 of record CACHQT010000014.1, read on the forward strand.
AACCGAATATCCAATTTATTTAAGAACTAGAAAATTTAAAATTGGTTATGTGCCTCAATACGGTGGATACTTTAATGATCTAACATTAAATGAAAATTTGAATGCTATTGCTGAAATATTGATTGAAAATAAAAATAATAGAATTAACAAAGTTAATGAGATGATTGGAAAGTTTGAATTGGATAATGTTAGAGAGGTAAAAGCAAAGTTTTTATCTGGTGGACAACGAAGAAAGCTAGTTATTTGCATGGCTTTACTGGGTGATCCAAAAATTTTACTTTGTGACGAAATTTTTGCAGCCTTAGACGTTCTTACAATTCAAATGTTAAAAGAAATTTTAGTAAAATTACAAAATGAAAAGCCTCAAATGTGCATTATCATTTGTGAACATCAAGCAAGAGAACTTTTGTCAGTTGTTGATCGAGCTATGATTTTATCTAATACAAAAATTATTGCTCAAGGAACGCCGTCTCAGCTACTAAATAATCAAAATGCTCGAAGCGCATACTTTGGTGAATTTTTTAAATTTAACTAAAATACTAAATGCCAAAAAATGTTACGATAAAAAAAAAAATTAGCCCATTTAATAAAGTCATTAAAGTGCCAGGTGATAAAAGTTTATCTATTAGATGGGCATTATTAGCCTCTCAAGCTTTAGGCAAATCAAGAGCTTATAATTTACTAAGATCTGAAGATGTATTAACTACTCTTAAAGGCTTAAAAAAATTAGGAGTAAAAATTACAATTAATAAAAATTTTTGTGAAATTTATGGGGTAGGCATCAATGGTTTTAAATATAAAAAAAATTTGACAATTAATGCTGGCAACTCTGGCACTTTTGGAAGATTAATATTAGCTCTTTTAATTAAGTCTCCATATAAAATAAAATTAACCGGCGATAAAAGTTTATCAAGGAGAGATTTTTTAAGGGTAATAAATCCATTAAAAGAATTTGGTGCAAACTTTTATCCTCAAAATAAATCAAAACTTCCATTTTACATACAAGGAACTCATTTTGTTAGACCAATAAAATATTTTGAAAATAAAGGAAGTGCACAAATAAAAAGTTGTATAATGTTAGCGTCTTTAAATGCACCAGGAACAACGAAGATTAATGCAAAAAAATCTAGAAATCATACTGAAATTTTATATAAATATTTAAAACTTCCAATTTCTGTTACTAACAAAAAAAAAATAGATTTGATCAAAATAAATGGAGAAAAAAAAATTTACCCTTTTAATTATAATATACCTTCAGACATAAGTAGTAGTGCTTTTTTTATTGTCCTTACACTTTTATCTAAGAAATCATATTTAGTAATTAAAAATGTAAATATAAATTCATCAAGAATAGGATGCGTTAGTATTTTAAATAAAATGGGGGCCAATATAATACTAAAAAATCAAAAAATTTATAAAGGAGAAAAAATTGCAGATATTCATATTAAATCTAGAAATTCTTTTAAACCTATAAATTGTCCAACGAAATATAATACTAGTGCTATTGATGAATTTTTAGTTATTTTTTTAGTTGCTGCAAAAGCAAAGGGCATATCTTATTTTAAAGATCTGGGAGAACTAAACCAAAAGGAAAGTCCTAGACTTAAATTGGGATCAAAAATTTTGAATATGATTGGGATAAAAACTAAAGTAACCGAGAATTCAATTAAAATTTACGGAAATCCTAATTTAGAGTTAAAAAAAACATTAGAAATAAAAAATTATCTTAAGGATCATAGAGTTATGGCTTTAAGCACTATAGCGGCTTTAACGCTCGGAGGTAAATGGAAAATTCATAACTCTGACTCAATAAATACATCCTTCCCCTCATTTTTTAAAATTTTAAAAAAAGATCTAGGAGCAATAATAAATTGAAAAAAAGAAAAAATATAATAACTGTTGCGATCGACTCCCCCGCTGCTGCAGGTGCGGGAACTCAAGCTAGGTTGATTGCCAAACACTATAACCTTCTACAACTTGATACGGGAAGAATATATAGGCTTATTGGTAAGTTGAAATTAGAAAATCCAAAAAAATTTGGTTATTCTTTTGTTAAAAAAAAAATAAATAATTTAAGATTAAAAAGCTTACAAAATAAAAACTTGTTATCTGATAAAGTAGCAATTTCAGCATCAATTATTGCTAAAGATAAAAAAATAAGAAATATGGTTCATCAATTTCAACAAAAATGCGCATATTCCCCACCAATTAGGTATGCGGGCTCTGTTCTTGATGGAAGAGACATAATTACTGTACAAGTAAGAGATGCCATGTTTAAGTTCTATATAACAGCCAGCCTAAAAGTAAGATCAAAAAGAAGATTTAAGGAGTACAAAAATCTTAAAAAAAAGATTACTTATAAAGAAGTTCTAAAAAGCCTTAGAAATAGGGATAAATCTGATCGTCAAAGAAAATATGGACCACTAAAAAAAACAAAAGATTCAATATTGATTAATACAACTAAACTTAGTAGAAAACGTTGCTTTGAAAAAATAAAAGTAATTATGGATAGGAAACTAAATATTTAATGGAAATTTATAAAGACCTTAAAACACCCGCTTCAAAGGAATTCGAAAAATTACTTAATAGCCAACTTTCAAAAACTAAAAATCTAGTAGAGGGTAAAATCATAGAAGGTAAAATCACCAAGATTACTGAAAAATTTATCTTTCTTTTTATAGAAGGACTAAAAAGCGAACCCATGCTTGATGTAAATGAATTAAAAAGTATGGGCATGTACGACAAAGCAAAAGTTGGAGAAAAAATATCTGTTTTGTTAGAAAGAATAGAAGATAGAAATGGAGAGGTATTAGTTTCAGCTTCAAAAGCACAAAAAATTAAAGGATGGGATAAATTAGTTGAAGCTTATGAAAAAAATGAGTCTATTAATGGAAAAATTACTTCTAAGTGTAAGGGTGGAGTTATAGTTGAACATATAGATACTGGTTCGTTGATGTTTTGTCCTGGTTCGCAAATATCAGATAAGCCTTTAAAAGATATTTCTCATTTAATGAATGAACCACTTAAATTTGCTTTAATAAAACTTGACAAAGTAAGAGGTAATGCTTGCGTATCAAGAAGACAAATTATTTCTTCTAATAAAAAAGGTGATAAGGCAAAAATTGTAGAAAAATATAAAGTTGGAGACGTAATTAAAAATGCAGTTGTAAAAGGATACAGTTCATTTGGATGTTTTTTTGATGTAAATTCTGAATTAGATGTATTAGTTCACTTACAAGAAATAAGTTATTCAAGAGTAAACCACCCTGAAGAAGTATTTAATATTGGAGAGAAACATGATTTGTTAGTTATATCTGTAGATAAAGAAAAACTTCAAGTAGGATGTTCTATAAAGCAACTCTCTCCTGATCCGTTTGAACATATATCAAATTACGAACTAAATAAAAAATACAAAGTAAAAGTTGTCAAATTAATGGACTTTGGTGCATTTTGTGAATTAGAACCAGGCTTGAGTACACTATTACATTCTAGCGAACTTAGCTGGACAAAGAAAAACGCCTCAATCAAAAAAATGTTTAAAGTGGGAGATGAAATTGAATGTGTAATAACTGAAATAGATAAAGAAAAAAGAAGAGTGGCAATCTCACACAGACTGACTACAGAAAACCCTTACCAAGTACTTGAAAAGAAATACCCTGTCGGAAGTGAAATAGAAGGTGTTGTAAGTAGTTTAAATGAATATGCAATCTATCTTAAGCTTGCTGATTTAGAAATTGATGGTTTTCTACATTGTAACGATTTAAGTTATAATGGTAACCCAGAGGAGGAACTAACAAAATATAAAAAGGGCAATAAACTAAAAGTAAAAATTTTAGAGATTAAAGCAGATCAGCAAAAAGTCAGAGTAGGTTTAAAACAAACTCAAAAAGACCCTATGAGTTGGTTTGAAAACAAAAAGATAAACGATACTATAACAGTGAAAGTAATATATTCAGATAATAAAGGATTGGTAGTTAGTCCCGAAGGTTGTGATATGAATTTTACTATTAAAAAGTCTCAAATTGCCATAAATACAGCCGATGCTAGACCGGGAAGATTTGTTGGTGGTGAAAGAATAGATGCTGCAATAGCTGAACTAGATATTAATAAAAGAAAGGTAAGTTTGAGCATCAAACTTTTAGAGGAATTACAAAACAAAGAGGCTGTTTCTAAATTTGGCTCAGAGGCTTCAGGAAAAAATCTTCCATTTTCTTCTCTATCAGATAAACTTAAAAAAAAGACTGAGGAATAATAAACTTAATTAGTGATTGTAAAATCAAAGCTCTTAAATCAAATCTCAGATAGCTATCCAAATTTTTTGAAAAAAGACCTAGAAAAGTTTTTAAACATTTTTTTAAACGAAATTAAAAAATCACTCAAAAGAGGAGAAAGAGTTGAATTAAGAGGTTTTGGTATGTGGTCAACCAATATTCAAAAGCCTAGAATTTCTAGAAACCCTAAAACTGGAGAAAAAGTACATACTAAAAAAAAAGTCAGGATTCGCTTTAAAATGGCAAAAGAATTATTTAATAAATTAAACAATGAAAAATAAAAAAATTTTTATCGCCTGTGACACAAAAAGTGTAAAAAAAGTAATTAATATAATTGAAGAAACACAAACAAATAAGATAAAAATTGGATATAAATTTGGATTAGAATTTTTTAACTCAAAAAATGGAAGAAAATTTATTTCTAAGTTAAAAAATAAAGTTATTTTTATAGACTTAAAGCTGCATGACATTCCAAATACGATGAAATCTGCAATTGGCTCTCTTAAAGATCTTAATATAAATTATTTAACAGTACATATTGGTTCAGGTTTAAAGGCATTAAAAGAAGTAAAAAAAATTTCTGGCAAAATTAAAATTGTAGGAGTAACCACGCTAACTTCGCTTGATAATAAAAATTTAAAAGAAATTGGGTACTCAAGATCGGTAAAAAAATTAGTAATACACCAGAGTAGATTAGCTCGAAAAGCCAATTTAGATTGTTTAGTAGTTAGTCCACACGAAGTTAAAATTGTAAAAAAAATTTTTAAAAAGGAAATTATAACTCCAGGTATAAGATTTAGTACAAAAAAAAATGATCAAAAAAGAGTTATGTCACCAATAGAAGCTTTTAGAAATGGAAGTGATTGGCTTGTAGTAGGAAGAGAAGTAACAAAAGGTAGTATCAAAAAAAATCTTAATAAATTAATAAAAAATATTAATCAATAATGGACGCAAAAATTTGCGGTATTAAAGACATTAATACTTTAAAATATATTATAAATCACAACTATCCAGCAAAATATATTGGATTCATCGTCAACTATATAAAATCTAAAAGATATGTTGAATTTGAAGAATTGAAAAAATTAATTAGTATTAAAAAAAAAATTAATTTCGTGGCTGTTTTAGTAAGTCCTGATAATAAAATTTTAGAAAAAATAAAAGATCTAAATTTTGATTTTTATCAATTATATAACGTAAGCCCTAAAAGGACTAAATTAATTAAAGAAAAATATAATAAAAAGATTATTACAGCTCTAACAATAGAAAGTAAGGGAGATGTAGAAAAATACAAAAAGTTTGATTCAATTTCAGATATCATATTATTTGATAGCAAAGGCTATGAAAAATCCTTAGGATTTGATCATAGACTTTTAAAGAATGTACCTAGCTCAATAACTAAAATGCTTGCAGGAAATATTCAATTTGATGATAAGCTTGATAAATATTCTAAAATAACAGATATTATTGATATTTCAGGAAGTTTAGAAACGTCAGGAGAAAAAGATATTTCAAAAATAAATTTTTTTTTAGAAAATATTAGAAAAATTAAAAATGAAAATTAAGAAAAATATACCTCTAATTGATCAACATGACAAAAATACTGGTCTGTGGGGAGGAAAGTTCGGTGGAAGCTATATTCCTGAAACATTAAAAAAGCCAGTCGAGGATCTAACTAACTTATTTGAAAAATTAAGAAGAGATAAAAATTTTATTAAAGAAAGAGACTATTATTTTAAAAATTGGGTAGGTTCACCAACTTCTTTTATAAAACTTGAAAACTTAACAAACCATTTAGGTGGTGCTCAAATATGGTCGAAGGTTGTATCTGAAGCTAACGGTGGTGCACACAAAATTTATAACGCTACTGTTCATTGTCTTATAGCAAAAAGAGCAGGAAAAAAATTTATCGTGGGTGACACAGGAGCAGGTTATGCGGGAAAAATGCTTAGCATGGCTGCAAAAAAATTTGGCTTAAAATGCAAAATATTCATGGGTATAAAAGATATTAAAAGACAAAAACCAAACTGTGACGCAATGAGAAAAAATGGTGCCGAAATAGTTCCAGTTTATACCGGTAGTCAGACACTTGTTGACGCTGTAAGTGAATGTATGAGATATTGGGTATCAAACTGTGACACGACTCATATGTGCGTAGGGTCAACAGTAGGGCCTAATATTTTTGTCAAAATCTGTGGATGGAGTACATCTCAAATCTCAAGAGAATTGATTGTACAATTAAAAAAGGAATTTGGAAAAATTCCAAAAAAAATAAAGTTATTAAATTGTGTAGGGGGTGGATCTTCTAGTTTTGGTTTTTGGAATGAATTTGTTCATTATAATAAAAAACAAATTGAATTCGTTGGTATTGAAGCTGGAGGACCAAAAAAAAGTAAAAGACATGCTGCGCCATTAACTTATGGATCAAAAATTGGAATACTGCACGGTGCAATTCAATACGTAAACCAAAATAAAGAAGGACAAATAGAAGAAACTGAGTCTATTAGTGCTGGATTAGATTACCCGGGAGTTTCACCATTGCATTGTTTTTTAAAGGATACTAAAAGAGCCAGATATACTTCGGCTACTGACGAAGAGGCTTTAAAAGCATATGAGTTGGTAACAAAGTTTGAAAATTTAAATCCAAGCTTGGAACCAAGTCATGCTTTTGCAGAAGCAATAAAAATAGCTCCAAAACTGAGTAGAGATATAATTATAATTGTAAATTCATGTGGTGACGCACATAAAGATCGAGATATTTTAAGACAAAGATTAGGAAAATTATAATGACTAAGTCATCAATTAGTCTGGCTTTTAAAAATTGTAAAAAAGAAAAAAGATCGGCTTTAATTACTTTTACTGTTGCTGGTGACAATTCAAAAAAAAATTCATTAAAAATATTAAATTCAATAGCAAAATATGCTGATATTTTAGAATTATCATTTTTACATAACTGTCCTATTGCAGACGGAGGACAGATTCAAAATAGCACTTATAGATCTCTAGAAAATGGAACTACATTAAAAGATACCTTTCAAATTGCTAAAAAATTTAAAAATAAAAATCCAAATAAACCTTTAATACTTATGGGATATTATAATTTAATTTATCAAAGAGGAGAGAATAATTTTTTAAAAGATTGTAAAATATCTAAAGTTGATGGTTTAATTGTTGTCGACTTGCCCTGGCCTGAAAATAAAAAATTTGCTAAAAAATGTAAGAAAAAATCTATAAATTTTGTTCAGCTTTTATCACCCACAACTTCCAAAGAAAGAATTAGAAAAATTATAAAAGATTCTCATGATATGATTTATTACATTAGCATGCTATCCACTACAGGAGGAAAATTAAAAGTTTCACCTAGAAAAATTTTAGAAAATTATAATAAAATTAAAAAAATAAATAAAAATAAAAATTGTGTCATCGGTTTTGGAATCACTAATCAAACAATTTCATCATTTAAAAGTGCTGATGGAGTAGTTGTTGGAAGCGAAATATGTAAAGAAATAACAAAAAGTTTAAAGAAACGACAAAATCCTGTCACAAATGTAGGCAATATGGTAAGAAAACTTAAAAGTAGAATTCTATGAATTGGATTACAAAAATTTTAAAAGTTGGTGAAAAAATAAAAACTGTAATTAAAAAAAGACCAAGTAAAGAAGAGATTGAAAATAGTGATTGGACTACTTGCTGCAAAGGCCCAGTTTTAAAAAAAGAATTAGAGCAAAATTTATGGGTCTGCGAATCATGTAATAAACATCATAGAATTAATTGTAGACAGAGATTTGATATAGTTTTTGGGAAAAATAATTATGAGATTTTAAAAACTCCTATACCCCAGGATGATCCTTTAAAGTGGGTAGATTCAAAGCCTTATAAAGATAGATTAAAAGCTGCAAGAAAAAAAACAGGTCAAGACTCAGCAATCATGATAATTAAAGCTAAAATTAAAAATATATATGTAACAGCTGGAGCATTTGATTTTGCATTTATAGGAGGATCTGTTGGAGCCGCAGAAGGAGAGGCAATAATATATGGTGTACAACATGCAATAGATAATAAACAACCATTTATTTTATTTACTGCTTCAGGTGGAATGAGAATGTTCGAGTCTCTAATTGCATTATCACAAATGACAAGAGTAACTTTGGCGATAAATGAACTTAAAAAAAATAAATTGCCTTATATTGTTGTTCTTACTGATCCTACAGCAGGTGGAACAACAGCATCTTTCGGAATGTTGGGTGATATAACTTTTGCAGAACCAGGTGCAATTGTAGCATTTGCTGGAAAAAGAGTAATCCAGGCCACGGTAAAGGAAGAGTTGCCACCAGATTTTCAAACTAGCGAATATGTCGAAGAAAAATGTGGATTTATTGACTCTGTAATTGAAAGGAAAGATTTATCTGAAAAAATAGGTTCTATTTTGTCAATATTGCTAAAGAAAAATTCTGATATAATTTCAGAATTAAATGAAACTACAGAAGATACTAGAACGCTTACAAAAGCTGCATCCTAAAGAAATAGATTTAAGCTTAGATCGAATAAAAAATCTTTGTGAAAAACTAGGAAATCCTCAAAAAAATTTAAATTCAATTTCAGTAGTTGGAACAAATGGAAAAAATTCTACTATTCAGACAATGAGAGCAATTCTAAGTGAAGCAAAAGTTAAATGCAATATATACACAAGTCCTCATGTAACCAAAATCAATGAAAGATTTGTATATAATAACTACGAAATTGATGATAGAGAATTATGCAACATTTTATCTGAAGTTGAAGAAGCAAACAGTGGTGATCAAATTACATACTTCGAAATTTTAACTGCAGGATTTTTTCATGGAACCAAAAAGTATAAAGATAACATAAATATAATCGAATCTGGATTGTTTCACAGATTTGATGCAACAAATATTCTAGAAAAAAATATAGCATCAGTGGTGACTGCTATAGGGCTGGATCACACCGATTGGCTTCCTGAAAATGAAAGAACTATCGATAAAATCATCTTTGAAAAAACCTCTTCATTATTAAATTCCAAGATAATTGTTTCAAATCAACATGATAAAAAAACTTTAGAAAAGATTAAAAAATCAATTAAATCTAATAATTCAAAAAAAATAATTTTCAACGAGCTTTATTCATTTTCCTTAGGAGAAAATAATTTTTTTTATTATGAAGATGAATATGGGGCTTTAAAACTACCAATGCCTAATTTAATTGGTGAATTTCAATTATCTAATGTGGCAACAGCTATAGCAACACTAAGAAATATTGAAAAATTAAATATTTCAGATGATCATATTAAAGAAGGAATTTTAAAAATTCCTAGCATAGCAAGATTGCAAGAAATAAAATCAGGCAAACTTAAAAGTATAATTAAAAATAACAAACTTTTTGTTGATGGCTCACATAATACTCTTGGTGCTAAGGTATTAACCGATTACCTAGACACAATTCATTCAAATAAACATATCGTTATTGGAATGATGGCAAATAAAGATCATGAGAAATACATAAGTTTTTTTAAAGACAAAATACAGTCAATAACTACAGTAGATATAAAAAATCAACCTAATGCAATAAATGGAGAAAAATTAAAAAATAAAATTAATGGATTCAAAAATGTTAATTATAAAAAATCTATATTGGAAGCTTTAAAATCTTTAGAGCTTCAAGAGAAGGATATAGTTTTAATCACCGGGTCGCTATATCTTGCTGGAGAAGTTTTAAATTTAAATTAAAGATTTTCTTTTAAAAAATCTCTCATTTGTTGTTCTGGAAGACCGCCTACTTTTCTTGCAACTTCTTCGCCTTTTTTATAAACCACTACTGTTGGCACTCCTCTAACGTTTGCTATGCTAGTTGCGGTATTAATTGCATTTTCATCAATATCTGCATAATAAAAATTACCTTTGTCTTTAAATTCATCTGATAATTTTTCCATAATTGGTTTTAAAACCTTACAAGGACCACACCAGCTTGCACTAAATTGTAAAATAGAAACATTCTCATTTTTAATTTTTGCGTCAAAGTCTTCGTCTTTAAATTCATTGATCATTAATACTTATTTATTTAGTTAATCAAGAAAGTCAACTAAACATTTTGATATTTTTTTTCAATTGACATCACAAAGTTATTTAACTGATCAAGAAATTTTAATTTCTCTTCGTCATTATTATTGGTATATTTTTCTCTCAAATTGTCGCACTCATGATAAAATTCTTTACATGTCCACCATTTTTCTTTTTTTTCACTTAATATTCGCTTTGCAATTTCTCGTTTAATACTTTTTAACATTCCTTCAGGCAAAACTTCCGGTGATTCTTGAAATATAATTTTTTTTCCGAAACTAACTAATCTTTCATCTTCGAACTTATCTAATAAACTTAATTTTTCTTTCCAAGGTGCGGCATGCCATTTTGGGAAAAGTGCTGTATCTTTATTTGGAGTAAATCGATTATATATGCTTTCTTCGGCTAAAATATCTTCTTGTGACTTTGATTGTTCTTTTTCTTCAGCAATATCTCTTAACGCAATCATAATATTTTGAGAAAATTTTTCATTACCTCGCACTATTTCTGCTCTTTTTTTAATTATACTAATGTCTATAGCATTATAAGGTTCTTCTTTCATTCCATAGGTTGAGTCTAAAATAATTGGGGCCTTATTTGATCTTATGGTTCGTAGGAATTTTGGAGATTTTTTCATTTCTAATTTAAGATCGTTAATTGATAAATTTAATAATGGCTCAACGTCTACTCTAAGATCAACTGCTTGTCCCCATTGATAAATTGGATGGATACAATGTTTAGGATGAAGTGGAGCGCATAGATATAGTCTTGATTTTCCATAAAAATATTCATTCAATGTAAAGATCTTTTCTTTTTTAAATATCGTCTCAGTGTCAAGTCTGTTTGAAGTTTTAAGAAATGAGCCCCATGTTTCAGGTTGTTTTTTCTTAATTAATGATAATATTTTCATTGTTAATTCAGCATCAAATAAAGCCGAATGAGCTCCCGAAGCCTCAAATCCATTCATTCTAGATAAAGACTCTAACTTCATAACTGCGTTGCCTTTTTCATTAATCTCTGTTTTTAGAATATTTTTATCTACAGCATATGCTGCTCTTGCAATATTAAGGCCATCATGTCTTTTGTTTGGTGAGGCATTAGTAATATAAGGATATCTAATTCCTTTAAAAAACTCTTTTCTTATCATTTCATCATCAAAACCAATATTTGACCAACCCAAAAAGATTGCAGGGCTCCATTTTTTAAAAATCTTTTCAACTTCACCCAACATTTGATAGTGGCTTAAATTGGCTTTTGTTAATAAATCCACCCCTGTCTTATTAACAATCAAAGCCATAGCTTGAGGAATTTCACCTTCTGGCAACCTACATCTAAAATTGAATCGATCTTTTTCTACAAAATTTTCATCAACTAGAATTCCACCTATTTCAATTATACTTCCAAAGGAAGTTGATGATGACGAGCTTTCCACGTCCCAAATAGCTAAGTTCAAAATTACTCCTTATATTTTATGCTATCTGTTTGGGGAATTTTTTTAAGAAACTCGCATCTAAACAAGTAGCAAAGTTGTTTTGTTAATATATTAATTTTTGTTAAAGTCAAATTCTATCTTCTAATTATTTGATAAAATTGTTCTACTTTTTCAAGAAATTTATTTTGATAATTTTTAAGTTCATTTTCTTCAATTTTAAAATCTTGGAACAGTCTATCAACAGTGCAGATCAATATTACCCCTTGTGTTATTTTAGAATTATGCACGGTGTTATGTGCTAAAGAATAAGCCCCGATTTGCAAAAAATAATCTTCAATATATTCTTCCTTTTTAGGCTTGTTACTTTGTTTGAAATCTAAAATAGTCTCTTTTCCTTCATAAACTCCAATACAGTCTGCGGTACCTGCATATTTTCCTGGGTAATATACAGTCGCTTCAGCTCCCCAAATTTCTGTAAGTTTATTTTTTAATCCATTATCAATAATTTCTACTGCCATTTTTTTTGATTTATTTTCTTCGTCTAATAAGTCTAAATTAAATTTACCTAATAAAAATTGCTCTATGTAAGAATGCATGGAACTTCCTCTACTTGATGCTTCTTTCTTGATCCTCTCGGCCTCTTTGTGACCTACCCTCTCTTTCCACGCTTCTATTGCAGCTTTATCTTCTTCACTTTGAGTTGCTTTAAGAATACTTGTTACGCTGGGTAAATTTGAACCACCCAAGTTATAATGTCTTGATCCATTAACAATAGAACGAGTTGACTTTGGGTACGTAAATTTATTATTCCATTCCATATACTTGTTTATAAAAGTATTTAGATTAAATTTAAAATTAATTTTTAAGCTGTTTTGAATGTTCTACAAATTTCTCTACATTTTCTGTCTTAGCAGCTATTTCAACTTGCTCGGGATCTTTTATACTTTCTAAAGTTCTAGTAATCGATCTAGCGTCTGTGCCAAATGTATCTACAACTTTCATCGCCTCTTCTAATTTTTTTCGAAGCACAATTACATTGTCAAAATGTTTTGAAAATCTTGTACTGATTGTTTTTAGGTGATTATAAATTTCTGTTGCGCCCTTTTGGACTTTTAATGACTGAAATCCCATATGTAATGATTGCAAATAAGCTGAAAGAGTATTTGGACCCATGATTACAATTTTGTATTTTTTCATCAATTCTTGAGTTAATAATTCTTTGCTACTTGGATCTTGATAGTCAGTTAATTCTTTGTATAAACTCTCAGTTGGAGCATATACAATTCCAAAATCTGTAGTTTTTGGTGGAACGATATATTTTTCATTTACACTTTTAGCTTTATCTTTAAAGGCTTTAGCTAATTTTGTTCTAGCATCTGCCATTGCTTTTTTATCATCTGCCTGATGAGCGTCATCTATTGCTTTAAATCTTTCTACTGGAAAATGACTATCTACCGGAACCAATATCTCTCCCTGAAGCTTGATGGCAAACTCTACATTTTCTGAAGTATCCTCTTTCATCTTAGCATTTGAAATGAATTGAGAAGCAGGTAATAAATCTTTTAATAAAGATGCCAAACTAAACTCGGCCAGGGTTCCATATTTTTTAACCCCAGCTAAAATCTTAGTAATCCCCTCCTGGCTTTTATTTAAATTTTCAACTTGTATATTAAAAGCGGAAACTTTTTCATTAACTGATGTTAAAGTTTGAGTCATGTCTCTTGTCACGTCTTTGGATAAACTATTAAAAGAAGTAGACATACTATTAAATGAATTGTTGATACTTTCTTTTAAAATATTAAGTTCTTGAGTGTTATCTTTTGGTTCTTCTTTGTTTTTACGCTGAACAAGCAATAAGTAAATAACAACACCTATTAGTATTAAAATTATGTACGATAACGAATCTTGCATAAGAGACAAGATAGTAAAATAAATTACTTGCTTAGCAAGTTTATAATTTTTTTTATTCCTGTTTTTTTTAAACTAAGCTTTGATAACATTAAACAGGCTTGCGATTTCAGAATTTCACCATCTTTTAGCACTCTTAAATTATTTGCTTTTAATGTTGCTCCTGTACTGGTTATATCTGAAATTGCTTCTGCTGTTCCTGTAAATGGAGAAACTTCTGTACTCCCTAAACTTTTAACTAGTTGAAATTGCGTCACTCCTTTTGAATATAAAAATTGCCTAGTTAAATTTGGATATTTTGTTGCAATTCTTAAAAGTTTTTTTTTTTTCTTTTTAAATTCATCAGCCACTTCATCTAAATCCAATAAAGTTTGAACATCTATCCATAAGTCTGGAATAGCTAAAACTAAATTTGCATTACCAAAATTATATCTTTTATTTATCAAAATTTTATTTTGTGTATTAATTTCGCTTTCTTTAAATAAATCGTATCCTGAAAAACCAATATCAATGTTACCAAATGACAATTGTTCAATACACTCTCTCGCATGTAAATAAATGATTTTAACATTGGGAAGTTTTTTAATATACCCAAACAAATCTCTCTCCCCTCTTTCTGAGTGAATTTTTAAGTTATTTTTTTTAAATATATTAATTGTGTTATGCTTTAATCTTCCCTTCGATGGAAGTCCGATATTAATAATATTTTTAGTCATATAAATTCATGTTTACTGCAGCACCTACTGCAGAAACTTTTCTAAATCCTAAATTAGTAGTTAATTGATCATATCTTCCACCTGATATAAAAGTTTTAAACTTTGATTTAATTTTAATATCTATGGAAAAAATCATCGAACTATAAAACTCAACTTCTCTACCATTAGAGGCTGAAAATTCTATTTTTAAATTCTTATTATTATTTTTACTTAAAGGAAAAAAATCTTTTCCAACAATTATATTAATTCTATTTTTTTTAAAAAATGAGTTTAAAACTTTTGGAGCTTTCTCTAATGGACATTTTATTTTTAAAAATTGTCTTATAATATTTGTATTCTTTTTTCCTGTTGAAGATTTTCTTGGATCATTAACTTTCATGTTGAACCTGTCCAATACTTCTTTGTAGGTTCTTCCAGCAATAACTTTATTTTGATTTTCTTTTCTCATTTTCTTATATCTTGATTTATCTACTTCAACAAATATTGGATCAATGTCCAAATTTGTTTCTAATCTTTTTAATAATTCGTTAAAATAATTTTCATTCCAATAGTATCTTTTAAGTCTATTTTTCCATCTTCTTGGAATATCTAATTTATCAATTATTAAATTAAATAATTCAACATTTCCAATTTTCAAAATTGACTTTTTTGTATCAACATTTTTTAAAATTTTTAAAGAAGTATCTATAATTTCTTTATCGTCTTTTTGTTTATTTTTTGATCCTAAAATTTCATAACCAATTTGGTTTTTTATTATACTGTCTTTTTTTTTATAGGTTTTTCTGAAAGCTTCGCCGCTATAAAAAACTTTTTCTCTATAATCCTTTTTATTTTGTATAAACCTTATTACTGAAGAAATTGTTAGATCGGGTCGCAAGCAAAGTTCCTTGCCATTTAAATCATAAAATGAAAATAGAAATTTTTTAAAACTCTCGCCTGATCTTTGAAGGATATATTTTGTTTCAAGAACCGGATCTAATATAATATTATTAAAACCCTTAGATTTAATTGATCTAAGAATTTTTTCAGATAATTTTTTTGATTTCATCAGCTAAATTTTCAATTTTTATAGACGACTCATTCCCAGTTTTAAGATTTCTTAATTTTACTTCACTTTTTTTTATTTCATCTTCGCCGTAGAAAATTACAAATGGAGATTCTATTTTATTTGCATATTCCATTTGCTTTTTTAAATTACCCTCGCCTGAATAAATCTCTGAACTAATATTGGCCTCTCGAAGCTTGTTTAAAATTTCAACATATCCTTTCGTTTTACTTTTATCAAAAACACATATAACCCCGGGTCTAATAGGTTTTATATTGAAATCTTTTTTTTGCATTAAAGCAAAAACAAGCCTATCAAGACCAATTGATATTCCAGTTGCAGGACAGTCAATATTCCCAAAGTTACTTACAAGATTATCATACCTTCCTCCTCCACCTATTGATCCAAATTGAATTATTTGCCCTTTCAAATTTTTTACTTCAAAATTTAAATTAACTTCAAAAATAGGTCCTGTGTAATATTCAAGGCCTCTTATAACTGACGGATCAAATTTGTAACTTTTGAATTTATAAGATTCAAATATTTTTATGATCTCTAAAACATCCTCACTATCTGATGTTTTGCTATCTAAAGTTTTTTCAATCATTTTGATTTGATCACTGTTAAGATTTGCACCCTTTGTATAATCTCCTGATTTATCTTTTCTACCTTCTTCAAGAAGTTTTTTTGCTTCTTTCCAGCCAAGTCTATCAATTTTATCAAGAGCACGAAGTATAATTGATATTTGGTCTTTAGACTCAATTTTTAATTTTTCAAACAATTTATCTGTAAATTTTCTAGAAGAAATTTTTACAGTATAGTCAGTCTTACTAAGCCCACATCTTTCTAATATTTCAGAAATTAATACACAAAGTTCAGCATCGGCTTGTAAATTTTTTGTTCCCACATAATCTGCATCAAATTGAAGAAATTCTCTATATCTTCCAGGTCCTGGCTTTTCATTTCTCCAAACAGTTCCTAATTGATAACGTTTGAAAGGTTTTGGAATTATATTAAAATTTTTTGCAACATATCTTGCTAAAGGTGCTGTTAGATCGTATCGAAGAGATAACCATTTATTTTCATCTTTAAATGAAAAAACTCCTTCACCTGGTCTATCTTTATCAGGCAAAAATTTTCCAATACTATCCGTGTACTCAAAACTTGGGGTTTCGAGATACTGAAAACCATACTTGATCATAACTTCTTTAATATTTGAAATTATAAAATCTCGTATTAATAATTCTTTTTCTTGTCTATCCTCAAAACCTGAAGGCAGTTCCTTTGAAGGTTTCAATTTTTTTTCTTTTGTCATTTTTTGGTACACGGGGACAGATTCGAACTGTCGACCTTCGGTTCCACAAACCGCTGCTCTAACCAACTGAGCTACCCGTGCTCCTTTTATAGTTTTATACTAATTGTGGTTATTTTTAAATTTATAATATGATTAAATAGCTAGCGTGCAGCCAGCATGAAAATGATGTCTGTGATTGATTGCTGAGAATTTATAATTCTTAATCATTGCTAAGCTTTTAACGAATTAAAAAACTTATGCAACATATAATTGTATAGGGAAGCAACTAAAAATACATTTAGTTAGAATACCCTATACAAGTTTATGTGAATTAGAATTAAGAGGTTTTTTGCAGTTTAACTGCTGATGGACCTTTTTCTCCGTCTTCAACTTCAAATGTTAATTCGTCGCCCTCGTTAAGAAATCTTAACCCAGCATCTCTAACAGCTGAAGCATGCACGAATACATCTTTTTCTTTGTCTTCTCGTTCAATGAAACCATAACCTTTTTTGCCATTGAACCACTTTACTTTACCTTTTAGACTCATTTTACTCTTTCTTTTGTTATTTAACTTAAGCTAAATTTTAGCTTGCCAGTAATTATTAGATTTTACAATTGATTGCAAGATTTATTAGAACTAATTAATGCTTGAGTAGTGGTGCCTCGGGAAGGATTCGCACCTCCGACACAAGCCTTTTCAGGGCTCTGCTCTACTCCTGAGCTACCGAGGCATATATTAAAATCTAAATATAATTCTGCCTTTTGTAAGATCATAAGGCGTTACCTCAACTGTAACATTATCGCCTTGCAGTACTCGTATTCTATTTTTTCTTAATTTTCCTGCCGTATGCGCTGTTACAATGTGATTATTTTCTAATTGCACTCTGAACATAGCATTAGGAAGTAAATCAATAACCTTACCTTTAAACTCTAATAAATCTTGTTTTGACAAAAATTAATTTCTCCTCATTCTAGATTTAATACTTTGAGCATGTCCATACAGTTGTTCAAACTCGGAAAGAGTTATAGCTGGATTTCCAATTTTTTCTACCCCTAATTTACTAAGAGTAACAACTGATATTTTTTTAATAAATTCGTTGATATTTAATCCAGAGCTAAATTTTGAAGATCCAGATGTGGGTAAAACATGGTTAGTGCCTACTGTATAGTCTGATACACTCATTGGTGTATATCTTCCATTACAAATACTTCCAACATTAAATATTTTTTTATCATATTTTTTATAATTTTTTACATTAATTTCTAAGTGCTCTGGAGCAATTTCATTAATTACATTTAATATTTGTTTATCATTTTTTACAATAATTATTAATCCATTTTTTTTTAATGAAGTGGTTGCTATTTTTTTTCTTGGCAAGGTTTTCAAAATTTTAGTTATGCCTGTCCTAACTTTATTGATTATTTTTTTATCTTTTGTAATTAATATACATTGACTATCGGGGTCATGCTCTGCTTGAGAAACGATTGAGGTTATTATTTGATTCACATCTGTTTTATTGTCAGCCAAAACACATATTTCTGAGGCGCCAGCATACATTGTTTCTGTTCCAATAATTTTTCCAGAAAGTTGTCTTTTAGCTTCAGCAACATATTTATTTCCAGGACCAATAACTTTATTTACTTTTTGAATATATGCAAAACTTGCGATTGCTTGTGCACCTCCCATTGAATAAATTTCTTTAATTCCCATTTTTTTTGCAGCATACAAAACTGCTGGATTTAATTTTCCATTAATTTTTGGTGTCGCTAAAATAATTTTTTTAACTCCTGCTATTTTTGCAGGAATAGAGTTCATAAGAAGAGTTGATGGAAGATTTCCAGGTACATAAATTCCTACAGACTCTATTGGAACACTTCTATATTCTAATTTATTTTTAAATTTATCAAAATATACAATTTTTTCTCTTAAGCCTTTGATTTGTTTTAAATGAAATTTCCAAATTCTTGAATAAGCATAATCAATTGCTTTTTTTACTTTTGGGTCAAGTTTTTTTATTGATTTATTAACTCTATCAGTAGACAACTTAATTTCTTTATTTTTACTAAATTTTTTTTCATAATTTAGTAGTGCTTTTAATTTGTTTTTTTTAATATCTTTAATAATTTTATTAACAATTTCTAAATTATTATTTTTTTCTGTTCTTCTTGATTCCAAAAAGTTTGTTAATTTGTTTATATTATTTTTACAGTTAATTATCTTTATCATTTGCTATCATTTGGTCAGTTAGTTCAATATCTATAACTTCTGCGTTGAGAGTTATAAATCTATTATTAGAAAATAAAAGTACTATCTCATAATTTTGATCTTTTTTTAAAAGGTCTATTGCTAAAAGTTCAAATATTTCCTCTTTATTAGAAAATTTAAAGTTTTTCAATTTTGCAGAAATTATATAAGCAAACTTAATTATAGATTTGATTTTTTTACTTTCTTTTTTTTCTTTATTTATTCTTTCTACTAAAAGTAAAAAAATTTTATTTTTAGGTAAATATTTTAATTCGCCAGATTTTATTTTTCCTTCTGAAACAAGTGCAGAAATATAAGGTAAATCCTCAGGCGATTGACAAGTGATTTTTTTTAAAAATTGCTTATCCATCAAGATTTTTTTTTAATATTAACCCCAATTTTTTTTAAATTATTATACAGATTGCTGTAGCCTCTTAGCCCATGATATACTCGACTTATACAACTTTCACCATTAGCAGCCATAGCTCCCAATATAATGGCAAAAGTACTTCTTAGGTCGGACGATATGCAATCGGCTCCATTCAAATTATTCTGACCAATGATAAAAGCTATTGATTTTTTTATATTTATTTTTGCACCCATTCGCACTAACTCTGGAGCTGCCATATAACGATTAGTAAAAATTGTTTCCTCTATTTTGCTTTTACCAGCCGCTTTTGTTAGAACTGCCATTAACATTGGCATACAATCTGTGGCAAAACCAGGGAAGGGAGCAGTTTTTAAATTTGTAGTTTTTAAATTATTTTTTCTATTTAATTCTATTGAAGATTTATCAACTTTTATTTTACAACCTATTTTTTTTAAAACTTTTAGTTCTGTAGTTAAATGTTTTGGATCTATTCTTTTGATTTTTATTTTTCCTTTAGTTATCGCTGCAGCGCACAAATATGAAAATGCTTCAATTCTATCTCCAATAACTTCATGTTCATGTCCATTTAATTTTTTTACTCCACATATTTTTATTGTCCTTTTGCCTGTATTATAAATTTTTGCTCCTCCATTTCTTAAAAATTTTATTAAATCTAATACCTCAGGCTCTATTGAAATATTTTTTAATATAGTTATCCCATTTGCTAAAACAGATGCTAAAATTAAATTTGATGTTCCTGTTACACTAACTTTTGGGAAACGAAAAT
>CACHQT010000015.1 GCA_902582105.1 uncultured Pelagibacteraceae bacterium
ATAATGAGATAAGAGAAAAAATGAAAGAGCTTAATGAAAAAGCAAAATCTGAATTTAATTAAAATTCTTGTATTTTTTTTTTTATTTATTTTAACTTCATGTTCTTCAGTTCCCAAAAATACCTCTAATAGTTGTTCAATTTTTTCAGAAAGATATCTTTGGTATAAACATACCAAGAAAACTGAAAAAAAATGGGGAACACCAATTTATATACAGTTAGCAATTATTAAAATGGAGTCCGACTTTAATTGGTTAGCTAAACCTAAAAGGCAAAAAATATTTAAAATAATACCTTATAAAAGACTAAATGCATATACATGGTTTGATGATACAATTAAATCCGGCGTTATCTGCGGTTGTTTACTGAAGTTCCTATAAATAATAAACCCAAATATACTGCCTGGATATATATATAAAATTGCAAATCCTATATTTAAAATATGAAATATTAATTTTGTCATATATAAAATACTCTTATAAATAAAATTTGATAATGAGTCATTTAATTTTAGTTAGACACGGTCAAAGTGAGTGGAACCTTGAAAAAAGATTTACTGGATGGGTAGATGTAGATCTGGCACCTAACGGGAAGCTAGAAGCATGCAAGTCAGGAGAACTTATTAAAGAAAAAAATATAAAAATGGATTATTTTTTTTCTTCACTACAACTAAGAGCAATTAATACAATAAAGATAATCCTTAATACAATGAATATAAGGGATAACTTTGCAAAAGCATGGGAACTCAACGAAAGACACTATGGAGCTCTAACTGGACTTAACAAAGATGAAATGAAAAAGAAATTTGGGGAAAAAAAAATTCATGAATTTAGAAGATCGTGGAATATTAAGCCTGATCCTCTAAGCAAAAATAACCCTTATCATCCAATTAATATTGAAACATATAAAGATATTAAAAAAGAAAATATTCCTGATACAGAATCATTAGAAGATACATATAATAGAGTAATGCCTTATTACAAAAAAAATATTGAAAATAAATTAATTGAAAACAAAAATATTCTTGTTGTGGCGCATGGAAATTCCATAAGATCATTATGTAAATATTTATTTAAATTAGATGAAAATAAAATTTCATTGCTAGAAATCCCAACTGGCAATCCTTTAAATATTAAATTGGATAAAGGTAATAATATTATTGAATGTAAATATTTAGATCAATCTAGAGCAAAAGATTTAATTGTTTTTTAACAATTTTTTGTAAATTTCAAGATTAGTAACATGTTTAAAATTATTTTTACTCTCAAAACCAAATAAATCCCCCGATTTAATACATGCATTCCATATATTTGAAATTGAAAAGTTATAAGCTGGCCCATCCCAATCTCCATCTTTAATTATTTTTCTATTAATAATTTGGCAGCCAGTAAAGATATAATCATTCTCAATTTGTTTTGTTAATTTATTTTTGTTTAGATTAAAATCCCCTTTAAGATTTTGATCAAAGCTAAGTTTTTTATCTACCACAAGCAATATATTAGAACTTGAATTTAAAAAATAAAACTTAATCATTTCCTTAATAGTTTTTTTATAACTTTGATCCCATACTGTATCTGGATTAAAGACTAAAAAATTTGTTTCTGACTTAATAGATGATTTAATCATATTGTATATGCCACCACCAGTATCTAAAATTTTATCTCCATCATTTACTATTTCAATTTTTACATTAAAATTTTTTTTTTCTATAAAAGATTTGATCTTATCTTTTAAATAAAAAGTATTTATTTTAATTTTTTTAATACCTAATTTAGTTATTAGATTAATTGTATTTTCTAACAGAGTAACTTCATTAATCTTTAAAAGCGGTTTTGGAGTTTTTAAAGTTAAGGGATTAAGCCTTTTTCCATATCCTGCACATAAAATCAAAGCTGTTTCAATGTTCATTTTTTCATTCTAATCTTCTTAGGAAAATTAGCATCTAAATAATTTTTTAAATCAGCAAAAATCAAATTATTATTAATTCTACTTTCTATTAATTCCCATGCATATGGAATTAATTTTAAATATTTTTTTTTATTATCTCTAACTGCTAATCTTGTAAAAATCCCAATTACTTTTAAATTTCTTAATACCGATAGTATTTCAAAATCATTTCTAAAATAATTTTTATCTATTTTTTTGTTATTTAAATAAACATAATAATTGTAAATGGACTTTTTTAAATTTAATGAAGTTCTTAGTCTTACATCATCAATAAGAGAAGCTAAATCGTAGGCTTGATTGCCATACACAGCATCTTGACTATCTAAAATTCCCATCTTTTTTTGTAGTTTCATAATATTAGAAACATGAAAATCTCTATGAACAAATGTATTATTTTTTAATTTTAGTTTTGATAATAATAAATTAATTTTTTTAGTAAGTTTTTTATTTAAAGCTAATGACTTTTTTTTAGTAAACATATTTGGAATATACCATTTTAAAAAAAGTTTAGACTCCTCTGCTATTAATTTATTTGAATAAATTGGAAGTATATAATTTTTATTATGGAAATTTTTTACTTTATAGCTATTTATTTTTTGTATTTTATTAAGTAATAAAATTATTTTTTTTTTTTTTAGAATCGAATAAATTGTAAATTTTCCAAAATCTTCAATCTCAATATAGTTTTCATTATAATTATGGCTTAAAAGTTTTGGTGCTTTTACATCATTATTAATTAACAATTTATTAATCGCATCATAGATTAAAAGATTTTTTTTCTTTTCCTTTTTAGCACTAACTATTATAGAAGTTTTTTTTTTATTTTTTTTCCTATAAAAACTTCTAAAAGAAGCATCACCTTTTATTTTTTTTAAAAATTTTATATCTAAGGTCATTAATCTTCAGTATTCTTTGATCTAACTTTGATTTATATTCAAATATTAATTCAATCCTATTTTTTGGTTTTTTTCTAATTTTTTCAGGCCATTCGACTAATGTCAAAACATTCTTGCTATTTTCTAATAACCCAATATTTTTAGTATCATTTATCTTTTTTAGCCTAAATAAATCGTAATGTTGAATTATTAAATCTTTAACTACATACTCGTTCAATAAATTAAAGGTTGGGCTGGTAACCTCTGTTAGTTTTAATCTATTTTTTTTTTGTATATTATTTATTAAATATCTAATAAAGGTTGTTTTTCCTACCCCGATCTCTCCAAAAAAAAACAATACGTCCCCTTTATTTATTTTTATTGAAATCTTTCTTGCTATGCTAGCTGTGGCGCTTTCTTTTGAAATATCGTATTTGCTACTTCTAGTAGCGGTAGGCATCTGGTTTGTAAGGTCCTTCTGGAGTTACACTTATATAATCCGCTTGATCTTTAGACATTTTAGTTAATTTGGCACCAACTTTTTCTAAATGTAATCTTGCAACTTTTTCATCAAGGTGTTTTGGCAAAACGTAAACTTTATTTTCATATTTGTCAGAATTGTTCCATAATTCTATTTGAGCTGTAACTTGATTTGTAAATGAAGCGCTCATTACAAAACTTGGGTGTCCAGTTGCACAACCTAAATTAACAAGCCTTCCCTCTGCCAATAAAATAATTCTTTTATTGCTCGGTAAAGTTATTTCGTGAACTTGAGGTTTAATTTCGTCCCACTTATAGTTTTTTAATGCCTCTACTTGTATCTCATTATCAAAATGCCCTATATTACAAAGTATAGCTCTGTCCTTCATATCTCTCATGTGGTCCGCTGTTACAATATCTTTATTTCCTGTTGCTGTTACAATTATGTCAGCTTCTTTAATCATCTCATCCATAAGTACAACTTCATAACCTTCCATCGCGGCTTGAAGTGCACATATAGGATCGGTCTCGGTAACCATTACTCTTGCACCACTTTGTCTTAGCGAGGCAGCACTTCCTTTTCCAACATCACCAAATCCAGCAACAATAGCTACTTTTCCCGACATCATTACATCTGTAGCTCTTTTAATTCCATCAACTAAACTTTCTCTGCATCCATATAAATTATCAAACTTAGATTTCGTAACAGAGTCATTTACGTTTATAGCTGGAACTAGCAAAGTTCCTTGGGCCTCCATTTTTTTTAGAGCTAATACTCCTGTTGTTGTTTCTTCTGAAAGTCCTTTGATATCTTTTAATAAATCCTTATATTCTTTATGCATTAGTGCAGTTAAGTCTCCACCATCATCGAGAATCATGTTGGGTTTCCAATCTTTTTTTCCTTCAATTGTCTGCTTTACACACCACCAGTATTCCTCTTCAGTTTCACCTTTCCAAGCAAATACAGGTATACCCACTTTTGCTATTGCAGCGGCTGCATGATCTTGAGTTGAAAAAATGTTACATGAAGACCATCTTACCTCAGCACCTAAATCTACTAAAGTCTCAATTAATACTGCAGTTTGAATAGTCATATGAAGACAACCTAAAATTCTTGCACCTTTTAGAGGGCTTTTTCCCTTATACTCTTTTCTCAACGCCATCAATCCTGGCATCTCAGTTTCTGCTAGTGAAATTTCTTTTCTTCCAAATTCTGCCTCTGATATATCTTTTACTTTATAGTCGGTCATAGCTGGGGTTTCTAACAATTAAAATAAAAATAATCAACTTTTAGATTATGATTTTGGAAAAATAATTTCAACATTTGCACCTTTTTGATTGAGATTATTTGACGCTTTTATTGATCCTCCGTGAAGATCAACCAGATTTTTAACAATATTAAGCCCTAAACCTGAATGTTCTCCAAATTTTTCAGGTCTATTACTATAAAACCTTTTAAAAATTTTATCAGTATCTTTTTCTTTAAAACCTTGACCTTCATCTATAACTTTTAAAGTAACATTTTTATTATTATCTCTATTAATTTGAACTAATATTTTTTTATTATCTGAACTAAAAGAGATAGAATTATCAAGTAAATTAGCAATCATTTGTTCTATTCTATTTTCAATACCAGAAATTTTGTATTCATTTAAATTACCTTTATTCTCAAATTCAATTTTAATACCTCTTTTTGTTTCATAAATACTATTAAAGTCGTCAACTACTGACTTAACTATTAATTTAAGATCAATGATATTCATTTTTTCTTTACTTAATGCAACCTCATCTTTTAGTATTTGAGAATAATCTGTAATTAATCTTTCAATTCTTTGAATGTCATGATCAAGAATATTTAATAACTTAAGTCTTTCAGATTTTTCACTAGTTTCATTTAAAATTTCTGTCGCACTTTTTAATGATGCTAATGGATTTCTAATTTCATGAACTAAATCTGTAGAAAAATTTTCAGCATTTTGTATTCTTTGTTGTAAGTTGTTAGTCATATCATCCAATGAAGTTGATAATACACCAAGTTCATCGTTCCTATTTTTTAATATATTAATATTTGTTTTCTTTTTACTTTTTTCTTTTACAATTTTTGTATAATCAACTAGGTTTTTTATAGGTTTCAAAAAATATCTATTTAATATTATAGAAAAAATTAAAATAACAATTGCAACAATAATTGCAGTTCTAATTACGAATGTTTTTCTTTCATTTATAGCATTTTTTATATCGTTAGCATTTTCTGTTATCATAATAAATCCAACATTTTTTCCACTAATATTAATATTTTTAATTGTAGTTAATAAAAACTGATTGTAGTTCTCTTGAACAAAAGTAAATGGTTTCCCAAACTCCTTAGAGTTATTATAATTTATTAAAATATTCTCTAGTGAAAGTTTATTTTTTTTTTTTAATTGTTTAATATTTTTCTTTTTTTTTGAATTTGTTTTATCAATTTCTTCAAGTTCAATTTCATCTAATCTTTGTGAAAATGACCTTGGATCAAGATCAAGGGTGTCAGTATCTCCTACTAAATTATATTCACTATTAAAAAAAATAACTCTATCTAAATTTTGAAACAAAAATCTTGTAGAAAATAAAAACTTTCTAATATCCTGATTGTTAAATTCTATCCTTAGTCTATCTATATGGTTTATAGTATTATCAATAATCTGAATATGATTAACTGCCTTTTTTTTAATTAGATTAGGTTGGACATTGCTTAAATAAAGTATTGTAAATGTTCCAATAATTACAAAAAAAAGCAAATTTACAAATAGAAATTTTTTAAGTATTGAAAAATTTTTAATTAAAGCATTGAACATTAACTAATATTCCACCTGTATCCACTACCATATCTAGTTTCTATTGCGGAAAAGCTTTCATCAATTTTTTTAAATTTTTTTCTTATTCTTTTAACATGGCTATCTATAGTCCTATCTTCAATATCGGTATCTTCTCTGTATGCTATATCCATTAGTTGTGATCTTTCTTTAATAATTCCTGGTCTTTTAGCGAGTTCTTGAACAATGAGAAATTCTGTAGTTGTTAATTTATCTGGCAACTGTTTACCTCCCCACTCACATTCTAATTGAGATGGATCTAATTTTAATTTTCCGTGAGAAATTATATTTTTATTATCATCTAAAATATTAATATTTTTTTTTCTTAGTTGAACTCTAATTCTTTCAATTAATACTTTAATTGAGAATCCCCCAGATTTTTTAACAAAATCGTCTGCCCCAAGCTTAAGTCCTAATAGTTCATCAACCTCGTCATCTTTAGAAGTTAAAAAAATAACCGGTAAAGAGGTTTTTTTTCTTAATTTTTTTAAAAGCTCTTCTCCATCCATTTTTGGCATTTTAATATCTACAACCGCTAGATCAGGTGGTGTTCTTGTAAGACCAATTAGTGCACTCTCGCCGTCGAGGTAAGTTTGAACATTATAACCTTCCTTTTCAAGGGCTATACTTATGCTTGTAAGAATATTTCTGTCATCATCTAT
Source organism: uncultured Pelagibacteraceae bacterium (assembly GCA_902582105.1). Lineage (GTDB taxonomy): Bacteria > Pseudomonadota > Alphaproteobacteria > Pelagibacterales > Pelagibacteraceae > Pelagibacter. The sequence continues at coordinate 6,815 of CACHQT010000015.1, forward strand.
TAGGGCAATAGTTTGTTTCATATGAACTAATATAAAAATACTAAATTGTTTTAATTTGGGCAATACCCCTTTATTAATGAAGAATACCCCAATTATCTCCTATATTTATATCTACTGTTAAAGGAGTGCTAAAAGAATGTAAATCACTGTCTTTTACACTGATCATTTCCTCTTTAATAACTTCACTTAAATTTTTTACATCATTATTTGGAACTTCAAAAATTAGCTCATCATGTATTTGTAAAAGCATTTTAATTTTGATATTTTTAATTTTTTTGCTTAACCTGATCATTGCAAGTCTCATAATTTCAGCTGCAGAACCTTGAATTGGTGCATTAATAGCTGCTCGTTCTTGAAAGTTTCTAATATTATAATTTTTATCATTAATTCCTGAAATATAAGATCTTCTTCCAAATATGTTATTTACATAACCAGTTTTTCTACAGAATTTAATTGTCTTATCCATATAATCTTTAATTTCAGGAAATTTTAAAAAATAGGAATTTAAAAAATTTTGCGCTTCATCACTTGAAACCATAATTTGTTTTGCTAAACCATATTGCGAAATACCATATATAATTCCAAAATTAATTGCTTTTGCTTTTCTTCTGATATTTTGATCAACTTTATTTATATCAACATTGAATACTTGGCTGGCTGTTAAAGAATGAATATCTTCGTTTTTTTCAAAAGCCTTCTTTAATTCTTTTACGTCTGCTAGATCAGCTAAAATTCTCATTTCTATTTGATTGTAGTCTGCAGAAATAAGTGTGAAACCTTTTTCAGCAACAAAAGCTTTTCTAATCTCTTTGCCATCTTCTGACTTGATAGGAATGTTTTGTAAATTTGGGTCGCTGGAAGCTAATCTTCCAGTTGTTGTTGCTGCCAATAAAAAAGACGAGTGTACTCTATTTGTTTTAGGATTGATGTGCTCCCTTAAAGAGTCAGAATAAGTATTTTTTAATTTTGAAACCTGTCTCCAGTCTAAAATCAACTTTGGAAATTTATGTCCCTTAAAGGTTAGATCTTCAAGAACACTGGCGCTTGTAGCAAAACTACCTTTCTTTGTCCTTTTTAAAACAGCAATTTTTAAATCATTATATATTATTTCTCCAAGTTGCTTGGGTGAGGCAATATTAAATTCTTTATTTGCTAATTTATAAATTTCTCTTTCTAAATTTTTAATTTTCTTATCAAATTTTATGGATAAATTTTCCAAAAAATCACTATTAACCTTAATCCCGTTAATTTCCATATTTGCTAATATTTCAATTAAAGGTTTTTCGAATAATTCATAGATATTTATTAATTTTTCTAATTTTAAATTTTTAAGGAAAATTTTATAAAGTCTATATGTGATGTCAGCGTCTTCAGCTGCGTAAAGCATCGCTTTGCTTATCTCAACTTCGCTAAAATTAATTTCTTTTTTTCCTGATCCAACTATATCTTTAAAGGCGATCGTCTTGTGATTTAAATGAATTTCTGAAAGTGTATCCATATTATGTCTATTTTTCCCAGCATCAAGGACATAGGACATTAACATTGTGTCTTCCATAGAATTCATTTCAATTCCACGATGTTTTAAAACAATAAAGTCAAACTTTATATTTTGACCAATTTTTTTTATACTTTTGTCTTCTAATATTGGTTTTAATTTTTTAATAATTTTTTCTTGATTAAAACATTGACCTTTTTTATGACCTATCGGTATATAGCATGCACTACCAATTTTTGTACTAAGAGAAACGCCTACTAGGTCCGCCAAATGGGGGTTTAAAGATGTTGTTTCAGTATCAATTACAATTTCACCATTTTCTTCTGCATCTTGTAACCATTTATCAATTTCACTTTCTGTTTTAATTAAATAATAATTTTTTTTACTTATAGAGGATTGTTTTTCTGATTCACTAGATATTTTATTATTTTTCATCAAGCTAGGCTCACCATAAGTAGATATAACTGAGCTAAGTAGACGATTAAATTCCATTTCTCTTAAAAACTTATAAAGCTTATCTTTGTCTACCGCTTTAAATTTAAACTCTTCGATTCTATTTTTCACTGGGACCTTTTTTTCTAATGTAACAAGTTTTTTACTTATTAAAGCTTTATCTTTGTTTGCAATAATTGTTTCTCTTCTTTTATTTTGTTTAATTTCATGAGCCCTATCTAGTAAAACTTCTAAATTTCCATAATGATTAATTAATTCAGCTGCTGTTTTAATCCCTATACCTGGTACGCCTGGTACATTATCGCTGCTATCCCCTGCTAATGATTGAACATCAATTACCTTGCTTGCTTTGACACCAAATTTATTTAAAACATCTTTTTCATCAATAAACTTATTTTTCATAGGGTCGTAAATACGAACATTTTTTTTATAAAGTTGCATTAAATCTTTATCAGATGAAACAATGGTGACTTTTGCTCCCATATTTAATATCTGTTCGGTATAAGTTGCTATAAGATCATCAGCTTCATAATTAATTAATTCAATAGATGGTAGATTGAAAGCTAATACAGATTTTCTTATATATTCAAATTGAGGAACTAAATCTTCTGGTGCATCTGCTCTGTTTCCTTTGTAATCTGAATATATTTCGTTCCTGAAATTTTTTCTCGCGGAGTCAAAAATAACTGCAAAATGTGTTGGTTTTTGTAAATTATCTTTTGAATTTGAGTCTTCTATCAATTTAAATAACATATTACAAAAGCCACTTACCGCACCTACTGGTAAACCATCACTTTTTCTAGTTAATGGAGGCAGAGCATAATATGCTCTAAATATATAACCTGAACCATCAATTAAATAAAAATGGTCACTTTTTTTTATTTTATCCATTTATATAATATTATCTTAAATGTAATGAATGTTGTATGTGTATAAGTCTCAATGAATAAAAAAAATGTACTTTCTATTAAAAACTTAAATAAAACTTATTCTGTAAATTCCAGTAAAAGCCCAAATAGTGTTCATGCTTTAAAAAATTTAAACTTAGAGGTGAAAGAAGGTGAAATTTTTGGCTTATTGGGTCCTAATGGAGCTGGAAAAACTACTTTTATAAATATTCTTTCAGGTACCACTATTAAAACTTCGGGAGAAGTAAATGTTTGGGGTTTTGATTTAGATATCAATCCAAGACAAGTACGAGCATCTATTGGGATAGTTCCTCAGGAAGTTAATCTAGATCCTTTTTTTAGTCCTAGAAAACTTTTAGAACTCCAGGCTGGAATGTATGGAATTAAAAAAAAGGATAGAATTACAGATACAGTTCTTAAACTTGTTTCTTTAGAAAAAGAAGGTGAGAGTTATGCCAGAAGTTTATCTGGGGGAATGAAAAGAAGGCTATTGATGGCCAAAGCATTAGTTCATCAACCGCCAATACTTTTTTTGGATGAACCTACAGCCGGTGTAGATATTATTCTTAGAAGAAACTTGTGGGATAATGTTAAGTTGCTGAATAAATTAGGTGTTACAATAATTCTAACCACACATTATCTTGAAGAGGCTGAAGCAGTGTGCAACAGAATAGGGATCCTAACCAATGGTAGTTTAGTAGCTTTAGATAGTACTCAAAATTTATTAAGCAGAATTCAAACTAAAAAAGTAACATTTAAAATTAACTCTCCAATAGATTTAAAAAATGATACTCTTAAATCACTAAAAGTAATATATAATAATAAAAATGAAATCTGTGTATCTTATGAAAAAAACACATTATCTTTTAACGATTTGATTGATATATTTAATAAAGCAAACATCAAAATATTAGATATTTCTAGTGATGATGGAAAATTAGAAGATGTATTTGTTAATATAACAAAAAACTAGATTAATTATTATTTAAATAGTAAATTAGATAAATGGAAAATATTAAAGTTATATCAAATCAAAAAATTATAAAATATTTATTAACGATTTTTTTAGGATCTTTGTTGCTAACAATTTCTGCTAAAATTAAAATTCCTTTTTATCCAGTTCCTATGACAATGCAAACTTTTGTGGTTGTTCTTATGGGTGTAACTTTTGGGTGGAAAATCGGTGTAGCTACAATTTCTTTATATTTGTTGGAGGGTATAATTGGTTTTCCAGTATTTGCAGGAACTCCAGAAAAAGGTTTGGGATTAGTTTATTTTATGGGTCCTACAATGGGCTACTTAATTGGATTTTTGTTTGCAGCTTTTTTAGCGGGCTACTTAAATTTAAAAAAAAATATTTTTCTTATTTTCTTAAAATTAATTTTATCTGTTTCAATAATTTATATTTTAGGAATTTTATGGCTTGGACATTTAATAGGTTGGGACAAACCCTTGCTTGAACTTGGTGTAATGCCATTTTTATTAGCTGAATTATTTAAGATTTCTTTGCTAACAATTATAACAAAAAAACTTATTAAATTTAGAAAACTTATTTAGGAGATCTTTTAGATAATATTCTTTGAAGAGTTCTACGATGCATTTTTAAGCGCCTAGCTGTTTCAGATACGTTTCTATTACATAATTCAAAAACTCTATGTATGTGCTCCCACTTTACCCTGTCTGCAGACATTGGGTTTTCTGGCGGTAGTGGTTTATTATTTGGATCGGCTAAAAGTGACTTCTCAACATCGTCTGCATCTGCAGGCTTTGCTAAATAATCAATGGCTCCCTCTTTAATTGCAGCTACAGCTGTAGGAATGTTCCCATATCCTGTCAGCATTACAATTTTACTGTTTATTTCTAGGTTTTGAATTTCTTTTACAACCTCTAGTCCATTTCCGTCGCCCAATCTAAGATCAACAACAGCAAAGGCTGGTTTTTTTATTTTTACTAAATTTATTGCAGTTTTTACACTCTCTGCTTGAGAAACTGTAAATCCCTTTTTTTCCATTGCTCTAGAAAGCCTTTCTCTAAAAGGATTATCATCGTCAACGATTATTAAAGATTTATCGCCTAAAATGGCTGTTTTATCTTCTTTATTTATCTCTGTTGTCATGACCCTTATATGGTTGTTAATTACCAAGATTCAATAGGTATTATTTAATTTACATTAATTAAGTATTGGTTTAATTGTTCGAAAATATAAAGTTTTTTAGTGATTCTAAGATACTTTTTTTATTAAATTTTTTTTGGGGGCATATGAGATGCAAAAATTTAAGAACGTTGACGAACTTGTAAGTCAACTAAAACCTGTTGAGCCTGTTTATTGTATCAGAAAAAAGTCGATACAAGTCGCTGCAAAAACTTTTCAAAATAAATTTCCTGGAGAAATTCTTTACGCTGTAAAAACAAATCCACATCCTGAGGTATTAAAAACAATTTTAGAAAGTGGCATTAATAATTTTGATGTTGCTTCAATAAAAGAAATTCAGGATATAAATAAAATTAATCCTAAAGCTAAATGTTCATTTATGCACACTGTAAAAAGTAGGGAGAATATTAAAGAAGCGTATTTTAAATATAATATAAAAACTTTTTCATTGGATACAAAAGATGAATTGATAAAGATAATTGATTCTACAAATCATGCTAAAGATTTAGAATTATTTGTAAGAGTTTCAGTATCTAATGAGCATGCTGAAATAGATTTATCAAAAAAGTTTGGAGCTTTGAACTCTGAAGCAATTGGTTTATTGAGATTAACCAAACAATATGCAAAAAAAATTGGCTTAAGCTTTCATGTAGGATCGCAATGTATGCACCCGATTTCATATACAAAAGGGATTGATGAAATTGGATACATAATTAAAAAAACAAAAATTGTTCCTGATTATATAAATATTGGTGGAGGGTTTCCTACTATTTATCCAGATCTTGTACCTCAATCGTTAAATAATTACTTTGAAGAAATTAAAAAAAGTCTGAAAAATTTAAACTTAAAAAAACTTCCTAAGATTATTTGTGAACCAGGCAGAGCAATAGTTGCTGAAAGTGGATCTACAATTGTAAGAGTTAATTTAAGGAAAAAACAAAAACTTTATATTAATGATGGAACTTATGGGACACTTTTTGATGCAGGCGTTCCTAATATTGTTTACCCTTCACGTTTAATCACCAATGGAAGAATTGTATCAAAAAAATTAACATCATTTGATTTTTATGGTCCTACTTGCGATAGCATGGATTATATGAAAGGACCTTTTATTCTTCCAAATAATATAAAAGAAAATGACTATATTGAATTAGGACAGCTAGGTGCTTATGGTTTAACCTTTAGAACTCAATTTAATGGTTTTTATTCAGATAAAATTTTTGAAGTTGAAGATGAACCAATAATGAGCATGTATGGCAAAGAAGCTTACAAAGCATTTCTTGTTGCTTAATGTCTGATAAAAAAAATATAGGTCATAATAGTAAAAAAGACTTCCTAAAAAAACCGGTAGAACATATCGATATAACTTCATTTGACTCTAGGAAAATAATTTCTTCAATGGAAAAAATGTCTTTCGTTTCAAGAGAAACAGCAAATGCTGCAAATATTTACAATGAAATGATAAAAGATAAAAATTGTACAATTTTTTTAACTCTTGCTGGATCTACATCCGCTGCGGGTTGCATGAATATTTATAAAGATTTGGTAAAATATAATATGGTTGATGCAATTATAGCTACTGGAGCATCAATAATTGATATGGATTTTTTTGAAGCCTTAGGATTTAAACATTACCAAGGTTCACAATTTCAAGATGATACGGAATTACGAAAAAATTATATTGATAGAATTTATGACACTTATATTGATGAGGATGAACTTCAGATGTGTGATAAGAAAATATGCGAAATTGCTGATGATTTAGAACCAAGGAGCTATACATCAAGAGAATTTATTAAAGAGATAGGCAAATTTCTTAAAAAAAACTCTAAAAAGAAAGAGTCATTAATTGAAGTTGCTTATGATAATAATGTTCCTATATTTTGTCCTGCTTTCACAGACTCTAGTGCAGGATTTGGTCTTGTAATGCACCAAGAAAAAAATCCCAAAAAACATATAACTATTGACTCAGTCAAAGAGTTTAGAGAATTGACTGAGATAAAAATTAAATCAAAAGGATCTGGTCTATTTATGATAGGTGGTGGAGTACCAAAAAATTTCATACAAGATACAGTGATATGTGCTGAACTTTTAGGTAAAGAGGTAGATATGCACAAATATGCTGTTCAAATAACGGTCGCAGACTCCAGAGATGGTGCTTGTAGTAGCTCTACATTAAAAGAGGCTAGTTCTTGGGGAAAAGTAGATGTGACTAAAGAACAAATGGTTTTTGCTGAAGCAACTACAGTTTTACCTTTAATTGCTAGCGACGCATATCACAAGGGTCATTGGAAAAATAGAGCTAGAAAAAATTTTTCAAAAATATTTGGGTAAAATTGAAATATCTATCAAATAAAAATGGTTTTTTAGGAATTGATAATAAATTCAATTTTAAAGAAAAAGTAGTAGTTGTTCCTTTTGGTTTAGAAAAAACTGTAAGTTATGGAGGAGGTACCAAAAATGGACCAAAAGAAATAATTAGGGCATCTCATCAAGTTGAACTATATGATGAAGAATTAAATTGTGAACCTTATAAAAAAATAGGTATAAAAACTTTAAGACCTTTTAAAATTGATAAAAATATAAAAAAAGCATTACAAAAAATATCAGAAATAAATAAAGAAATTCTCGACAAAAAACTTTTTTCTCTAACTCTTGGAGGAGAACATTCAATTACACCCGGATGTATTGATCCTTTTGTAAAAAAATATAAAAAACTATGTATATTACATTTTGATGCTCATGCTGACCTAAGAGAAAGCTATAATGGTGAAAAATTTTCACATGCTTCTGCAATAAAAAGATGTTTGGATTACAAAAATGTGTCAATAATTTCTTTTGGAATTAGAAATATTTCTAAAAGCGAAATATCTTATTTAAAAAAAAATCATTCAAGAGTTAATATATTTTGGGCAAAGGATAAATCTAAATGGAATTTAAACAAATTTAAAAAAATGATTAAAAATAAAACTGTGTATTTAACTTTCGATGTAGATGGTTTTGATTCAAGTATTATGCCAGCAACTGGTACTCCAGAGCCGGGAGGATTATTTTGGGATGAAACATTAAATATTATAAAAATTGCTACAAAAAACTCCAATATTGTCGGAGCAGATATAAATGAACTGGCTCCTATCAAAGGATTTAACTCATACAATTTTCTAGTTGCTAAGTTAGCGTATAAAATTTTGAGTTATAAATTTTTGAATAAATGAATATTATGCTTCTTTGATTCTTCCTAGTAATAATCTGAACGGTATAAGCATAAACAAAGCTACAATTAATTTTACTACTAAATCACCTAAAGATAAAGTGATCCATGGTACAGATGTCCCAGAAAATGAAATACTAAAAAATAAAAAAGTATCAAGTGTTGAAGCTAATATTGATGATGTTAATGGGGCTATATACCATTTTTTTTTTCTCAACATATCGAAAATTTGTACATCAAGTAATTGAGCTGAAATAAAAGCAATACCAGATCCAATTGCAATTCTAATTGAAATCAAATCTGAAAAATTTTTTGAGAAAAATAATGTAAAAAAAATTCCTATACCAAAGCCAAAATAGACAATCTTTCTCGCAACTATTTTTCCATAAGATCTATTAGCAAGATCGGTAATTAAAAAAGCTATAGGATAACTCAAGGCTCCATATGTTAAAACATCTTGTAAATTATAAAATTTAATTGGAAATTGAACTAAATAGTTTGATACTAAGACTACAGCTCCCATTAAGAATGAGAGCAAAATGAACAATCTATTCATTATGCTGATTTGGCCAATAATGTTCTTTTAATTTTTTTAAGTCTAGGAGAAAGATTTTTATTTTTTGCAGTTTTAAGAAATAAATCAAAAGTTCCTTTTTTATCGACAGATCTTACCCCAGCATTAGAAACTGTAAGTTTCATTTTTCTATTTAAAATATCACTTTTAAAATTTACTTTTTTTAAATTTGGCAAAAACCTTCTTTTAGTCTTATTGTTAGCGTGGCTAACCTTGTGACCTTTGAGTGGGTTTTTTCCAGTTAATTCACATTTTTTTGTCATAATAATAAATGACTATATAAGATGGGTAATTAACAAGGTCAAGTGTATTAAATTAATAGTCCTTCTTGCCAATGATTTCTTTGAAATTTTTGACTTTCTTATCAATTAATATTTCTTTAAGTTCTTTTTTAATTTTACTTACAATATTAGGGCCCTGATAAACCATGCCTGTATAAAGTTGTAAATAGCTAGCACCTGCTAAAAACTTATCGTAGGCACTTTTTCCTGAGTCTATGCCTCCAACACCTATAATATCAATTTTTCCATTTAAAAAACTATAAAATTTACTGATTAACATATTTGATTTTTGCTCAAGTGGCTTTCCTGATAATCCACCTTTTTGATATTTAGATATATTTTTTAAATTTTCTCTATTAGCTTCCGTAGTATTTGAAATAATAACTGCTTTAACTTTATAATTAATTAATATTGATGCTATTTTCTCAATTTTATCCTCACTTACATCTGGAGATATTTTTAACACAATTGGTATATTTGAATTTAATTTTTCTCTTTCGTTAAATATTAAAGTCATTAATTCATCAAATTTATTTTCCTCATGAAATTCTCTTAAATTTTCAGTATTTGGTGATGAAATATTAATTGTTATATAATCCACCAAATTATGAAATGCCCTAATTCCAATCAAATAATCATTGAGTCTATTATCTGTATCTTTATTTGGTCCTAAATTCACACCTATTAAACCTTTAGGCTTGTTCATGCTAATTCTAGAACTAACGTTTTCTACACCTAAATTATTAAAGCCTAACCTATTAATTAGAGCTTGATCTTCAACTAGTCTAAATACTCTTGGTTTTAGATTTCCATACTGTTTTAAAGGTGTAACAGTTCCAACCTCAACAAAGCCAAAACCTAATTTAAATATTGAATTATAAACTTCAGCATTTTTGTCAAAGCCTGCCGCCAACCCAATTGGGTTGTTTATTTTTTTTCCAAATAAAATTGTTTCAAACATTGGGTCTTTTTTATTTTCATCAAAAATGTTTGTAGTAATATTAAGTTTTAAAGACTTAATTGCTAAATTATGAGCTATTTCAGGATCAATCTTGAAGATTAAGTTTCTGAATTTTGAAAACATTATTTTATTTTATCATTTACTAGTTGTTTGGTTTCATTTACTCCAAAAAAGCTAATGAAAAAACCCATTCTTGGCCCATTTTCATCTCCAAAAACCACCTCATAAATCAACTTAAACCACTCTCTTAAATTATCGGAGTATCCATTTTCTTTTCCAGTTGAATATATTAAAGTTTGTATATCCTCTGGAGACATTTCATCATTACACTTTTCTAATGTTAAAATTAAGGCCATCAAAGCTTTTTTTTCGGCGTCATTAGGTTTTTTATATTTTTTCTTTAATTTAATAACTTCATTAAAATATTTAATTGCGTAATCTATTAAATTATCAAAGATAGGATATTTTTTTTCATCAATATTTTTTTTATATTTTTTAACAAATTTCCAAAGTACCTCTCTTGTGTTTGCATTACTCGCTTCAACAAGATTTAGTAGCATTGAAAATGTCATTATTAAATCCTCTTTTGGCAATTCTCCATTATGTACATGCCATGCTGGATTTAACAAAAGTTGTAATTCGTTCTGCGATTTACTTTTTTGAATAAAATCTAAATATTCATCTACTGCTTTTGGTACAATTTCTTTAAATAATTTTTTTGCTCTTCTCGGATTTTGATACATATACAAAGAGAGACTTTCAGGAGATGCATATTCAAGCCACTGGTCAATAGTGATTCCATTTCCTTTTGATTTAGAAATTTTTTCTCCTTTTTCATCTAAAAAAAGCTCATAAGCAAAACCAGCTGGATTATTTTTTCCCAATAATTTTATTATTTTTGAAGATAAAATAGCACTTTCAATCAAATCCTTTCCATACATTTCAAAATCAACATCTAAAGCATACCATCTCATTGCCCAATCTACTTTCCATTGTAATTTACAATGACCATCATAAATACTTCTTTCAAGTTTTTTTCCGTTGTTATCAAATATTATTTTTGATTTTTCTTTCGATATTTCTAAGACAGGAATTTCTAAAACAACGCCAGTTTCTGGACATATGGGTAAAAAAGGACTATATGTTTTTTGACGCTCCTTGCCTAAAGTTGGTAAAATAATATCCATTATACCCTGATAATTTTTTAGAATTATTTCTAAAGCTGAATTAAAGAAACCTGACTTATAAAGAGATGTAGAACTTTTAAAACTATATTTAAAATTAAATTTATCTAAAAATTTTTTTAACATTTCATTATTATGTTCCCCAAAACTTTTATATTTTTTAAAAGGATCTTCGATAGAAGTTAAAGGTTTATGTAAATTATTATTTAATATTTCTTGATTAGGAACATTATCAGGCACTTTTCTTAATCCATCCATATCGTCAGAGAATGTTATTATTTCTTTTGGCAAATCTATAAGATGATTTAGTGCATTTACTACCATTGAGGTTCTTGCGACTTCTCCAAAAGTCCCTATATGGGGAAGTCCACTAGGACCGTACCCTGTTTGTAAAATAATTTTACCTTTTTTTTCTATAGCCTTTTTTCGTTCTCGTAAAATTTTTTTAGCTTCTACAAATGGCCAGGCATTAGTCTTATCTAAATTAATTTTTTCAATCACAATTTTTAATAATATATCTTATTTTTGGCGTTTTTATTAATTCTTATAGAGTTGAAATTTATTTACCATAAAATAATGTTCTTTAAAAATGCCTAATTATAAAACTGTTTTTTTCACATTAGGAATCCTGCAAATTATTCTTGGAATTTCTATGATTATTCCAATTATATTTCAGATGATATTTAATGAAATAGACTCTTCATTTATTGGTGCAAGTATTATTACAATTGTATTTGGAGTGTTGTTTACCTTATCCAATTTGGATCATCAAAAAAAATTAAACTTACAGCAAGCATTTCTATTAACTGCTTTGTCATGGTTAAGTATCGCAGTTTTTGGATCATTACCTTTTATTTTTTCCGATCTAGAGTTAAATGTTACAGATGCCTTTTTCGAAAGTATGTCAGGTATAACAACTACTGGCTCGACAATAATTACAAATCTAAATAGCTGTCCTAAAAGTATTCTTATCTGGAGAGCAATTCTTCAATGGTTAGGTGGCATTGGTATTATTGTTATGGCAATAACTTTAATGCCAATAATGAATGTTGGAGGTATGCAATTGTTTAAAATTTCAAGTAATGATACGTCAGAAAAAATACTACCAAAATCTAAACAGATATCTCAAAGACTTATAATAATATATTCAATTTTAACACTTTTGTGTGCCACTTTTTATAAAATGTTTGGAATGAGCTATTTTGATAGCCTAACACATTCAATGACGACCATAGCTACTGGTGGTTTTTCAAACTATAATCAGTCCATTGGATACTTCCAAAGTGCTAGTATAGAAGTTACAGCAATAATATTTATTATTTTAGGTAGCATACCTTTTATAACTTATATTAAGTTTTTAAGTGGTAATAAAAAGATTTTTATATCTGATACTCAAATTAAATCTTTTTTAAAAATTATTTTAATTTCAATTATTATTCTTTTTATTTATTTAATTTTAAAAAACAAAAATATTTCAGTAGAAGTTTTAAGGCAAGTTTCATTTAATGTAGTTTCAATTTTGACAGGAACAGGATATGTTACTCATGGGTTTGATGATTGGGGAAGTTTTCCTTTGATTTTTTTTCTTATTCTAATGTTTATTGGAGGATGCGCTGGTTCAACAGCATGTGGAATAAAAATATTCAGAATTCAAATATTATATGTATTTTTAGTAAACCAGTTAAAAAAAATAATTTATCCAAGAGGTATATTTATCATTAAATACGATAACAATAATGTGGATGATAAATTTATGTCTTCTATAATTTCTTTTATATATTTATATATTACAATATTTTTTATAATCACTGCTCTACTATCACTAAGTGGTTTGGATTTTATAACTTCAATTTCAGGTGCAGCAACATCAATCTCAAACGTAGGACCTGGTTTAGGAGATCTTATAGGCCCAAATGGAAATTTTTCATTGATGCCTGATATTTCTAAGTGGATATTAAGTTTAGCAATGATTTTGGGACGATTAGAACTGTTTGCAATATTGGTTTTGTTCTTACCATCTTTTTGGAGAAATTAAATTGGATAAAAATAAAATATCAATTTTTTTAGAAAAAAAAGTTTTAAAATTATTATTTTTAGGCTTTTCATCTGGATTGCCAATTTTATTAGTTTTTTCAACTCTTTCTGTCTGGCTTCATAAAGCTGGTATCAATAGAAGTACAGTAACATTATTTAGTTGGGCTGGATTTGCATATGCTTTTAAATATTTATGGTCTCCACTTATAGATAATTTTAAAATTCCATTTTTTAAAAAATTAGGACACCGAAGAAGTTGGTTACTGTTTTCTCAGATAATGATATTATTTAGTTTGATAGCAACTGCATTAACTGATCCCTCAATTAATATTTATTTAACTGGGGCAGCAATTACATCTCTAGCTATTTTTAGCGCAACTCAAGATATAGTAATTGATGCTTATAGAATAGAAAGTGCACCACAAAAATATCAGGGCCCTCTATCTTCTATGTATATCGCGGGTTATAGAATTGCAATGTTGGTAGGTGGAGCTGGAAGTTTATGGCTAGCATCATATTTTGGGGTAGAAATATACAAACAATCTGTATGGATGATTGTTTATATTGTTATGGGATCTTTTATGTTCATCGGAATAATTACTACTTTATTATCAAACGAACCAAACCTTAAAAAAAATATTTTTAATAAAAGTAACCAACACACAAGATTTTTATTGGTAATCTTATTTTCAATATTTAGTTTCATTTTCTTATATTCAAAAATAGAAAACCCTTACGGCTCAGAAGATATTTTAAAAAAGTTTTTCTTTGCTTCATTTAGAATTTGCCTATGCTTTTTTTTAATGGCATTTGTAATGTTGATATCAATTAATTTTAAATTTCTTTCTAAAGAAAAAGTAAAAAATACATATTTAAACCCAATTACCAATTTTATAAAAAGATATGGAAAATTTGCTATTTCAATACTTGTATTAATTAGTCTTTATCGAATTGCCGACGTAGTAATGGGTGTTATGGCAAATATATTTTATCTTGAAAAAGGATTTAACGTAAAAGAAATTGCTACATACTCTAAATTTTTCGGTGTATTCGCAACAATTTTGGGTGGTTTCTTAGGTGGTTTTTGTGCTTTAAGGTTTGGAACAATGAAAGCTCTTTTTTTTGGAGCATTAATTGCCGCATCAAGCAATCTACTATTTGCTTGGTTAGCTATATCTGAAACTAATATAAATTTTTTAATAACTGTAATTACAGCTGACAATATATCCAGTGGATTTGCTGGTGCTGCTTTTGTTGTTTATTTGTCTGGATTAACATCAATTAAGTTTACAGCAACACAATATGCACTTTTTAGCTCCTTAATGCTTTTTATTCCAAAGTTTATAGCAGGATATTCTGGAAGCTGGGTTGATGTTGTGGGTTACGCAAATTTCTTTTGTATTACAGCTTTACTTGGAGTGCCTGTTTTACTATTAATTATTTGGTTGGCTAAAGTTGCACCAGTAAAAAATTAAAATGATAAATACAAATTTAATTCTTGATGTTTATAAAGATAGATCTTTAAAATCAGCTTTGTCTACACAACTTCTATATGGTGAAAAATTTAAAATTGTTAAAAAATTTAGAAAATTTTTAAAAATAAAAACTTCTTATGATAATTATATTGGTTATATTAAAAATAAAAAGTTTAAAAAGAATTTTAGACCAACTCATAAAGTCTCGACCTTATCAGCTTATTTATATTCAAAACCTAACAAAAAATTTAAATTAAAAAAGAAAATCAGTTTTTGCTCTTTTATTAAAATAACTGATAAAAAAAATAATTTTCTTAATTTCGATAAATACTGGATAAACAAAAAAGATGTATTACCTGTTAAAAAAAAAAATTTACTTTTTTCAAAAATAAAAATTTTTAAAAATACTAAATATAAATGGGGTGGAAATAGCTTTAAAGGAATAGATTGCTCTGCCTTGGTACAAATATTTTATAAATTTAATAATAAATTTTGCCCAAGAGACTCAAAAGATCAAATGAAATATTTTAGAAAAAATGTTAAATTAAGTAAAATTAAAAAAAATAATCTTATATTTTGGAAAGGACATGTGGCGATTTGTTTATCTAAGATAGATTTAATTCATGCTTACGGTCCCAAAAAGAAAGTCGTTATAATGAATTCAAAGAAAACAATTGATGAAATTGAAAATCGATCAAATTTAAAAGTGAAATTTATAAAAAATGAATCAAATTGAAAAAAAAAAAGAATTAGAAAAAATAATAAATTTACTCACTGCAAAAAAATATGAAGAAGTAATTTCGAAGGTAAAACCACTAGTTAAAAAGTTTCCAAATGACTACATATTTTATAATGCTTTAGGAATGGCACTTATGAATTTAGGTCAGTTTGAAGCGTCTCTTAAAACTCTAGATAAAGCAATAAAACTTGATGAAAAAAATATTCATGTTTTAAACAATCTGGGATTAGTCCATAGTTATTTAGCAAATTATAAAAAAGCAAATGATTATTACGATAGAGCTTTAAATGTTAAACCTAATTTTTTAAATGCATTAATAAATTTAGCGAATTTAAAAGAAAAGCTTAATTTAAATATTGATGCAATTAAGGTTTTAAAAATCGCATTAAAACATTATCCTGAAGATTATTTTTTACATTACACAATCGGAACAATATACCAGTTTTTAGGTGATTTTGAAAAAAGTCATTACCATTATCAAAAATCTTTAAGCATTAACCCGAGCTCTACAGAAATTTATAGACTAATGAGCATGACAAAAAAATTTAAAGAAAACGATAAAGATATTGAAATAATAAAAAATAAAATTAATGATAAAAATCTTTCGAAAATTAAAAAAATGCATTTATATTTTGCTCTGGGAAAAGCTTATGATGATATAAAAGATTTTAATAATTCATTTTTAAATTATAAAATGGGAAATGATATCAAAGATAAATTATTAAAATTTAACTTTAATCA
>CACHQT010000016.1 GCA_902582105.1 uncultured Pelagibacteraceae bacterium
TAACAGAACATTTAAATAATTTAGAAAAAATAATAAATAAAAATTTAAAAGATGAAGATAAAAGAGTCATTGTATTCTTAATTAATCCACCATATCAAGAGATAATTTATGAAAAAGATAAAAAATATAAAAATTTTGAATTTATTAATATCAAAATTAAAAAAGAACATTTGTTTGTGATTGATGACCATATTAATAAAAATGGACATGCATATGTTAGTAAGGAGCTTTTTAATTATTTGAGTTCGGTTTTATAATTTGCTAATTTAAAATATTATGTTGGACAAAATCAAGTATTACTTTTTTTTTAATCTTTTTAAAAATAAAAAAAAGTTATTATGGACTTTAACAAATAATTTATTAAGCAACTCAATTTCTATCCCATCAATTTCAGTTTTAACTTTATCAACAGATACAACAATCGGAAAAAAAAATGAAAAAATATATGTTACAAATGATAGTTATCAAACCTGGTATATATTAAATGATAAAAACTTTCATAGAGAGTTTGTTCAGAAAATTAATGATTTAACTGATAAAAATACTAATTATAATTTCATTGATATAGGAGCAAACACAGGCTTGTTGAGTAAGTCATTATTAAAAAATCTTGATAATATATCAAGTATCTTTGCTGTCGAACCCAATCAAGATAATTTTTTTTGTCTGAAAAATAACTTAAATATGTACAAAAATGTTCAAGTTTTTAAATTTGCTTTAGATTTGAAAGATGGAGAAAAGAAATTATTTCTAGATAAAAATAACAAAGGTAATCTGAGTTTTAATTATGAGATGATGACATTAAAAGAAGATAAATTAAATTTCATGAATTCTCCTGAAGATTATGAACTAGTTGATTGCAAAAATGTAAAAAATTTTTTTAATGAGATTAAAAATGACAAAAAAAATATTATTAAAATTGATATTCAGGGATATGACGAAATTATTTTTCAAGAGCTACCAGATGATATATTGAAAAATACAGAAATATTGATAATCGAAATTACACCACTTAAAACAAAAAAATTGAATTTCGATATATTTAATTCAAAGTTAAAAATGTTTTCAAAATATACAAATTTTAAGGGCGATATAATAAGTTTAGATCAAATAAACAAATCTGTTCGTATGACGACTGGCGAAAGTATAGATTTAATTCTTTTAAAATAATTATTTTATTTAAATAATAATAGTTTTTACTGTTCCTAAGTTATTTATTTTTCCTGTGTATATACCTTTTTTTAATATAGGAACTATGCCAACCGTTGAACCTGTAAAAACATAAAAATTTTTATTAAGATAAATTTTATCTTTCTTAAGTTTATTAAGTACAAAAATAAGAGAATTTAAAGGAT
Source organism: uncultured Pelagibacteraceae bacterium (assembly GCA_902582105.1). Taxonomy (GTDB): domain Bacteria; phylum Pseudomonadota; class Alphaproteobacteria; order Pelagibacterales; family Pelagibacteraceae; genus Pelagibacter. The sequence continues at coordinate 1,356 of CACHQT010000016.1, forward strand.
TAATATATACATTATTTGTATTACCATTTACACTTTGATTTATTTTATTATTGGAAATATTTGTTTTCAAATTTTTAACATTATTTTTTCTATATTTTTTCTTTTTACCTATTAAAAATTTAATATTTGCTCCAAAATCACTGCACAAATCTCCAAATGATTTAACACCTTTTTTTCTTTGTCTATAACCAACTACTTCAATACATGGAGCTATATGGGTTATATACTTTGAAACATTTTTGAATGTTATTTTTCCTTTTGATAGAAAAAAAGTTTTTTTTAATAAATAACATACTTCAAGTTCTATTCCTAAAGTCCATTTGTTAATTTTAACTTTTTTATTATTTTTTAAAAAATTTTTTTTATATACCGATGCATAAAAAGGTTCTTTTTCTTTTAACTTCTTTATTAGAGGAATACCTGTTCCTGCGGCCTTAAAACCTATAATAGGTATATTAACCTTGCTTTCACATAATTTTCTAAATTTTTGAGCATTAGATATTTTTTTTGTAAATTTTAATGGTAGGGGAGCAATAGTTTTATTTTTAACAAAGGCATTAACTATTTTATTAGATAATTTGTCTATTGATCTCATAAATTAATTTTTTTAAATAGGTTTAAAAATAAAGTTAGTAATCGAGTTAAAACTATTTAAACTATTAGTATTTTTTAATGTATCTTCTTTAAAATAAAAAGAATTATAACCTAAGGAGTTAATAAAATTCAAGGTATCTTTCACTTTTTTATTAGTATTTTCTTCAACAATTTCAACTATTAATACTGGTTTGTGTTTTTTAATAATCTTTTCAGCTCCCACAATAACCTCGTATTCATGACCCTCAACATCTATTTTTATAAACGAAATCTTATTTGTAAAATTAAAGTTGTCTAGTTTTTTTGTCACAACATCATAAGACTCTACTTCGTTCATAATATTAGTATCATGAATTGTAGCTCTTCCCATTTGGAAATATTCTTCATAATTTTTTTTATTAAAATTTTTATTTCTGATAGGTATTTTTAAAGTTACGAGATCTTCTTTATTGGATAAAGCTACATTATAAAGTTTAATATTTTGTATAATTTTTTTAAGATTTTTTTCTATATCTTTAAATATAATTGGGTTTGGTTCAAAAGCATGAACATATCTCGAATATTTTGACATTTCATAACTATAGACACCTCTATAAACTCCAATATCAATCGTGTCAGTCCCAGGAGGTATGAATTCTTTAACAATTTTTAATTCAGCTTCATAATTGTTTTTTATTGAACGTTCAATTCTTTTTTTAAACAAATAACTTTGAGGTAGAAAATTATTTTTTAAAAAAAATTCAATTTTTTTGTTAAATTTAAATCTCATTTTGTATCTAAAATTGATTCAGGGTCTAACCTTTCTCCAAACCAATTAAGTCTTACATCAAGGTGTGGACCAGTTGATCTACCAGATGAGCCCACAGTTCCAATTATATCACCTTTTTTAACATGATCTCCCACATCAACAAAAATTTCGTCCATATGCATATATAAAGTAGAAACACCATGCCCATGATCAAAAATTAAAGTAGCACCAGTATAAAATAAATCTTTTTCAGCTAGTGTTGTAATACCATTATTCATTGCTTTAATTGGCGTTCCAGCTTTTTCAGCAAAATCTAAACCATAATGAGGCCATTTAGGAACTCCATTGAGGATTCTTTGACTACCATAAACACCTGTTATAATTGCATTATCAAGGGGTAATATAAATTTGTCTCTAAAAAATTGTAAGTCACTTTCTATTTCTCTTGCTTTTACTATTAGTTGGTTTTCTTTTTTTATTCTCTCATAAACTTCTTTTGGCGGGGTAACTTTTTTTTTGGGCAATCCATCAATTTTTTGAATCTTATATTTTCTTTTTTCAATTTTTTTTACAATTTTATTTTTTCCTTCAGTTATTACAATATCGTATTTTCTATCCTTGCTAATTCCAAAAGCAAAATATCCATCTTTTGAAACTTTTATTTTTTTTTTATCGATTAATATTTTTGTTCCAGGAGAAGTTTTACCTATAATGTAATGACCTTGAATAAACTTTCCCTCAAACTCGACCGCAAATACTTTGAAGTTTATTAAAAAAAATACTAAAGAAAATTTTATTATTTTGCTGTCCATCCACCGTCAACCAATAATGAGGTTCCGTGCACCATTGATGCTGCATCTGAGGCAAGAAAAACTACAGCTGATGCTATCTCAGATAACTCTGCAAATCTTCCTAGAGGAATATTATTTAATGTTTCTCTTTTAAATTTTTTATTTTTTAAAAATTTTTTTGTCATTGGGGTAATTACAAAAGTCGGGGCAACTGTGTTAACTCTAATATTGTATTTAGCTAAATCTACTGCCATTCCTTTTGTTAATCCTTCCAAACCCCATTTGTTCATATTGTAAACACTTCTAATTGGTCCACCAACATGGCCCATTTGTGAGGACATGTTAATAATTGAACCTCCTACTTTTTTTCTGCTTTTAAGCTCTATCATCTTATTTGCACATAACTGAGCTAAATTAAAAGCCGCAATAGTATTGATTTTAACCAAGTATTCCATATCTTTAGTTTTCACTTTTGTAAAATGTTCTGGAATATTGTTTCCAGCGTTGTTAACTAAAATATCAATTCTTGATTGTTGATTTATAATATTTTTAATTTGGTTGTAGTTTGTAACGTCACAAATATAAGATTTACATTTTACTTTATATTTTTTAATTTTTTTTGATACTTCATCTAAGTCTTTTTTAGTTCGACTTATTATTATTAAATTTGTTCCAGCTTCAGCCAAGGCAATTGCACAAGCTCTCCCTAATCCTTTTCCAGCACCTGATACTAAAGCAATTTTATTTTTTAAATTATATTTTTTAAGAAACATTTTATATGAATAACTTTAAATCAGTATAAATCAACTCAATTGCTACTATTAGTATTGCTACTAAACCAACCCATCCGATCCACTTGTATTTTTTAATCCAGTTTGAAATTAAAGTTGCAGCCGTAGCCATCAACACAATTGATAAAACCAAACCAAATACCAATAAAAAATAATGGTCTTTTGCTGCACCAGCAACACCTAAAACATTATCAAGACTCATGGTAAAATCAGCAATTAATATTGTCCATATAGCTTTTAAAAAACTTGAATCATCAACTTTAATTTTATTATCTTCATTATTTTCATTTCTTATTACATCCACATATAATTTGTAAACTATATATAAAAGAGCTAATCCACCAATTAATCTTAAACCTTTAATTTGAAGTAAATAAGCAGTGAGCAAAGTTAGTATTATTCTTAAAATAACAGCTGCACCTATACCAAAAAAAATTATTTTTTTCCTTTTTTCGAGTGGGAATTGGGAAGCAACCATACCAATTATGATTGCATTATCTCCTGCTAAAACTAAATCTATAAAAACAATTTGAAAAAAAATAATGACTTGTTCAGATAGCATTAATCATTCAATATCATATCTGCACCCTTTTCAGCAATCATAATAGTAGGTGCATTTGTATTGCCCGAAGTTATATTTGGCATGATTGAAGCATCTATAACTCTTAAATTTTCAATACCGTACACTTTCAATTTTTCTGAAACAACTGCATTTTCGTCTTTACCCATTTTACATGTTCCAACAGGATGGAATATTGTTTGAGTATAATCGCTACCAGCTTTTACTAACTCTTCATCATCTTGAATATTTAACCCTGGTCTATACTCTTCGGCTTCATATTTTTTAAAAGTTTTTGTTTCAAGCATTATCTTTCTTACAAGCTTTAATCCTTGTGCTGCTACATGCCTATCATCGTCTGTTGATAGGTAGTTCATTTTTATTTTTGGATAAATTCTACTGTCATTACTTACGATATTTATCTCACCTCTGCTAGTTGGCCTGATATTAGCAACGGTTGGAGTGATACCATGAAAGTCATGTAATTTTGATGCACCCAGAACATCAGTGCTAATTGGCTGTACATGAAATTGTAAGTTTGGTGTAGCTCTTGACGAGTCACTTTTTGCAAAACCACAAACTTGACTAGCTCCCATAGTCATCGGGCCACTTTGGTTGAATATATACTCTAATCCAATTAGAAAATTTCCAAATAAACTATTAATTTTTTTATTTAAAGACTCTAAATTTTTAACTTTATAAACAGGTCTAAACATTAAATGATCTTGTAAATTTTTTCCAACACCCTTTAGTTCATTTATAACATTTATTCCATTTTTTTTTAATTTTTCACTGCTACCAATGCCTGATACTTGCAATATATGAGGAGATCCAATTGATCCAGCTGATAAAATAATTTCTTTATTTGCTTTAACTGTTTGTAATTTATTTTCTTGGTAATAGTTTACACTCACTGCTTTTTTATTTTCAAAATTTATTTTTTGTACGTGGGCGTTGGTAATTATTTTTAAGTTAGATCTTTTTTTAATTGGGTTTAAATATCCTTTTGCCGCGCTACATCTTAGTTTTAAACCTTTATGACCATGACTGGTTGTAAATTGATAAAAACCAACTCCAAAATTATCTCCAGTATTAAAATCCTCTACTTTGGGTATGCCTTGTTCTTCTGCGGCATTTAAAAATTCGTCCAACATTTTTAACTTAATCTTTTTATTTGAAACCATAATTGGACCGTTATCATTATGAAATTCACTTTTTCCCATTTCATTATTCTCTGATTTTAAAAAATAAGGTAAAACTTCTTCCCAGCTCCAACCATTATTTCCTTGCTGACGCCAATTATCATAATCGTTACTTTGACCCCTTATCCATAAAAGGCCATTAATAGATGAGCTTCCACCTAATGTTTTACCCCTTGGATACCTTATAGATCTATTATTCATTGTTTCATCTTTTTCTGTATGAAAACACCAATCAACTTTTGGATTATGCATTGTTTTATAGTAGCCAACAGGAATATGTATCCAAGGATAGTTGTCTTTGCTGCCTGCTTCCAAAAGTAAAATTTTGTTTTTTGGATCTGAAGAGAGTCTGTTCGCTAAAACACATCCTGCTGAACCTGCTCCAATAATTATGTAGTCAAAGTTTTCCATTAGTAGTTGAATAGTTTTTTTTGCAATTGCTATTTAATGTTTTTTACACTCATATTTGTCAATTGTCACTTGTATCGAGTTGGTTTTTCTGGTTTGATGCCAACGTTAAATTTAACTAACAAAAAGGGAAAATAATGAAAAAAATCATTTCAATGTTATTTGGTGTTATTCTGGTTGCGTCATTCGCATCTAACGCTAACGCCAAAACATTAAAGTGTCAGACTGTACTTAACACTAAAGCAGATGAAGTTAAGATGTTAAAAGACTTTACTGATACAGTAACTGAGTTAACGAGTGGATCGTTAAAGTTTGAAATACTACCTGCGGGTGCTGTTGTTGGAGTTAAAGAAACTCTTGACGCAGTTGACAAAGGATTGATCGATTGTGGATTTGCATGGACTCACTATTGGTCAGGTGATCACCCTGCTGCTATGTTATTTGGTTCGCCAGTAGCTGGTGGTGGAGTAGGTATTGATAACTTAGCGTTCTTATCTTGGTTCCAATATGGTGGTGGTAAAGAATTATACGACCAACTTTGGAAAGAAATGGGAAGAGACATTAAAGGATTTATGTTGCAACCTGTTGGACCTGAAGCTTTAGGTTGGTTTCCAAAACCAATTAAAGATATGGCTGACTTTAGAAAATATAAATTCAGAACTCCTCCAGGAATTCCAGGACAAACTTATAAAGACATTGGTATAGCGTCTGTAGCTATGGGTGGTGGAGATATTCTACCAGCTCTTGAAGCAGGTACTATCGATGCTGCTGAATGGTGTTGTCCAAAACCAGACATGGTATTTGGTTTCCAAAAAGTTTTAAAGCACTACTATCTACAAGGTTTACACCAAGTAGTCGTAAATGCTGACTTTTACATTACTGGAAAAACATATAACGCTATGACTGCTCATGAGAAGAAGTCTCTTGAAGTTGCTGCTAATGCATCATTAGCTAAATCTTTAAGTTACAGAATCTATGAGAACGGAAAAGCTTTACAACAATTAACTACTAAGCATGGAGTAATATTAGAAGACACTCCATCTGACTACTTCGTTGAATATATGGCTGCTGCAAAGGCCACTTTAAATAAAAATGCTGAGAAAAATGCATTTTTCAAAAAAGTGTACGACTCTATGAAAGAGTTTGCTGATGTTGCTGTTCCTTTCTGGAGTGGTGCTCAAATGTCTAATGCTAAGCTAGGAATGGCTCACGCAGCAACATTAAAGTAATCAGTAATTAATCTTGATTTTATTGGAGCGGACTTTTACAGTCCGCTCTAATTTTTTAACACAACTTCTATGACAGACGAACCAACTAAATTAGATATATCTGATGAAATGATTGCCGAAAGGCGAGGTGGTTCTGGAAAAATGCCTGCTGATATGCCGTCATGGATGGCTAAAACTATTATAAATATAGATAAATTTAGTAAATGGATTGGTAATATAGTTTGCTGGATATTGATGCCATTAATTTTTGCAATGACTTATGAAGTATTTGCAAGAAAATTATTTTTAGCTCCTACCATTTGGGCTTACGATATTAGTCGTTTTTTATATGGTGCACTTTTTATGCTCGGTGCTGGTTATGCTCTTTCTAGAGGAGTTCATATTAGGGCAGATTTTTTATATAGAAATTTTAAAACCAAAACTCAGGGAGTAATAGATTTTTGGTTATATCTTTTATTTTATTTTCCAGGTCTTCTTGTTTTTCTTTATATGACAATTGGATATGTTGGAGAGTCTATTCAAAGAGGAGAAAGAGGAATGGACACTACTTGGATGCCTTACATGTGGCCAATTAAAACTTGTTTATTAATTGGAATTATTTTTTTATTAGTTCAAGGTATATCAGAATTATTTAAAAGTTATTGGGCTGCTAAAAAAGGCGAATGGCCAGGGGGAAAGAAATGATTGCTGAATTTATAGATCCAGCGATCCTCGGTTTCATACTTGTTGGTGTAATGCTTTTTGCAATATTTGTTGGATTTCCAATCTCATTTACTTTGATATTTCTTGGATTTGTTTTTGGATATTTGGGATTTGGAAAATTAGTTTTTTATTTAATGACACTTCAATTTTCTATGGTTATGACAGAGCAAACACTTGCAGCTGTGCCACTCTTTGTCTTTATGGGAATTATGATGGAACAAGCTGGATTGATGGAGAGATTATTTTCAGCATTTCAATTAATGTTATCCAAAGTTAGAGGATCATTGTATTACGCAGTTTTATTTGTTTCTGTAATATTTGCTGCAGCTACTGGAATTGTTGGAGCCTCAGTTACAATTCTTGGCATAATGGCAGCCAAATCTATGAATAGATCGGGATATGATGTTAAACTTGCAGCAGGAACGATCACAGCAGGTGGAACGTTGGGAATTTTAATTCCTCCAAGCATAATGTTAGTTGTTATGGGACCAATTATGGAAATTCCTGTAATTGATTTATTTGCTGCAGCGATCTTACCTGGAATACTGCTTGCATCTTTGTACGCGGCATACACTACAATAAGATGTATTATTAATCCAAAATTAGGACCAGTGTTACCAAAAGATATGAGGGCAGCAAGCATGAAAGAAGTGTGGATTGAATTTTTTCTTGGTTTAGTTCCACCTGCAGCTTTGGTATTTGCAGCTCTTGGAAGTATTTTGTTTGGATTTGCAACTCCAACAGAGGCAGCTGGCTGTGGTGCAATGGGCGCACTTCTTTTATCATTGTCTTATAAAAAATTAACTCTTCCAAAATTACAAGAAGCACTAGTTAAAACCTTAGAAATAACAGCTTTAATAATGGTATTGGTAGCTGCATCTAATTTTTTTGGAGCAGTATTTGCAAGACTTGGAACTCCGACTTTATTAACTGAGTTTTTATTAGGGTTAGAAATGAATAAATACTTAATTCTTGGCATGATAATGGTAATGATTTTCCTTTTAGGCTGGCCCTTAGAATGGGTTCCAATAGTTATGATTATAATTCCAATTATATTACCTTTAGTTGAAGCTTTAGGTTTTAACCTTACTTGGTTTGCTATTCTGGTTGCTGTTAACCTTCAAACAGCATGGCTATCTCCACCTGTTGCTTTGTCAGCCTATTTTTTGAAGGGCGTTGTTCCAGAATGGGATTTAAAAGATATTTATTTAGGGATGATGCAATTCATGGTTCTCCAAATAATTGGGTTAATAATAATAATAGTATTTCCACAAATTGTACTATGGCTGCCAACTCTACTGTATGGACAGTAAAATTTTTTAGTTTATTATAACTAATGTGACTCAACAAAAAGCCAATATTCATCTTACAAACTGGGAAATAGTTTCTGTAAATCCATCAGATAAACAGTGGAGCTGGAAAACTCTTTTTTGTTTTTGGGGAAATAGTATTCAAAGTATAATTGGTTTTTCATTGATAGCATCACTTTATTTAGTTTACGATTTGAATTTTTTGGTTGTTTTAACCGGAAGTTTAATTGGATCACTATTTGTTTATTTTTTGTGTAATTTAATTGGAAAACCATCTCAGCGTCATGGTATTCCTTTTCCAGTTTTGTTAAGAACATCATTTGGAATTAAGGGAGCAAAATACGTTTCCTTGTTAAGAGGTCTAGTTGGCATTTTTATGTTTGGAGTGCAAACATTTTTTATATCTAAGTCATTAGGATACTTAATTCGTATTGCTCTACATTCATATGACCAATCAATGCTTGATAATGAGATATTTTTAACGTTCTTTTTCGCGATGAATATTATTGACTGGACCGCATTTTTTTTAGCTTTAATTATACAGGTTTTTTTATTCAGCAAAGGACATAATTTTAATAAATCATTTATAAACTTTTCTGCTTTATTTGTTTATTTAGGTATGGTTATTTTTTTAATAATCGTTTTGTCCGAATATGCTGTAAGCATAAGCAATTCTTTTAAATCTCTTTTAGTTTTTGAAAATATTTTTTCAAAAAATTATTTTTTTCCTATAATTTCTATTGCCGGAACTATTTTTGCATACTTTTCAATAGTTATTGTCAATTTTGGTGACTTCTCAAGATATGTAAAAAATGAAAGAGAACTTAATATTGGAAATTTAAGCTTATTGTTAAATTTAATTATTTTTTCTCTATTTTCAGTATTAATAGTAATGGGATCAGATATTATTTTAAAAAATAACCTTATTGAAATTGATAGAATTTTAACAAATCCAACAGATATAATTGGTAAATTTAATAATACCTTTTTAACAATAATTGTAATATTTTTCATATTGTTTGCGTCTGCCTCAACAAACTTGATTGCAAATTATGTCCCAACGCAAAATTCGTTGTTAAATTTTTTTCCTAAGAGCCTAAATATAAAAAATACAGCATTTGTCATTGCTCTAATTGGCTTGTTTATTGGAGCATCATGGACTCCTATTTTAAGTCAAGTAGGAATTTTATCTATTGTGGATACAATAGGTTCTTTTTTTGGTCCTATATTTGGAATTATAATAACGGATTATTATTTAATAAATAAATCAAAAATTAACAATAAGGATTTATATTCTTCAAACCATGAAGGTAGTTATTTTTTTTCAAACGGTTGGCATATCAAAGGAATTTATGCCTTAATTATAGGCTTTATATTTTCAGCTTCTACAATTTGGAATATTAATTTGAATTTTCTTCAATCATATTCTTGGTTAATAGGTGCGTTAATGTCGTCAATTACTTACCATTTATTAGTATCTAAATAAGTTAAATATGATTAAGTTTGATTTTAAAAATAGAACAGCTGTCATTACCGGTGGAGCCCAAGGTTTTGGTCTTGATATAGCCAAAAAATTTTTAGAGTTTGGTGCAAATGTAATAATATGGGATATTGATAAAAAAGAATTAGAAAAAGCATCTAAAGAGATAAATAACAATAAATTGTCTTTTAACGTAGTAGATGTTTCTAGTTTTAATGATGTAGAAAAAACATCAAAACATATCACTAGCTTAACAAAAATAGATATATTGATAAATAATGCAGGAATTACTGGTTCTACAGCTGAACTTTGGAATTACGATGTAAAAGAATGGAATAAAGTTGTTGAAATTAATCTAATGGGCACCTTTAACTGTTGTAAATCTATAATTCCCAATATGATTAAGAATAATTATGGTAGAATTGTAAATATTGCTTCCGTTTCTGGAAAAGATGGAAATGCAAAAGCAAGCGCTTATAGCTCTGCGAAAGCTGGAGTTTTGGGTCTAACAAAATCTTTAGGTAAAGAACTTGCAGAAAAAAATATAGCAGTTAATGCAGTCACGCCAGCAGGCGCCAAAACAAGAATACTAGATCAAATGTCAAATGAGCATGTCCAGAGAATGTTATCAAAGGTTCCCAGAGGCAGATTTTTAGAGCTAAATGAGCTTACCTCACTTGTGTGTTGGCTTTCTTCAGAGGAAAATTCATTTTCAACAGCAGCTGTCTTCGACATTAGTGGAGGTAGATCTACTTACTAGGCTTTTTTATAGGCTTTATGATCAATCTCTCTTTATCAGTTTTAAACTCATTTGATAAAACTGGAGCGAGAATAATTAAAGACCAATAGACCAGTAAGGCAAAAAAAGAAAAAGTTTTCAAGATTTTTCACCATTTATTTTGCAATTTTCTTTATTTATTTTAACACCAAAGTCCTCAATATTTTTTTTATCCACTATCCAAATAAAAGATTTTTCATAAGTGTTATCTGAAGCAATTTTTGTACATTTTTTGCCTAATTTTACTACTGAATTAGATGAACAGTTTGTTAAAAAAATAAGAGAAGTAATTAAGATTATAAGTTTCATACTTGATATTTATAATTAAATAATGAATTTTGAGTGTTTAAATAATGTCTAAAATTTGATTTTAAATAATTTGTTGAAAATTAATTTATATGTTTATATGAGTTCTCAAATGAAAGTTTTAATTCAACTTACCTTTTTATTTCTATTTCTAAGCTTTTCGGCTGTAGCTGAAAAAATAAAAGTTTTTGAATTTAATCAGGAAGAGCTTGATAGCTTAGAAGTTAGAAAAGTAAGAGGTGCTGACGCTAAAACAAAGTATTATATTGGAAAAAATGATAATGGAAACTTTCTAAAAGCTGTGGCAGATAATGCTGCCTCGGGACTAGGAAAAGAGATTAAAGTAGATCTTAACAATACACCTATTCTTAATATAACCTGGAAAGTCGAGAAAGATATTAGTGGTATCAACGAAAAAAGTAAAAAGGGTCACGATTATGCAGCAAGGGTATTTGTTGTAAAAAAAACAGGTGCTACGCCTTTATCAAATAGAGCAATGAACTATGTTTTTTCAAGCAATCAAGATGTAAATGTTTTTCACCAAAGTCCATATACAAAAAAATCGATAGATTATGTTTTAGCCACAACGAAAGAACATTTTAATGAGTGGGTTACTGTAAAAGTTAACGTAAAAGACCATTTTAAAAAATTTCATAATCTTGATCTAGATGAAATTAATGGTGTTGCAATAATGGCTGATACCGACAACTCAAAATTAAGCTCCGTAGCATATTTTCAAAATATTTACTTCTCTACTGAATAGCTAGTTTTTAATATATTTTTTAAGATACATACTTATAAAAGACAATATTACTGCAGCAATCACATCTTCCATTGGTGAAGCGGATGGATAACCAAAATTCCATAAAATTACACCAATTATCCAAATAATAAAAACTTTCATATAAAAATTAATTTCAATATAATTAATAATATTATTTATGGCAAAAAAATTTAACTTCACAATTAAGGTATATTATGAGGATACAGATGCAGGTGGTGTTGTTTACTATGCAAATTACCTAAAATTTTTAGAACGTGCTAGATCTGAGGCTATTTACTCGTTAGGTTATACTAATTTATCTATATTAGAAAATTTTGGAATTTTGCTAATTGTAAAATCATGTAACATTGAATACAAAAAACCAGCAAAATTTGAGGATAAACTTGAAGTCTTCTCAGAAGTTAAATCATTTACTAAAACATCTTTTTTAATGAAACAAAGTATTTCAAGAAACAATGAACTTATAACAGATGCCCAGGTTCATTTGGTATCTGTTGATAAAAATGGCAAACCTTCAAAAATACCTGATGAGCTTAAGGAAAAATTAGAAAATTAATTTAATTTTTTAATCTTTCTAAAAAGATTTGTCATCATTTTTTCATTAATTCGACCTGTATTTACATTTCTTGGACTTGGGTGATAGCAGCCTACAAGTTTGATATTATTTGGTAATGAATAAATTTGGCCATGTCCAAAATTAATCTTTTCATTTAAATTGTAGTTTTTTTTATAAAAATAAACACAAGCATCAAAAGCTATTTTTCCAAGGGCCACTATAACACTTAAATTTTTTAAATAATTTATTTCTTGATTAAAAAAAATAGAACAGTTGTTTAGCTCAGATAAAAGTGGTTTGTCTCCAGGAGGCACACATTTTAAAGCTGTAGTTATAAATGCATTATTTAGTTTTAAACCATCATTTATATTATCCGAAGTAGGTTTATTAGAGAATTTTACTTTATACAGACATTTGTATAAAAAATCAGAGGATCTATCTCCGGTAAATACTCTACCTGTTCTTGTACCACCATGAGCTGCTGGTGCCAATCCAACAAAAAGAATTTTTCCATTAACATCACCATAACCTGTAATAGGTTTGCCCCAATATTTTTGATCTTGATACTGCTTTCTCTTAACTTTTGAAATTTTTTTTCTAAATTTGACTAATCTTGAACATTTTTTGCATTTAATGATTGTTTTATTTAGTTTTGTAAATTTATTCATCTTTAACTTTAAAATTTTATATTATAATTATAAAAAGGATTTATGTTAAGGAGTTTACACTTTCATGTATGAAGTAGATAGAGTTTTAATTGCAAAAACTAAAAATAAAAAAATTTTTTAGTAAATTATGGAGTTATTTTAAAAAAAATATCCTTTTTAAAAACCTATTAGTAAAAAAACCTAAAGATTCTAAATTTTCAGGCTGGGGAATGGAAGTTAAACATTCAAAACCACCATGGACAATTTTACCAAAAGAAACAGACCTCAACTTTTTAGAAATTAACAATAAACTTTTGAATTTAATAAAGGAAAAAAAATTTAGATTAACTCAGTTTGAGCATCATGACACAGATTATGGAAAAATATTAGATGAATTAAAGTGGAGACATTATCTAATTTATAACTGTGCATTGGAAATTTCCGAAGACTCAGAAAAACAAAATAAAACTTTAGTAGAGTGTGGTGTCTGCGATGGTTTAACTTTTTTTTTTGTAGCTCATGCTCTTAAATACAATGATATTAATTTTGATGCTTTTCTATATGACTCATGGTCAAAGTTTTTATTTGATAAAAAAAGAGATATTTTTGATTATTCATATTTAAATATAGATATTGTAAAAAAAAATCTTTTAGAATTTGAAAAAGTTTTAACTTTTAATGAGGGTAATATTCCAGAAGTTTTCAAAAGTTCATCTAACCCAAAAAAAGTTGATTTGCTACATATTGATTTAAATTCAAAGGGAGCGACATTTGACTCTTTAAATTTTTTCTACGAAAAAATTTCAAGTGGTGGTGTGGTTATTTTTGATGATTATGGAAGAATAAAAGACGAAAAAGAAGTAATAGACAAATTTTTTATTAATAAAAAAGGAAATTTTATTTCACTTCCAACTGGTCAAGCAATTTTTTTTAAAAAATAAATCACTTATTTTAATCTTTTTTTTTATCCACATAAAACAAGCAAACCAAAAAAATAGCTGTCCATGCTAAGGCCATCAATCCTTTTTGTATATTTGTATCGGCGTCCCAAAGTCCAAGGAAAAATGCTCCAAAGATTAATCCTAAAAAAAATATTATTGTGATAATATTAGTAGCATTCATAGTTTTTATTTTAAATATTTTTACTATTTTTATGTAAAAAAATATATTTAATAAATTTTAAAATACCCAATATTTGGGAAATATTTTCTATAATTTTAGACTTATTTAAGGAAATCAAGTTTAGTGGAATAAAAACTATGTTTTGAAGAATTTGTCTTAAAATTTTTATTATCCGAATATTTTTATGCTTTAAGTCAAATAAAAGTTCACCATACTTAAAATTTATCCTTCTTATAAATTTTACTTTTACAGTATCAGCTGTTGATTTCCCTGCATTGTGAATTACAAAAGAATTTAAAATTTTTAACATTTTGAAATTTGATTTGTTAACTCTTTCCATCAAATCTTTATCTTCCCAATATAAAAAATAATCTTCATCAAAAAAACTTATTTGTTTAACTTTATCGAGATCACATATCATAATAGAAGCATCTATTTGTGATTTTATTTCATAATCTATACTTAATTTTTTTTTTTCATCAAAACTATCATTAGATTTAAAAACTGGTCCTGAAAAAATAACATCATCTCTTAAACTCATGCTTTCTACTAAATTATTTATTGAAGTTTCGTTTATTTGAATATCAGCCTGTGTAAATAAAAAATATTTTGTTTTAACTTTTGAAATTAAAAAATTCGTTGATTTACATAAACCAATATTTTTTTTTGAGTGAAAATATTCAAACTTACCTGTTAAAATCTTAGAAATATTTTCAGAATTATTTTCTGTTTCTTGGTCAAATATCAAAATAGGGTAATTTTTATACTGATTTAATGTTTCTAATTTATCAATCGGAGTTTTAAATAGTGTAATTATAATACTTAAATCACTTTTCATAATATTTTAAAATCTATTTATTTTAAGTTAGCTTTTTTATACAAAGAAATACCATTATTAATTTTATGATTATAAGACTCTTTAAAGCTTTCTAACTGCCAACCATTTAATCTTTTTTGAATATCTATGAGGTTATTTTTCTTCCATTCGTTAGAGGTTTTTTCATCTTTCCATATTTTTTTTTCATTATTAGTTCTTCCGCAACCATAACAAAAACCTGTTTTGGGATCGGTTTTACAAATACTTATACAAGGTGATATAGTCATTTTATTTATTTTATTTCTTATATATTTACACTATTATTCTAATTGGACAAATTAGTTCAATAATATATAAAGCTTCAATAATTTGGGCGAGTGGCGGAATTGGTAGACGCGTTGGTCTTAGGAACCAATAGTGCAAACTGTGAAGGTTCGAGTCCTTTCTCGCCTACCATTAATTTAAGATAACTATGAAGGTAACTGTAGAAAATAAAAAAGGGTTAAATAAAGATTTAAAAGTTTTGATAGATAAAAAAACTATCAATACTTACCTTGAGGAAAAATACGAAGAGATTAAAAAAAATGTTGTCCTAAAAGGTTTTAGACCAGGAAAGGTTCCAAAAGAAATTCTAAAAAGACAGTTTGGAAAAGCTGTTTATGGTGAAGTACTAGACAAAGTCTTAAAAGATACAACAATGAAGGCTTTAGATGAAAATAAAATTAAACCAGCTGGGCAGCCTAAAATAGATTTAAAAACATTTGGGGAAGGCAAAGATCTTGAATATATTATTTCAGTAACAGAGTTACCAAAAGTTAATATTCAATCAATAGAAAACATTAAGTTTGATGAATATAAAGTGAATATCGACCCAAGTGAAACAGATAAAAGAATTAAAGAAATTGCAAAAAATCAAAAAAATTTTAAAGAGGCATCAGGAGATTACAAGGCATCAAATGGTGATTTAATTATTTTTGATTATAAAGCAACAGTAGATGGGAAAGATTTTCAAGGAAGTGAAGGAAAAAATACTCAATTGGAATTAGGCAAAGATTTATTTATTAAAGGTTTTGATAATAATTTGCTTGGAGTTAAAAAAAATGATGTAAAAGATATTGATGTAACTTTACCTGAAAACTATCCTCAAAAAGATCTTGCGAATAAAAAAGCAAAATTTAACTGTAAAATTACAACTGTAAAAAAACCTTCTGAGGTTGAAGTGAATGATGAATTTGCAAAAAATTTAGGTGCAAAAGATTTAAATAATTTAAAAGAACTTGTTACAAAACAAATTAATGATGAATATAAAAATTCCTTAGAAAATTTAACAAAAAATGAAATACTAAAACAATTAGAAAAATTTAAGGTTGATCAAATACCTGAGAATTTGATTGAACAAGAAATCAAAATTTTATCTCAGGGAATGAATGAGGAAGAGTCAAAAAAAAATAAAAATAAATTTGAAGAAACTGCAAAAAAAAGAATTAAATTAGGATTAATTTTGAACGAATTTGGTGAGCAAAATAAAATTAAAGTTGAAGAATATGAAATAAAAGAAGAAATTCAAAAACAACTTAAGATGATGCCTGGTCAAGAAAAAATGGTTATGGAGTATTATCAAAAAAATCCAAGTGCTACTGCTAGCTTGAGAGGGACAATTTATGAAGATAAAATATTAAAGCTAATTAAAGAAAAAGCAAAATCAAATTTAAAAAGCATAAGTAAAGCAGAAGCAGAAAAGTTACTTAAATCTGCACATGATCATGAACATGAACATTCAGATGATCATTCTAATAAAGATAGCTCAGAGAAAAAAACCAAATCTACAAAAAAAACTACTCCAGCAAAAAAAGGCATAACAACTAGCAAAAAGCCTTCCAAAACAAAAAAAGTTAGCAAAAAGTAATCACAAGTTGTATAACTAGATCGCGAATCAATTTATGACAACAAAGATATCAGAGCACATGAATACTTTAATTCCCATGGTTGTTGAACAATCAAGTAAAGGGGAAAGAGCTTACGACATCTATTCTAGACTTTTAAAAGAAAGAATAATTTTTTTAACTGGTCCTATTAATGACAATGTAGCTTCGCTCGCGACAGCTCAAATGTTGTTTTTAGAATCTGAGAATCCAAAAAAAGAAATATATTTATATATTAATAGTCCAGGCGGTTTAGTTACAGCTGGCTTAGGAGTTTATGATACAATGCAATATATTAAGCCACCTGTATCAACATTGTGCATAGGCCAAGCAGCATCAATGGGTTCTTTCTTGCTTGCTGCTGGAGAAAAAGGAAAACGGTTTTCTCTACCTAATTCAAGAATAATGGTTCATCAACCATCAGCAGGTTTTCAAGGACAAGCTACAGATATTGAAATTCATGCCAATGAAGTTCTTGCATTAAAAAAAAGATTAAATGAAATTTATTCAAAACACACAGGTCAATCAACTGAGGATATTAAAAAGGCATTAGAAAGAGATAATTTTATGACTCCTGAGAATGCAAAAGAATTTGGTTTAATTGATCAAGTAGTAGAAAAAAGGAATTAATCCACAATATATTGTTCTGACTTCAACCCAAGCTTGATTATTGATTGCCTTCTGTAATAAAGTCTTAGAATTGATTCGTTAAAAAATTATGACAACAAATAATAAAAATATTCTTTACTGCTCTTTTTGTGGAAAAAGCCAGCACGAAGTTAGGAAGTTAATTGCTGGCCCAACAGTATTTATTTGTGATGAATGCGTTGAGCTTTGTATGGACATTATTAAAGAAGAGAGCAAAGACACTTTTGTTAAACATCAAGATGGATTACCATCTCCAAAAGAAATTTGTGCAGTCTTAGATGACTATGTTATAGGCCAGCAACACGCTAAAAAAGTATTATCAGTTGCAGTTCACAATCACTACAAAAGACTTAACTACGAAAATAAAACAAGTAAAACAGTTGAACTAGCTAAATCGAATATTTTATTAGTTGGACCAACTGGCTGTGGAAAAACTTTGCTAGCACAAACTTTAGCAAGAATTTTAGATGTGCCTTTTACCATGGCTGATGCTACAACCCTGACTGAAGCTGGTTATGTGGGCGAAGATGTTGAAAATATAATTTTAAAATTATTACAAGCGGCAGATTATAATGTTGAAAAAGCCCAAAGAGGAATAGTTTATATTGATGAAGTAGATAAAATTAGTAGAAAATCAGAAAACCCTTCAATTACAAGAGATGTTTCTGGAGAAGGTGTACAACAAGCTCTACTTAAAATTATGGAAGGTACAATTGCAAGTGTACCTCCCCAAGGAGGACGTAAACACCCGCAACAAGAATTTTTACAAGTTGATACTACAAATATTTTATTTATTTGTGGAGGTGCATTTGCGGGTCTAGATAAAATTATTTTGCAAAGAGATAAAGGTACCGCTATAGGTTTTGGAGCAAATGTTAAATCAACTGAAGATAAAAAAACAGGTGAATGGATTAAAAATTTAGAACCAGAAGATTTGTTAAAATATGGCCTAATACCTGAATTTATAGGAAGACTGCCAATAATAGCCACACTCGAAGATCTTGATGAAAAATCGTTGATTAAAATTTTACTTGAACCAAAAAATTCGTTGATAAAACAATATCAAGAACTTTTCAAATTAGAAGGTGCAAAACTTTCATTCAAGGAAAATGCGCTTAAAGAAATTGCGGTAAAAGCAATTACCAAAAAAACAGGAGCTAGAGGATTAAGATCTATCTTAGAAAGCATATTGTTAAAAACTATGTATGAACTGCCCAGTCAAAATAATGTTGAAGAAGTAATTGTTGATGTAAGCGCTGTAAAGGGTCAAACTCAGCCTATAACTGTATATTCTAAATCGACTAATAAGTCCAAAACAGACAAAACTTCAGCCGCATAAGCGAAGTTAATAAGCCACAAATATCTATTGCAATATTTTTTTTAATCTCCATATTAAACTCATGAATGTAAAAATTACTTTACCTTTGTTACCATTAAGAGACATAGTCGTTTTTCCTAGCATGGTATTACCATTGTTTGTTGGTAGGGACAAATCTATTTCAGCTCTAAATGAAGTTATGAAAAAAGATAAAAAAATCATATTAGTAACTCAAAAAAATTCTGAAGTTGACGATCCAAAAAATACAGATGTATTTATGTATGGATGTGAAGGAAATATTCTGCAACTCCTTAAATTACCTGATGGAACTGTAAAGGTATTAGTAGAAGGACATAAAAGAGTTAAAATACTTGATTTTAAAGATGATGAAAAATTTATATCTTGTGAATATTCTTATGAAAATGATCATACAGATAAAAATGAAGACTTGATGCCTTTAGCACTGACCGCAGTAAGAAAACTTGAAAAATTAACAATGGTTAATAAAAAAATTTCTAACGAAACTATCCAAAATATTAAACAGTTAAAAGACCCTTCAAAAATTGCTGATAATATAGGGTCACATTTAAATTCTACAATATCTGAGAAACAACAAATTTTCGAAACTTTTGATGTAAAAAAAAGACTCAATGCTGTTATTAAAATTATGGAAAATGAAACAAGTATAATTGGTGTTGAAAAAAGAATTAGAGGAAGAGTTAAAACACAAATGGAAAAAACACAAAGGGAGTACTACTTAAATGAACAGCTAAAGGCAATTCAAAAAGAATTAGGTGAAATTGAGGACGGAAAAGACGAAACCTCAAATCTTCATAAGTCTATACTAAAAGCTAAAATGCCCAAAGATGTTCAAAAAAAATGTATGAGTGAACTTAAAAAATTAAAGAATATGAGTCCAATGTCAGCAGAAGCAACTGTTGTAAGAAATTATCTTGACTGGATGATTGATATACCTTGGTACAAAAAGGATAAAGTTGATATTGATTTAAATAAAGCTGCCAAAACTCTTGATGAAGATCATTTTGGATTAGATAAAGTTAAAGAAAGAATTATTGAATTTCTTGCCGTTCAAAAGAGAATGGAAAAAATAAAGGGTCCAATTTTATGTTTGGTTGGACCTCCTGGTGTAGGAAAAACTTCACTAGGCAAATCAATAGCCAAGGCAGTAAATAGACAATTTGTACGAATGTCCTTAGGTGGAGTAAGAGATGAAGCGGAAATAAGAGGGCACAGAAGAACCTATAT
>CACHQT010000017.1 GCA_902582105.1 uncultured Pelagibacteraceae bacterium
CGATATTTGTTCTATGTTAACTAAAAAACAAAAAAACTTACTTTTGTTTATCAACAAGAAGTTGAGATCTTCAGGTGTTTCACCTTCTTATGAAGAAATGAAAGAGTCTCTAAATTTAAAGTCAAAATCTGGAATTCATAGATTAATTAGTGCCTTAGAAGAAAGAGGATTTATTAAAAGACTTGCTCATAAAGCAAGAGCCTTAGAAGTTATAAAATTACCTGAAACAGCATCTGCAAATGATATATATAATAGTTTTTCACCTAGCGTAATTAGAGGTGGTTTAGATGAGGAGAACGTCAAAAATGGCGATGCGCTAGAAGTTCCAGTATTAGGAAAAATTGCCGCCGGAACTCCTGTTGAAGCTATTCAAAATGAAGTTTCAAGAATTCCATTACCAAGTAATTTAGAAAAAAATGGTGAATATTTTGGGTTAAAAGTGCAAGGTGACTCAATGATTGAAGCTGGCATAAATGAAGGAGATACAGTCATTGTAAAAAAATCTAATACAGCTGAAAATGGAAAAATTGTCGTTGCACTAATTGATGATCATGAAGCAATGCTTAAAAGAATTAGAAGAAAAGGTAAAACAGTAGCTCTTGAAAGCGCTAATAAGAACTATGAGACGAAAATCTTTGGCCCGGATAGAGTAAAAGTTCAAGGTGTTTTAGTATCTTTATATAGAAACTTTTAAAAAAATAGTCTAAATATTCCTAATGTCCAAAGTAGCAACAAGATTTGCTCCATCGCCAACTGGTCCTTTGCATATAGGGGGGATTAGAACTTCCTTGTTTAATTGGCTATATGCAAAAAACAAAGGAGGGACTTTTCATTTAAGAATAGAAGATACCGACAAAGAAAGATCTAAAGATGAATATAAAGATCAAATTATTAAATCTCTAAAGTGGATAGGCATTAAATACGATGATGATGAATATATACAATCTACTAAAAAAAAAATACATACCGATATAGTAAATGAATTATTACAAAATGGATATGCTTATAAATGTTATTGTTCAAATGAAGAAATAGAAGAACAAAAAAAAAGAGCTAAACAAAAAAAAATACCCTATATTTATAATAGAAAATGGCGCGAGAAAAATGATGCTGACGCTCCAAAGGATATCAAACCAGTTATAAGATTTAAAAGTAAAGTTGACGGGTCTACTGTATTAAAGGATTTAGTGCAAGGAGATGTGCAAATTGATAATAATACTATTGAAGATTTTATTATTTTAAGAAACGATGGATCACCAACATATAATTTGTCGGCTGCTGTTGATGATCATCAAATGAAAATAACTCATATAATTAGAGGTGATGATCATAAAATTAATACTTTTAAGCAAATACAAATATATTTAGCAATGAAATGGGAACTTCCATCATTTGCACATATTCCACTAATACATACTACTGACGGTAAAAAACTATCTAAAAGGGATAAAGCCTCAACATTAGATGATTACTCAAAAATTGGAATTATGCCAGATGCACTTAGAAATTATCTTTTAAGGTTAGGATGGTCATATAAGGACAAAGAAATATTTAATTTAGAAGAAAGTATAAAATATTTTAATTTAGAAGGTATAGGAAAGTCCCCATCAAAACTTGATATCAGCAGGATACTGTCGATAAATGAACATTACATAAAAAATACCGATGAAAACAATCTTTACAGTCAATTAAATGAATATTGTATTCTTTATAAAAAAAAAATTCCTTCAGACAAAGATAAAAAAATCAAAATTTCATTAACATTTTTAAAAAATAAAGCAAAAACATTAGAAGACATATATAATAATGCTCAATATATAATATCTGATCAAGTAAATTTTAATGATGAAGATTTAAGATTAATAGATCAAACATCAAAAAAAATTATATCTGAATTTCTTGGTAAAATTACTAGATTGAATGAATTAAAAAAAGAAATTCTAGAGCCAATTATAAATGAGCTTATTAAATCAAATAATACAAATTTTAAAGGAGTTGGACAACCACTGAGAATTGCTTTAACTGGATCTAAATTTGGACCAGGTATCTACGATATAATTATTTCACTAGGAAAAGAAGAAGTTGTCAAAAGATTAAGCAACAAGATATTTTCTTAAAATATTTGCAGCCTCTTCACAAGAAGAAGTTTTTGATCGAATTTGATCTAAAGTTTGACTGCAAGATTCAACTTGTTTTTTTACATAATCAGGATTTTTTAAAAAAAATATAACTGATTTAAAAATTTCTTTAGAATTGCACTCACCTTGTAATAGCTCCGGAATTATTTCTTTCTTATTAATTATATTTATAATATTTGCAAAATTTACTTTTACCAAAGACTTCATAATTAAATAATTTATAAAATTAATCTTATAAATAATAATAGATGGAACTTTTGCATTGCAAATTTCTAGAGAGACAGTGCCTGATTTAGCTACAGCAAATATTGAATTTAACAAAACCTCAGATTTTATATTTTTGTCAGATATTATCTCGATGTTTGATAAATTATTATTTTTTAATTTTTTATTTATTTCATCTTTGTTATCTTCCGTGGCATGAAAAACAAAAAGATATTCATTAAATTTTTTATTCATTAAATTTACGAAATCAGTCAAAATTGGTAAAAGTACGTTTGTTTCTGAAGCACGACTGCCAGGGAATATTGATATAATCTTTTTACCTTTTGAAATGCTAGATATATCGATTTTTGAATTATTTTTTTCTAATAGAGGATGTCCAACAAAAGTATTGGGAATATTTTCTTTATCGAAATATTTTTTTTCAAAATCGAATAATAGTAAAAAATGATCGACAAATTTTTTGAATTTCTTTACTCTGCCCTCTCTCCATATCCATACCTGCGGTGCCACATAATGTATAATTTTAATATTTGAGTTAATTTTTTTAACTTTTTCTGCAACTCTTAAAGTAAAATCTGGGCTATCAACACTAAATAATATATCTGGTTTGAATTTTATAATTTCATTTACAGTTTGGTTTATTTTTTTTTTAATATTGAAAATGTTCATTAAAACGCTTGTGAAACCCATATAAGTAATTTCTCTAAGATTAAAAATTGATTTTATTCCTAAGCTAGCAAGATTTGATCCACCTACGGACAAATATTCAATATCTAAATTTTTTTGTTGAAGTTTTGTAACTACTGTAGATGCCAATTTATCTCCTGACGCTTCACCTGTTAGTATAAATATTTTTTTCATTTAACAGTAATAAATATTTTATTTATATTAGCAAAATTAATACATTTTTTTTTATCTAAAAAAATATTTTGTTTACTTTTCAAAACTATTCCTTTTAGGCCAGCTTTTTTACAATCCTTAAAAGTATCGAAACCTACTGTTGGTAGATCTGCTCTTAAATCCTGTTTTTTTTTTGGAAATTTTATTAAAACGCCACTTTTAATTTTTATTTTTTTTACTGATTTAATTAATTTTTTTGTACCTTTAGAAGTTTCTTTTACTACAATGTTGTTTCTTACTATAACAGCCTGAATATGATCATATGAATTCGATTTTTGAAGTGTTTGTAAACCTTTTTTAATATCATTTAAATCATATTTATTAGGTCTCAATTTAGAATAATTTCCTCTGGTTAATGAAAGTTCTGGATTAAAATACGTGGAATGAATGACTTTTACTTTTTCTAAAGATAAAATTTTAATTAATTCTTTTAAAATTGCAGCATCTCCTTTTTTAGCTGCTCTAACTATACTCGGTAAATAATAAATACCTGTAACATCTAATTTTAATTGCGTAAACTTGGGTTTGTTTATTTTTCCAGCAAAGATTACTTTTTTACATTTTTTTTCTCTAATTAATTTTAATATCTTTCCAAATTGACCTATGTTTATACGATATGAATATGGGTCTTTTTTAAATATATTTTTTTTAGATAAATCAATTATGAAATACCTTTTTTTCTTTTTTTTAATACTACTTAAAATTAATTTTGGAAATTCAGTATCTCCAAAGAATAAACCTATCATTTTTATTTACTAAATGGTGTACAAATTGGTCTTTTTTTATCTTTATTAATAAAATCGACTACCTCTCTTACGAAAGTATTATCTTTAAATTCACCGTTTAGCTTATTTAAATTTTCATGCAAATTTTCGCTTTTAAAAATTTCTTTATATGCGTCATTTAAAATTAAAATTTCTTTATTTGATATATTTTTTCTTCTTAAACCAATTAAATTAATTCCACTTAGATAATTTCTGTTGCCAAATGAAAGACCGTAAGGAATCACATCTCTTGAAACCCCTGTCATTCCTCCAATCATTGCCATTTTCCCTATGCGTACGAATTGTTGTACACCGCAGTTGCCACCTATTATTACATCATCACTAATTTCTGCATGACCTGCTATTGCTGCATTATTTGCTATAACAATATTATTTCCCATAATACAATCATGCGCAATATGAGTACCAATCATTAACAAATTATTATCACCAACTTTTGTTATTCCGCCGCCACCAGAAGTTCCAGGGTTTACAGTAACATATTCTCTAATAATATTATTATTACCAATTACTAGTTCAGTTTTTTCTCCTTTATATTTTAAATCCTGTGGATTGCTTCCAATCGATGAAAATGGATAAAATTTATTATTTTTACCAATCTTTGTATAACCAGAAATGTTTACATGTGATTGTATGTTAGTCTCTTCTTCAATTTCGACATTGGGTCCTATTACAGTATAAGGTCCGATTCTGACCGATTGAGAGATTTTTGCCTTTGAGTCTATAATTGCCGTTTTATGTATCATTTTTGTTTATTTCTCTAATAAATTTTTTTAAATCTTTTGCAGGATAACCCATAACTTTAGTATTATCTTTAACATCTCTAATTACTCCACTACCGCCACCAACTTGAATATTATTTCCAATTTTTAAGTGTCCAGATATTCCTGCTTGACCGCCAATCATAACATTGTTTCCAATTGTTGAACTTCCAGCAAAACCTACTTGACCTGCTATTATACAGTTATCACCAATCTTAACATTATGAGCGATATGAACTTGGTTATCTAAAAAAGTATTTTTTCCTATTACAGTATTTGACATTGACCCTCTATCAATTGTGGATCCGCATCCAATTTCAGAATTGTCATTAATTATTACTGATCCAATCTGCGGATATCTAAAATTTTCTTTTTTATTAGGAAAAAAACCAAATCCCTTTTTACCAATAACACATCCGTCTAATATCTTAATGTTGTTCTTGATTATTGAGTTTCGTATTATTACATTAGATCCAATAGAACAATTGTTACCTATAATAACATTTTTTTCTATTATTGAATTATGTCCAATTAAACAATTTTTTCCAAATTTAACATTTTTTCCTACTAAAACATTTTCTCCATATTTAACTTTTTTGTTAAAGGAAGTTTTGGATATATTTTTAACTGTTGTATCAAAATCATCATTTATTGAATCTGGATAAAACAATTCTGTTAATTTTGCAGTAACAACTAATACATTATCAACAATAATTTTATTACAAGATTTTGGCAAATAATCTTTAAGATTTATTGTTGTTATGCAAAAAGCAGCTTTTGTTTTTAAAGCATGGCTTTCGTATTTTTTTGAGTGAAAAAAAGTAATATCATTTGCAGTTGAGGACAATAAATCAGAAATATTATAGATTTTTTTGCTTTTATAACTTTGATTATTTTTTAAATTTAAAAATTTCAACAATTTATTAATTTCAAAAGGTCCTTTATTTGCAAAAAATGAATAAGTCATTGATAACGGTTAATATCAAAACTAACCTTAAATGCTTATCAAGATTTATTGCTAATTATTTCCTATCAACTATTGTTGCGGACCATTGAGCGTCAGCCATTTTTTTTTCGCCTACAAAAGCCTCACCTTTATATTTCCACACTTTGCCGTGGGATCTGATAGCTTCAATATTTAATTCCAAGCGACAATCAGGTATGACAGGGTTTCGAAATCTGGCTTTTTCAATACTCATCAAGAATACTAATTTATTTTCATAAGTTGATTTATCTAAACCATGAGCGGTAAGAGCAGCCGCAGATTGACCGAAAGCTTCGACAATTAGGACTCCTGGCATTACTGGTTGACCTGGAAAGTGTCCTTGAACAAAAAAACTATCTTTTTTTACATTTACAATCGCTGTTGCGGAAAAAAGTTTTTTAATATTTTTTAACTCATCTATTAAAAGCATTGGTTCACGATGAGGTAACAATTTTTCTATCTCAATTTTGCTAAGTGAATCTGACATTTAAATTAGTTTAATTTTATTTTTTTTATTTTATTGTCTAACAAATCAAGAATTTTTTTTGTAATATTTAATTCTGTTTTACCTATAATAATATTTTTTTTATCCATAATTATTGAAATGTTATTTTCTTTTGAGTATTCAGCAAGTATAGGACTTAAACTTTTAATTATTTTTTCCATAGAAGATAACCTTTTTTTTGTTAATGAATTTATTTTTTCATTACGTTCAATATTGTAACTTTTAACTTCATTCCTTAAAGCAGATATTTCTTTTTGAAATTCTTCACTAGATAAAATATTTTTTTTAGCTAAAACTTCTTGCTCTTTTTTTTTTAAAGAGTCTTCTTTTTTTTTAAAATTTTCTAAATTTTGTTTATGAACATTTTCAAGTTGTTTTTTGAGTGATTGTCCAGCCAATGAATTATCCATAATATATTGCATATCAACAAATGCTACATTACCTTCAGCGAAAGTAGCACCAGTGAAGAATGGAATAAATATAAGTATAAAAAAAAATTTTCTTAAATTCATTAAAACGTTGTTCCTATTTGAAATCTAAACTTTTCAGTTTTGTCTGAACCAGCTTTTGTAACTGGTTGGGCAAGAGAAAAATTAAGCGGTCCTATAACTGTAAACCAGTCAATTGCAACACCAACGGAAGATCTAACTTTATTTGAGTCGTCTATTGTATCTGAGTAATCAACTCCCCATACATTTGCTGCATCTATAAACATTTTCATATCTATTGTTTCTAGAGTTTGGAATACGTAAGGAACAGTTGTAGCTGCATTAACGGCTGTAGCATAATTTCCACCAATATAATCACTTGAGTCTTTTGGTCCAATTTTGCCAGACTCAAAACCACGTAATTTTTTGCTTGGCAAATATAATCTTTTTGAAATTCTAACATCATCATCAGTTAAAGAATTAATTGCTCTACCATAAAGTGATAAACTGACAACCATGTCATCAACAACTTCTTTGTAAGTATTTAATTCATATCCATTCAAAATTGGAGAGCCATCAGCTACTATTGGCAGACTTTGTGTAAATCTGCTTAAATATCCACTTGTAGGTCTATAAGATTGATTTCTTTTGTCGTATGAAAAACTATACAATAGTGATGTATCAAAATAGCTACCTTCTTGTTTTTTTAGATTTGATGATGCGCTGCTTGTAGTTTCAAGTTTTTCACTTCCTATTGATAGCCTTGGACTAAAAAAAAGATTTTCATATTGCTCATATCTAGTACCTAAACTTAAAGAGTTTAGAGAAGATTTATAACCATAATCACTCAATTTATCAGTAGTTGAGCTTTGTACTGATGTAGTTAAAGCTCGATCTGAATAATTGAAGTTTGGATGAGTATAGCTAAACATTCCTTTAACTTTTTCTTCACTAAGTTGCAAAGATGCATTTAAATTAATTCCTTTTCCTCTAAAGTTATTTTCCGCTACAGCAAAACCAAATGTACTTCCTTCTGAACCATAACCTGCGCCAGCTGAAATTTCACCAGTAGCTTTTTCAGAAATTACAATATCTATAATTTTTTGATTGTCTTTAGTACCATCTTTAATATCAGATGTTACATTTCCAAAAATTCCTTTTCCTTTAAGTTCATTTATTGATTTGTTGTGAAGAATCTTATTAAATGGATCGCCCTCATCAACAATTAATTGATTTCTTATATAATTTTCTTGAGTAATATGGTTTCCCATAATGTTAATTCTTTCAACATAAAATTTTTCTGACTCCTTTATTGTAAATGTCATATTAAGTTTTTTACCGTCAATAACTTCTTCGTCTACAACAGCATCTATAAAATCGTAATTCTCTGTTAAAGCAATTTGATCAATTGTATCTAATAGTTTTTCAATTTTTCGTAATGAATAATATTCATTTTTTAACTTATCAAAAACTTTTATGATTTTAGAAAATTTCTTCTCCTCAAAATCTTCAGCAATAATTAGATTAAATTCATTAAATTTTAATTTATTGCCAGCATTTATATTGTAAGTTAATTCAAAATATTCATCATTTACTAATTGAGAAAAAGCATTTTCAATAACTACATTATAAAAACCTTTATTTAAATAGAAATTTTTTA
The DNA here is from genome assembly GCA_902582105.1 of uncultured Pelagibacteraceae bacterium. Taxonomy (GTDB): domain Bacteria; phylum Pseudomonadota; class Alphaproteobacteria; order Pelagibacterales; family Pelagibacteraceae; genus Pelagibacter. Next base: position 8,388 of record CACHQT010000017.1, read on the forward strand.
GTAATCTTTTATCTAAATCTATTCTAGACTCGTCTAAATACTTGCCTTTAGATATAAATTTCCAAAATTTTGCCTCTTCGGATGTAATAACGCTATGTAACTTTCTATCTTTATATTTTTTATCACCTATAAAATTGATTTTCTTAATTAATGCTTTATTGCCCATTTCTACATTATAAATTAAGTCTACAGTGTTGTTATCGTTAATTTTCTCATCAAGTTTAATTTCAACAAAATAATACCCTGATCTTTTAAAAATGTTTTTAATAAGATTTAAATCACTTTTTAATAATAATTTGTTATATGGATTTTTTTCTTTTAAAGATATTTTGTCATAAAGTTCTTCTTTAAATTTCTTTGCCTTGATTCCGTTAAATACTATAGATTGTACTATTGGGTATTCTTTTACTTTTATAGTCAAAATACCATTTTCTAGATTTAGTGAAACATCTTCAAAAAAATTTGTTAAATAAAGGTTTTTTAATACTTTATTAAAATCATTTGGTGATAAGTCAGCATTTTTTTTCACCTCAGAAAAATTTATAATAGTAGAGTTTGAAACTCTGACATTTCCCTCAATTTTAAAATTTTTAACAATCTCTGAAACTGAGGTAGAGATAGATATAAAAATTGATAAAGTAATATAAATAAAAAATCTAATCATTTTGCGGATATTATACTTAAAGCTCTAGTTTTCAATCTTACATATTCACATAATTCATAAATTTGCCTTGTATTATTGGGAGTTATTTGTTTGTATTTAGTAAATTCTTTCATATTTAATAATTTTTTTAAAATTAGGTGAATTGACCAAAAGTTAATTTTTTTCCTTAAAAAAAGATCAACTAATTCATCATTACAGCTAACGATTATTGTTTCAAAAAGAGATATTTTGCTAGGTAGATATTTTAAAATATTCATAGAAGGAAATTTTTTTAAATCAATTTTTTTGAAAACCAAACTGTTTAAATGATCAAATCCTAATTTTTTACTCTTTAATTTTTTATTTGTGTTATGATAAATAGAATTAAAAATTGGTATTTTCATGTTTGTATCATGAATTAGAAGTTTAGTTAAACCATTCTCAAATTTTACAATTGCGTGAACTAGAGATTGTGGATGAATGAGAATTGTAAATTTTGATCTGTCAAGATTAAAAATTCTTTGTGCTTCTATTAATTCAAAAACCTTATTCATCATTGTAGCTGAATCAATAGATATTTTTTTACCCATCGACCAATTAGGATGTTTGATTGCAAATTCAGGTTTTGCTTTTTTGATATTATTTAATTTCCAATTTAAAAAAGGGCCACCTGAAGCTGTTATAATAATTTCCTCAACAGATTGAATTTTTTTATTTTTTAATAAATACCATATAGAAAAATGCTCTGAATCCACTGGAATAAATTTTGTCTTATTTTTTTTTAATTCCTTTTCAATTAAATTCCATGCACATATAATCGACTCTTTGTTAGCTATAGCAACATTTTTTGTATATTTAATTATATCTAGAGTAGGTTGTAGTCCAGACAAGCCTGAGATTGCTGAAATACTATAATCTATTTTTCGATCAAATTTTTTAAAAAAAAGATCAAAATTATTAAATATATTTATTTTTTTATATTTTCTTTTTAATTTAAAATAAATTTTTTTATTATTTATTACTAAATTTTTAGGTTTTAAGTATTTGATTTGTTTGCTTATTTCTCTAAAATTATTATTTGTTGTTAGTAAAATTACATCAAAACTTTTTTTATCATTTTTGATTATTTCAACAGTAGTTTTGCCTATTGATCCAGTTGATCCAAGTATTGCAATTTTTTTTTTCATATAGATAGAAGAGTAAATAGTAAAATTGTTAAAGGGATAGCAAAAATAATTCCGTCTAAACGATCGAGTATACCACCATGACCTGGAATTAGTTTGCTAGTATTTTTAATCTTAGCTTTTCTTTTAAAGTATGAAATAAATAAATCGCCTGATTGATTGATAAAAGATAAAAAAATAGGAATCAATATATAAAAATATAATGTTGCGGAATCTAATTTTGAGAAATCATCGATTATATATAACCATAAATAAAAAATTATAATGGAAAAAATGAATGAACCAATAGATCCTGAAATTGTTTTATTAGGGCTAATTTTTGTTAATTTTTTTCCACCTATTATTTTTCCAAACACATATCCGCCAATATCAGAAAAGATACATATTGAAACCAAAAAAATAAATTGACTAGCGTCCCAATGACCAATGAAATAAAAAATAAACGCTGCTGTTAGAAGGTATAAAAAAGATAAAATTAAACTCAATACTTCAAAAATTTTATTTTTAATTTTTATCTTTTTCATCATGCTAATCCACTCTAACCAACTAAGTAGACAACATATAAATACAAGAGCAAACCATGTATATTCATGAATAAATAAACAAAATGTAAAAACAAAAAAAAGAATAAATGATGATATAATTCTTTTTTGTAATTCTTTGCTCATTAGATATTTCCGTAGTTTCTTTTAATTTTTTTAAATTTTTTTAATATTTTATTGTAATCATTTTCATTGAAGTCGGGCCACAATTTCTTTTCAAAGAATATTTCAGAATATGCCATTTGCCATAGTAAAAAATTGCTTAATCTATTGGTGTTTCCAGTTCTTATCAAAATATCTGGATCTGGGATACTTGATGTATATAGGTTTTTTTCAATATTTTTTGAGTTTATATTTTGTTTATTTTTTTTTATTTGTTTGAAAGCATTAATTAGTTCAGATTTTGAACCATAATTTAAAGCTAAATTTACCTGCAACCTATTATTTTTTTTTGTTATATTTTCAGATCGTTTGAGTTTTTTTTTTAGTTTATTATTTAAAATATTAATATTTCCAATAATTTTTAATTTTATATTTTGTTTATTAAATTCATCAATTTTTTGATCTATAAAAGTATCTAACAAAGTAAACAAAAAATTAATTTCACTTTTTGGTCTTTTCCAATTTTCTGTCGAAAAGGCATATAACGTTAAATGTTTAATTTTATTTTTTATTGTTGATTTAATTATTTTCTCAACCGTTTTTAAGCCAGCTCTATGTCCTAAGTTTCTTGATTTTTTATATTTTATGCCCCATCGACCATTTCCATCCATTATAATGGCCACATGTTTTACTGGGTTCATATTGTCATGATTTCTTTTTCTTTAATGCTTACTTTATCATCAATTTTTTTAATATGTTCATCTGTGAAAGTTTGCACTAATTTCTGAAATTTTTTCTCCTCGTCTTCACTAATATCTTTATTTTTTAATAAGTTTTTAAGATTGTCATTAGCTTCTCTTCTTATATTCCTAATAGAGATTTTGCATTTTTCTCCAATTGTTTTGATCATTTTTTTCATTTCACTTCTTCTTTCTTCACTTAAATCAGGAACTGGTAATCTAATTAACTGTCCATCTATTTGTGGATTTAAACCTAAATCAGACTTTCTAATTGCTGAGTCAATTAATGCTACATTATTTTGGTCCCAAACTTGAATATTTATAGTTCTTGCTTCAGGTGTTGAAATGCTTCCTATTTGATTTATTGGCATTTTTTGTCCATAAACGTCGACCTTAATTAAATCAAGCATATTTGAATTAGCTCTACCTGTTCTTAATGAGCTTAATTCTTTTGTAAATACATCGAATGTTTTGTTCATTTTTTGGTTATAACTTTTTTCTTCAAACATTTATTCACCAATCTTTAAACGATAAAAATCTTTTATTTTTAAATCACTAATACTAAGTTCTTTTAGGATATCTTTAACTTTCTTTTTAGGCTCCATAACCCATTGTTGGGTTAATAGTGAATTTTCTTCTTTAAATTTATTAAGTTTACCTTGGCTTATTTTTTTAATTATATCATCTGGTTTACCTGTGGTTTTTAACTCTTCATTTATTAAAGAAATTTCTTTTTCTAAAACACCTTTATCTATACTTTCAGAATCGAGAGCTAAAGGATTTGATGCAGCAATATGCATAGACAATTGTTTACCAAAACTTTTCAAACTATCAGACATCTCTTTTGTTTCTAAAGAAACTACTACAGCTAACTTGGACAAATTATCTTTAACAACTGTATGAAGATAATTAAAGTTTTTAGAACCATCATAATTAAACGTTTTAACTCTTCCAATTGTAATTTTTTCACCTATCTTGGTAATTAAAGAAACTAAATTTTCTTCTACTGTCTTGCTATTTTTCATTTTTGATTTTTTTAATTTTTCTATCTCTGAATTATTTAAATTATTAAGCTCACTTAATTCTTTTACGAAAATAACAAAATCATCATTTTTGGCTACAAAATCAGTTTCACAATTAACCTCTATTAATGATATTTTTTTTTCATCACCACTTATAGCAACAACCCCCTCCTTAGCGACTCTTGACATTTTTTTTGAGGCTTTTGAAATACCTTTAACTCTTAGTACTTCTATGGCTTTATCTAGGTCTCCTTTTGTCTCTTCTAAAGCAGCATTACAATCTTTAAAACCTGCACCTGTTGATTTACGTAGTTGTTTTACTTTTTCTATATCACTCATATAAATTTAATTAATACTTTTATCTAAATTTTTTTTACCTGATATATTATCCTTTTTTGTGTTATCTTTTTTTATATTTTTTTCCAATTTTTCTTCAGTTTTTTTTGGCGATGCTTTTTTAGCATTCTCAATTGTTTCTTTTATTAATGAACAATATAAATCTATCGATCTTCTTGCATCGTCGTTTCCTGGTATTGGATAATCAATTCCTACAGGGTCTGAATTAGTGTCCAAAATTGCAATTATCGGTATTCCTAATTTTATAGACTCCTTGATTGCTAACGACTCATAGTTTGTATCTATTACAAATACTAAATCTGGAACTTTTTTCATTTCAGAAATTCCTCCGAGTGATCTTTGAAGTTTGTCTCTTAATACACTCATTTTTAATAATTCTTTTTTTGTAAATCCACGATTCTCGGATACTAAATCCAAGTTAATTTTTTGAAGTTTTTTTATTGAATTTGATATAGTGCCCCAATTTGTTAACATTCCGCCCAACCATCTATAGTTAACAAAATATTGATCAGTACTTTTTGCAAGCTCAGCAATTGCTTCTGACGCCTGCTTTTTCGTCGAAATAAACAAAATTTTACCGTTATTTAAAATTGTGTCATAGACTTTTTCAAGAGCTGTATTTGTTAACTCGAGCGTTTGGGTTAGATCTATAATGTGAATTGAATCTCTTTTTCCAAAAATATATTTTTTCATTTTTGGATTCCATCTAAGTGTTTTATGACCTAAATGAACACCTGCTTCTAATAATTGTTGTATCGTTAAACTTGGTATTTTCATATTTATTCCCGGTTATGCCTCCACAGCTATTCCACTAAAGGACCGGAGGTATAAAACCACAAGCTGTGTGCGTGTTAATTTATTAAGTTATTTACAAATATTTTTAGAAATAAACAAGTATTTTTTAATGAATTGTGGTTAGAATATCTTGATTTTTAATAATATTTAACAATTTTCTGTCTACAAATCTTTTATTTTTTAATTTAAATATAAGTTTTTCTTTTCCATTGTTAAATTTGATTTTTACATCAGTGTTACCTTCAGTTTTTATTAGTTCGGAAATCTCCTTCATTTGATCTTGTCGTGTGATTTCAAATTCAATTTTAGAAATTGGTTTATTGTATAACGATTTTAATGATACAATTTTTTTTACATTTACTCTTTTAAATCGATTCTCATCTTCAACTATATTTTTGGCTAACGTCATTAATAGTGAATTTCCTTCAACTAATATATCTCTATTTAAATCTAACATGTCAGAAAAAATAAATAATTCGAATACTCCAGCTAAGTCAGTAAGTTTAATTATAGCGTAGCTATTCCCTTTGCTTGTTTTTCTTTCTTGTATTTTCAAAAGAGTCGCTGCAACGCTATTTTCTTTAATGTTAATATCAGATTTAAATTTATTAAAATCAATAATTTTATAATCATTAAATATATCTTTAAACTGATTTAAAGGGTGATCAGAAATATAAAAACCAACAGACTCAAATTCTTTTGTCAATCGTTCTTCAAATTTCCAGTCACTTTTAGATAAAACAAAATTTTCTTCAGAAGAATGTTCAGCATCAAAAAGATCAATTTGATTTACTGCTTTATTATCAAAAATATTTTTCGATCTCTGAATTAATTTTGAAATTAAGTCGAACATTGCCTGTCTACTTTGATTGATTGAGTCAAAAGCTCCAGATTTTACCAATCCTTCTAGTTGTAATTTATTAATATCTTTTGGATTAACTCTTTTAATAAAATCGTTTATAGAAGAAAACTCTCCATTAGCATCTCTTTCTTTAACTATATTTGATACTGCTTCAAAACCTACATTTTTAATTCCGCCTAATGCATAATAAAAATTTCCATTAGCAGATCTAAAATCTGCAAAGCATTTGTTTATATCTGGTCTTACGATTTTTATATTTAATCTTTTTAATTCTTCATAAAATTCACTTAATTTATTTTGGTTTGAAATATCCATTGTCATTGAAGCAGCAAAAAATTCATTTGGAAAATGAGTTTTTAAATAAGCTGTTTGATATGAAATAATTGCATATGCAGCAGCATGGCTTTTATTGAAACCATATTCAGCAAATGGTTCAATTTTTAAAAATATACTGGCTGCTACATCTTTTTTAATGCCATTATTTACTGCACCATCAATGAACTTTTCTTTTTGTTTTTCTAATTCAGCTCTCTTCTTCTTGCCCATTGCTTTTCTCAGAATATCAGCTTGTCCCGCAGTAAACCCAGAAAGTTTTTGAGCAATTTGCATTACTTGCTCTTGATAAATTATAACACCATATGTTGGCTTTAATATTTCTTCTAAATATGGATGTAAATAATCAGGTTCCTTCTTTCCATGCTTACAATCATTATAAATTGGTATATTGCTCATTGGTCCTGGCCTATATAAAGCTACAAGAGCAATAATATCTTCTAAATGATTTGGTTTCATTTTTATCAAGGCTTCTCTCATTCCAGCACTTTCAAGTTGGAATATTCCAACTGTATTTCCAGTTGATAATAATTCAAAAACTTTTTGATCATCGTAATCAATATTTTCTATTTTAAAATTTTTATTTTTTTTATTGATGAGCTTTTGTGTTTTATTAATAACTGTTAAAGTTTTTAATCCTAAAAAATCGAATTTAATTAATCCTGCTTTTTCCGCCGAGTACATATCAAATTGTGTAGATGGCAGTAAAAGATTTGCAGATGAATCTTTATATAAAGGAACTTCTTCTGATAATTTTTTATCAGCTATTACTACTCCAGCAGCATGTGTAGCTACGTTTCTATTTAAGCCTTCTAATTGAAGAGATAGATCAGTTAATTTTTTTACCCTAGGATCTTCATTAATTAATTTTTGAAGTCTAGGTTCGTTATTAATGCATTGTAACAAACTCTGAGGTCGAGATGGATCAAATGGTATCATTTTAGAAATACTATCTACAAAACCATACGGCAAACCTATAACTCTACCAACATCGCGTATAACCATACGAGCTTTCAACTTACCAAAAGTTATTATATGTGCCACTCCATTTTTATACTTTGAGGTTAAATATTTGAAAACTAAATCTCTTTTTTCTTCGCAAAAGTCTATGTCAAAATCAGGCATTGATATACGGTCAGGATTTAAAAATCTTTCAAAAATTAAATTAAATTTTATTGGATCGACATCTGTTATAGATAGACACCACGCAACTAATGATCCTGCACCTGATCCTCTTCCTGGTCCGACAGGTATATCGTTATTCTTAGCCCATTTTATATAGTCAGACACTATTAAAAAGTAACTAGCATATTTCATTTCAATAATAATTTTTAATTCATGATCTAATCTTTTTTTATATTCAGCAAATTTCTTATTTTTGTTGAGATTGACCTCTTCTGTATGAAATATTTTTAAAAATTTATCTTTTAGCCCTTCTTCTGAGTCTTTTAATAAAATTTGATTAGCGTCCCCTCCTTTTTCGGAGCTTATATTTGGTAAAATAGGTTCAGATATTTCAGGTCTGAAACTACACCTAAAAGGTAAATTATAGTTATTCTGTAAAGCTTCAGGCAAGTCAGAAAAAAGTTCTGCCATTTCTTTGCTAGATTTAAAATAATGTTGGTTTGAATATTTGTCTCTATTTTTATCATTAATATATGTTTTTTTACCAATACATATTAATGCGTCATGTGCATCATACATATTTTTATTGATATAAAAAACCTCATTTGTAGCAATTATGGGTATTTTTAATTCTTCAGAATGCTTAAGATTATTTTTTTCGAATTCTACTTCGTTGTTATCACCATGTCTTTGAATTTCTAAATAAAATCTATCACCAAATGCAGATGATAATTCTTTATATAATTTTTTAACATCATCAAATTTTCCTTTATTAAATAATTTACCAAAAAGACCCTGGATTGATCCTGAAAAAACTACCATTCCTTCTGTATTCTTAAGTAATTCAACTATATCTAAATTGGGTTCTGTGATTGAATCGTTCTGCAAGTATGATTGTGATGACAACTCTAATATTCTTTTATAGCCATTTTGATTTAATGCGATTAATGGAACAAGACCTGTGGTATCCTGATAAGTAAAGTTGATTTGAGTTCCTATAATTGGTTGTGATCCAACTTTAGATATATTTTCTGAGAATTCTAATGAACCACATAAATTAGATGTATCTGACAAACCTACTGAGTGTATTTTATTCTCTTTACAATAATTTTTTAAATCATCTATTTTAATCGCTCCTTCACAAATAGAATATTGTGTGTGAACTTTTAAATGATTAAATTGTTGATTACTTGATTCTTGCATTGATAGTTTTAATATTACCATCAATCATTTCTAATTTGCAATCGGCCTTATTAGCAAAAAATCTATTATGAGTTGCATAAATAATTACTCTGTTAGAATTTTTAAGTTTATACAAAATATTAAATACTTCATTTGCTGTAGTTTGATCTAAGCTTCCAGTTAGTTCGTCAGCTAGTATAATTTGTGGTTCGTTTATTAATGCTCTTGCAATAGCGATTCTTTGTATTTCTCCGCCCGATAATTCAGATGGGTAATGATTAATCCTTTCTGTTAGACCCATCTTCTTAATAATTTGTCTTGCTACATCTAAAGATTTTTTTTTATTATTGGTTAAAGATAATTTTGCAAGATATACATTCTCTAAAGCGGTAAAATCTGGAAGTAAATTGTTTTGCTGATAAACTATACCTATTTTTTCAGCTCTAATTTTATCATTTACTGAAGAATTAGAAAAATTTATTGTATTTTTATTAATTGTAATGAATCCAGAACTTGGTTGATCAATAAGCGATAAAATATTTAACAAAGTTGATTTTCCTGATCCAGACGGACCTACAATTGAATAAATTTTTCCTAAGCTAAATTTGAAATTAACTTTTTTTAAAACGTATATTTTTTTATTATTTAGATAAAATTTTGAAATTTTATTAAGACTAATGAAACTATTCATATTTTAATGATTTAACTGGATCAAGTTTTGAAGCTTTAATAGCTGGAAATATAGAAACTAAAATAGTAATTAAAATCGAGCAAATTGATATTAAAAAAATAGAAAAGAAATTAATTTCTGATGGCATTTTACTTAAAAAATAGATTTCTTCAGGGAACAAAGTTATATTAAATACTGCACTTAAAAAGACTCTAATTTTTTCTATATATATTGAAAAAGTAACACCTAAAATAATTCCAAATAAAGTTGCCGATGTTCCAATTATAACACCCACAAGGAAAAAAATTTTTGTAATTGATTTATTTAATACTCCAATTGATTTCAGTATTGCAATTTCTCGGGTTTTATTTTTAACTAATATAGTTAAACCTGAAATAATATTAAAAGCTGCAACAATGATTATTAATGATAAAATTATAAACATTACATTTCTCTCAACTTTCAAGGCAGAAAATAAAGATCTATTCATGTCAGACCAAGTATAAATAAATTGATCTGTAAAAATAGATTGAATTATTTTTTTACTATTTTCAATGTCTGATGGATTTTTTAAATATATTTCTAAGTTTCTGCTACTTTGATCCAAGTTAAAAAAATTCTCTAAAATATTTATATTTATAAAAGCTACATTATGATCAAATTCAGAAAAGCCACTTTCGAAAATTGAGTTAATAATAAAAGTTTTCTGTTTGGGTAAATTACCAATTATAGTTTCAACTCCAGTTGATGACATAACTGAAACTTTGTCACCGATTTTTAAATTAAGAGAAAAACTTAATTCTTTACCTATTGAAATATTATCCTTTTTTAAATTAGTCTTATCCCCAACAAAATTTTTATTAGTAATAATTTGAAGATTTGCAAAGTCCTTAGGTTTATATCCTCTTAGAACTATACCTTTAGTAAAATCTTTTTTTAACAAAACAGCTTCTCCACTACTGCTAAAAATTAAATTTTCAGAAATTAATTTTAAGTTTTCATTATTTAACTTTGAACTATCTATTTGCTTTTCATAAGGATCAACTGTTACATGCGCATTAAAACCTACTATTTTATCAATTAATTCGTTTCTAAAGCCATTCATCACAGACATAACTATAATCAAAACTGCAACACCT
>CACHQT010000018.1 GCA_902582105.1 uncultured Pelagibacteraceae bacterium
ATTGTAGTAAACCAACCTCTTTTACCTTCGTCATAATGGCCTGCAAATACTTTATATGCATAAATAAATAAGAAAATTACTCCAAACGTAACGTGGGTTCCATGAAACCCTGTTATCATAAAGAAAAAAGAACCAAATTGAGGTGCGCCAAAAGGATTTTCCCATGGTCTTACCCCTTCATGAATAAGTTTTGACCATTCAAATGCCTGCATGCCAACAAAAGTTAATCCACCTAGTGCAGTAGCTAATACAAGCCAACCACACATCTTTCTATTTTTTTCATATCCATATTTAACTGCAAGGGCCATTGTTCCACTGCTCGTAATCAAAACAAATGTCATTATCGCAATTAATAAAAGTGGAACCGGAACTCCAAATGCATTAAGAGCAAATACTTCGCTTGGATTAGGCCACTCAACTGGCGTCGATCCTCTCCCTTTCATGTATGAAATTAAAAAACAACTAAATATAAATGTATCACTTAATAAAAAGATCCACATCATTGCTTTTCCCCAATGTACACCTTTAAACATGGTTTGGTCAGAACCAGTGTCTTGAGCCATGCCTCTAAATCCAGGTTTAAGTTCCAGTCCTTCTATTTTAGGGTCTGACATATTATTGATTATCTATGTTTTTTCTACTCCGGTATTTTGAACTTCGCTTGGAGGAGTTGTTTGGGTTATAAAATCCTCTTTTGCTCCTGGAACACTATAGTCATAACACCATCTATGAACCACTGGGAGTCTATCGCCCCAATTTCCATGCTCAGGTGGAACTGACGGTGTAAGCCACTCTAGAGAACATGCTTTCCAAGGATTAGATCCTGCTCGTTTTCCAGTTTTCAAAGTTTTTATAATGTTATAAATTAATATAAATTGTGCAGCTCCAACTAGGAAAGCTGCAAGACTTATAAATTCGTTCATTCCAACTGCAGATGTCATATATGGACTGTCATACATTTCAAAGTATCTTCTTGGTACTCCAATAAATCCTAAGTAATGCATTGGGAAATATATTGAATAAGCTCCTAAAAAGGTTGTCCAAAAATGCCACTTTCCTAATTTTTCATCTAAGAATCTTCCTGATACTAAAGGAAACCAATGGTAAACCGCACCCATAATTACCATGAGTGGCGCTATACCCATTACCATATGAAAGTGTGCAATAACAAAATATGTATCAGATAATGGTACATCAACAGAAACATTCCCTAAGAAAATACCTGTAATACCTCCGTTGACAAATGTAACTATAAAACCAAGGCACCAAAGCATAACGGTATTCATTCTAATATTTCCTCTCCAAAGAGTTAAAATCCAATTGTATACCTTCATTGCGGTGGGAACTGCTATAATAAGTGTTGTAGTTGCAAAAAAGAAACCAAACCAAGGATTCATACCGCTAACATACATATGGTGAGCCCAAACAAAAAAGCTTAAAGCTCCAATACCAACGATGGCCCAAACCATCATTCTATAGCCAAATATATTTTTTCTAGAATGAACAGAAATTAAATCTGAAACTATTCCAAAAGCAGGTAATGCAACAATATAAACTTCTGGATGCCCAAAAAACCAAAACAAGTGTTGAAAAAGAATTGGACTTCCTCCGCCATATTCTAATACTTCACCAGCTTTTAATATCGTTGGCATAAAAAAACTTGTCCCAAGAACTTTATCTAAGCTCATCATTAGAGCGCCTACTAATAAGGCTGGGAAAGCTAGCATCGCTAGAACAGTTGCTGTAAAAATACCCCAAACTGTCAAAGGCATCCTCATTAATGTCATGCCCCTAGTACGCGCTTGCAGAATAGTAATTAAGTAGTTTAGTCCTCCCATAGTAAATCCAGCTACAAATAAAATTAATGATAAACACATTAATAATATTCCCGCTCCAGATCCTGGAGTTCCTTCTAAAATAGTTTGTGGAGGATAAAGTGTCCATCCAGCTCCAGTTGGTCCACCTGGAACAAAAAAGCTTGCCATTAAAACTCCAACAGCAATAAAAAACATCCAAAAACTGACCATGTTAAGATAAGGAAAGACCATATCTCTAGCTCCAACCATTAGTGGAATTAAGTAATTTCCAAAGCCTCCAAGAAAAAGTGCGGTTAAAAAATAAACCACCATTATCATTCCATGCATGGTAACAAACTGATAGTAGTGCTCTGCAGTCATAAAACCGGCTGCTCCTGGAAACCCTAATTGTAAACGCATTAACCATGAAAGAATAAGACCAACTATTCCAGTAAATGTTGCTAGAAGAAAATATTGTACACCTATAACCTTAGCGTCCTGACAGAAAACCCATTTAGTAATAAAACTGTGTCCATGATACAAATCTTGCTCTTCTACTTCAGCAGGTCTTACATAATCTATATCTGGCGCAGCACTAGAACCCCCTCCAGAAATAGTTTCTGAAGATTGAGCGTGAATTGTTTTATTATCGTTAAATTCTTCTGACATTTTTTTCCTTTATATATACTAATAAGTTTATCATTTAATCAGTTTTTTTTGCTAATTGTTTTTTGTTAATTTCTTTATTTTCTTGCTTTGCTATTAAATCCGAATAAGTTTCTTGCTGTCCAAGCCAGTTTTTATAATCTTTTTCATCCTGAACGATAACTCCACCTCTCATTGCATAATGTCCTACCCCGCAATATTCAACACACAAAACTTCATACTCTCCTACTTTATTAGGTTCGAACCAGTAATAAGTTACAATTCCTGGAACTGCATCCATCTTTGCTCTAAATTGAGGAACATACCAATTGTGAAGAACATCAACTGATCTTAGTAATATTTTAACTGGTTTATCATTTTGAAGATTTAAAACATCGCTTTGTATCATTACATCGTCTTTTCCATAAGGATCGTCTGAGTTAATTCCAAAAGGATTATCGTCATTTATGTTAACTATTTGGGTTGTACCTAATTTTCCATCTTTTCCTGGAAGTCTATATTGCCATCCCCACTGCCAAGCCATTACATCAACTTCAATTGCATTCTTAGGAACGTTAACATAATTATTCCAGATCACTAGCCCCGGAGCTAATAGAGCTACAACACCTATTGTAGTCGCCCATGTAAGTATTTTTTCTAATCTTTTATCTTCAGGTTTGTACTCCGCTCTTCTCTCTTCTTTATAAGAAAACTTAAAAACACAGTAAACCATGAAAAGGCATACAGCTATAAAAACACCTCCTCCAATCCAAAATGTTAAAGTTATAGTATCGTCCATTCCTCCCCAGTTGGAAGCGACATCGGTCCAATACCAAGGGGTGAAAATATGAAATAATACTGACCCTAAAATAACCAAAAAAAATATAATACCTGGATGCATATACGTTTATATAGAATAAATATTATATAATTACCTATGACAAAATGTCATGAAAATTATTGAAATAAACTAATATAATCAACAATAATATGCTTAGCAAAATTGGAATATTAATAACAATACTCGTTTTAGTTTTACTTTTCTTCTTTGTAATATCTTTTGGAGCAGGAGCATTTTCAAAAGATAAAGTAAAGCCTGAAACAAAAAGATATTTAAAGTCCGTAAATATATTATTAATTATAATTGCTGTAGTTGGAGCTATTTTAGTTTTATTTCTTTAAACTCTTAAGAAACTAATGATTTACACCAATCTATAAATGTATCGTTAAAAACATAAATCATAAGAAAAAAGCCTAGCCATACAATTAATAAAAAGGTCCAATACCAAGAGAGTGCTGAAATATTTTTTTCCTCATCTAAGATTTTATTTTGTTCTAATTTAAGAACTCTAGAAGAAACTTTTCCCCAAAAAAATAATCCGCCTAAAAGATGTAATCCGTGAATTGCTGTAAATATGTAAAAAGATGAAAAATAGGTATTAGTTGTTACATAATTTCCACTTTTCATTAATTGAGTCCAAAAAATCAATTGTCCAAAAAGAAAAATATAACTTAGCCCTCCAACAATTATTAGATTTTTTTTAACTTTTGAAGTTTCTTTTTTTTCTAAATCTTTAATAATTCTACTAAAAAAATATGCTACAAAAAAAAGAATTATAGTATTTGCCCAAAGTAAATTTGGTTTTAATAAATACATTGTGTCTTGACCTGGAGGTATAGAATAAATGTAAGCGGTAAAAATTAAACTGAATAAAACTGTTGCGATACCAAATATAATTATTACTGCAGATTTTTGTGATGAAATATCAAAAGTTTTACCTGTGTGAGATGTATCCAAGACCATCTGGTCTTTATCCCAAGGTTTTTGTAATAATGTGCCAAAAAGTTTCTTTATTAAGTTGCTCATAAATTTTATATAATCACAAATATAATTTAATCAATAATGAAAATAAAAACATCTATAATTGTAATCTGCGGTTGCTTGGTAATCTTTATATTTGTCATGCTTCCTATCTTCTTGTCAACACAGTCCAAAAAAGATGATTATGTCGCATCTTTTAAAGGTTCAGAATTTTCTCTCAAAGATATGAATAATAATGTCATCAATGAAAAGTCATTCAATGGACCCTTAACGGCAATTTTTTTTGGATTCACAAATTGTCCAGATGTTTGCCCAATGACGTTAAACAAAATGGATATTGTTTTAGATAAGTTGAAAAAAGATAAAGAACAAATAAAATTATTTTTTGTTAGTGTTGATCCAGAAAGAGATACCCCCGAGGTTATTAAAGATTATTTAAGTTCTTATGAAAATAATTTTGTAGGAATTACTGGAGAAAAAGAAAAAATATTTTTACTTTATAAGTCTTGGGGGATCATGAGCCAAAAAGTATTTACAGAAAATGGTGAATATAACATAGACCATAGTTCTCCTGTTATATTGCTCAAAGATGGAAAATATGTTGCTAGAATATCTCATCGAGATGATATTAAAAAATCTTTAAAAATAATTAAAAAATATTTATAAATTATAAGCGTAATTAACGATTGATAGAGCTGAAATAGCTGCTGTTTCTGATCTAAGAATATTTTCATTAATTTTAATTTTATTAACACCTTCAAAAGATAAAATCTCCTTTCTTTCTTTTTCAGAAAAATCTCCTTCAGGTCCAACAATAATACAAATAGGTTTATGTATTTGTTTTTTTATGTGTAATTTTTTATTTTCAGTATTTAGATCAGTAAATATTAATTCTATTTTTGTACTATTTTTTCCTAAAAAATTCTTTAGGTTTTGACACTTTTCTAACATGGGAATATCAATACGATTTGATTGTTCACAGGCCTCTATAATAATTTTTTCTATTCTATTGCTATTAATTTTTCTAACGACTGATCTCTCAAAAATAATTGGTATAAACTTGGTCACTCCTAATTCTGTTGCCTTTTGTATCATAAAATTAAAGTAGTTAGATTTAATTGGTGAAAAAGCTAACCATATTTCTTTACTATTTTTGGTTTGTCTTAGCTGTTTAGTAATATTAAATTCTACTATTCCTTTTGAAATTTCACTTATTTTTGCTTCCCACTCTCCACTCTTATTAAATAAAGAAAAAACCTCATTTGATTTAATTCTCATAACTTTACTAATATAGTGAGATTGTGGTTTATCTAGCTTTGAAGTTAAATTAAGTGATAAACTTTTTGGAAAAAATAATCTAATATTGCTCATAATTCTTAGATTAATTTATGAAAAATGTTAAAGCAATAATTTTTGACGCTTACGGAACATTATTTGATGTAAATTCCGCTGCAGAAAAATGTAAAGGCAAAATTGGAGATAAGTGGGAAGATTTTGCAAATTTCTGGAGAACTACTCAATTAGAATATACTTGGCTTAGAAGTTTAATGAAAAGACATAAAGACTTTTGGCAAGTTACTGAGGATAGTTTAGAAAAATCAATGAATGCGTTTAAAATAGATAAATCAATGAAAAATGAACTTTTAAATTTATATAAAGTTCTAAACACATTTCCAGAAGTAAAAGATGTTTTAAATAAATTGAAAGAAAAAAATTATAAACTTGCAATTCTCTCAAATGGAACACCTGCTCTTCTTAATGAATTAGTCAAAAGTAATAATCTGGATAATATATTTGATGATATTTTTTCAATTGAAGAAGTTGGAATTTATAAGCCAGACGCAAAAGTTTATGACATGCCAATTAAGAAATATAAAATACAAAAAGAAGAGGTTGTGTTTTTAAGTGCAAATACGTGGGATATTTCTGGTGGAGGAAATTATGGTTATAGTTCTATTTGGGTAAACAGAAATAATAGTATTTTTGATAATCTTGACTACAAGCCCAAAGATGAAGTTAAAAACTTAAATCAATTACTTGATATTGTCTAATAGTAGCGCTCTTTTGGCATGTGTAAAAAAATTTAAATATAATAGAGTTTATTAAATTAATTAAAGGAGAAAATAATGGCTGGTGATAAAATAGATGTTTCTTTTGAGATAAATTCAGACTCAGAAAAATTGCTTGATCAAATAGTAGAAAAATACGATTTGCCAGACAAATCTAAGGCTCTCAGATGTCTTTTTGATTATGTTGAAGAAAAAGATTCTGAGTGGGATGAAATGTTTGCAACAATTCGTTGTAATAGATGTGGATAAAAAAAGATATGGATAAATTAGATAATAAGTTAAATAAGTTTTTTTCAAGCTTACAATTTTTGTCTCCTTGGTTGATAAGATTGGGTCTTGGGATAGCTTTTAGTATTCATGGGTTAAGTAAATTCCCATTGCCACCAGAAGTTTTGATAGAATATTTTGGTTTTTCTCCTTTTCTTGCATCATTTGTTGCACTTACTGAATTAGGAGCTGGATTATTTTTAATTATTGGCGGCCTTATAAAAGGTTCTATTGGTAATCTAATGACGAGAGTAAGCGCATTAGCGATTGCTGTTGTTATGATTAATGCTTTTGCGTTAGCTCATAGAGATTGGTTCATTACAACAAAGCTATTTACCAGTGAGCAAATTTTTCTTTTTATAATTGCTTTATATTTTTTAATTAAAGGAAATAAATAATTGAAAAAAATTGAAGTAAATAGAATTATTAATCCAATTCAGGCATCTGATGGTGCTGGAGTTAAGTTAAAAAGAAGTATTGGTGTTGAGCCTAACTATTTTGATCCTTTTTTAATGTTAGATGAATTTGGATCAGAAGATAAAGATGATTATATTGGTGGTTTTCCTGCCCACCCTCACAGAGGAATTGAAACAGTAACTTATATGTTGCATGGAGAATTTGAACATCAGGATAGTACCGGAGCAAAAGGTAGAATGAAAGCTGGAGACGTTCAATGGATGAAAACTGGAAGTGGTATAATACACTCTGAAATGCCAGCTATGTCTGGTGGAAAGCTTCATGGGTTTCAATTATGGATAAATATGCCAGCTAAACTTAAAATGAGTAAACCTGACTATATTTATATTAATGCTAATGAAGTGAAAGTTTATAAGGATGAAGATAAAGAAATAAAAACAATAGCAGGAAAATTTGAAAATGCTGAGGGACCGATAAAAGAACACAATGTAGAACCAATCTATTTTGATATAGAATTAAAAAAAGGTAAAGAATTTCATTTTAAACTACCAGCTACTCACAATTCTTTTGTTTATCTTGTTGATGGAGAAATAATAATTGGAGAAAAAAAACACGATACTGTTAAAGGATCTACTCTAATATTATTAAATAAAGGTGAAGAACTTAAAATTAAAAGTAAATTAAATTCAAAATTCTTGCTAATTTCTGGAAAACCTATTAATGAAGAAATTGCGAGAGGTGGCCCGTTTGTTATGAATACAAAATCAGAAATACTTGAGGCAGTTAATGATTATCATAATGGAACTTTTGTAAAATGAAAGCTATCCAAATTTCAAAAAATGGTGGTCCAGAAGTACTAGAAATAAAAGACATAAAACTTAACAAACCTGAAGAAGATGAAGTTACAATAGAACACAGGGCTATTGGACTAAATTATATTGATACTTATCATAGATCAGGGCTTTATCCTTTAAAGCTTCCATCTGGAATTGGAGCTGAGGGCGCAGGAATAATTAAAGAAATTGGATCGAATGTAAAAGAATTTAAAGTTGGTGATAAAGTTTCTTACGCAGGAATGCCTCTTGGGGCCTACTCAACACATAGAAACTATCCAACTAAAAATATCGTAAAAGTTCCTGATGGTATTGATCTCGAAGTAGCTGCAACGTTAATGACTAAAGGCTTAACCACTTTTTATTTATTACACAAAACCTATCCAGTCCAACCAGGACAAACTATACTGTTTCATGCTGCAGCAGGTGGTGTTGGTCAGATTTTTGGTCAATGGGCGAAATCTCTTGGATGTAAAGTTATAGGAACTGTAGGATCAGATGAAAAAATAATTAAAGCAAAAAGTTATGGCTATGACGAAGTTATAAATTATAACAAAGAAGATTTTTCAAAAAAAGTTTTAGAGATTACAGATAAAAAAGGTGTTCCTGTTGTTTATGATGGAGTTGGAAAAAATACATTTGAAGGATCGTTAAACTGCTTAGAGATAAGAGGTATGATGGTGTCTTTTGGAAATGCATCTGGACCTTTATCTGATGTAAATGTTCCCAAACTACTTCAACCAAAAGGTCTATATCTTGTTCGACCTTCAATGCAACATTATTTAGGAACAAAGGAACAAATTGAAGAAGGTGCAAAATTATTATTTGAAAAAATTGAATCTGGTAAAATTAAAATTGAAATATTTAAAAAATATAGCTTAGATAATGTTGTTCAGGCCCATAAAGATTTAGAGTCTAGAAAAATTTTAGGACCAGCAATTATAGTACCAAATTAATCAATTTTAACATCCATGTCTGACATGTGTAAATTAAGTGCATTAGTTGAAGTTTGAATTTCTCTGATAAAAAATATTATTGAAATTATCATAGATAAACAGCATGATCCAAATATAACTCTTGCCACAAAGACTTCGTCTAAATAAAGAGCAAAGACAGTGAGCATATTGAACAAAAAACCAAATGCTGCAAACATTATTGTCCATCTAAGAATGGATATTCTGCTGCTAAGGTTTATAAACTGCTTTTTCCACTCTGGAGGAATATGCTTTTCATAAACATGTTCATCATGAAGTTCTCTTATTAATTTACTAAGAGTATGAAATCTATTGCTATAGACGCTCATTAGTAATGGTATAGCAGGAAACATTAAAGCCGTTACGGTATAATCTATATTCATGCGAATCAGTTTGATTATGAAACTAGCCTTTGCTATTTACAAGTAAAATTTAATGAATCAACTAAATCTTTTTGTAGAACTTACAAGATTAAAAAAGCCAATTGGTTTTATGCTATTATTTTGGCCATGCTCATGGGGACTAACTATTGCTTTTGATTTTACAAATAATCTTGATACTTATTTTTTTTACTTATTTTTATTTATGTCTGGATCGATTTTGATGAGATCAGCCGGATGTATCGTTAATGATATAATAGATAAAAAATATGACAAAAAAGTTGAAAGAACAAAAAATAGACCAATAGCATCTGAAAAAATCTCTATTAAGCTTGCATTGACTTATGCTGCATTGTTATGTGCTTTGGCATTTATAGTTTTAATTAACTTTAATACATTAGTAATAATTCTTGCGCTTGGATCTATGCCTCTAGCATTTACATACCCACTAATGAAAAGGTTTACTTATTGGCCACAGTTATTCTTAGGCATTACTTTCAATTACGGCTTAATACTTGGTTGGCTATCTGTAAATAATGAGTTTGTATACGTCCCTATAATTTTTTATTTTGGAGCCATATTTTGGACACTTGGTTACGACACTATCTATGGGTTTCAAGATATTAAGGATGACGAAATAATAGGTTTAAAATCAACTTCGATAAAATTTAAAAATAATCCGATCAATTTTTTACTATTATGTTACACAATTTTAATAATAATTTTAATATCTTTAGGTTTAATGATGAACTTTAAATACTTATATTTTTTGTTTTTAGGTTTACCAATTTTACATTTAGTATTTTTTCAAATAAAACAACTAAATATAAAAGATCCAGAAAAATGCCTAAAAATTTTTAAAAGTAATAATTTTTTTGGTTTTTTAGTTTATATAAATATTTTAATAGGAAAATTGATTTAATGACAAGCGGCTTATCTATTATCAAAAGGCTTTATAAAGATTACACAAAAAATTATGTAAATAAAATTTTTTATTCATTTGTTCTATCAGTTATAGTTGCAGGTAGTACTTCTTTGATTGCATATCTATTAGATCCAGCAATTAAAAAAATATTTATAGAAAAAGATCAAACTCTTATTTATTTAATTCCAATTGTAATTATTATAGCTTTTGCAGCCAAAGGTACTTCTCTTTATTTCGCAAGATCTATAATGATTAGAGTAGCACACCAAGTGAAGGCTGATGTTCAAAAGGATATGGTGAAGACCTTGCTTGCGGCTGATACAAAATTTATTGACAAAAGACATACTGGTAAATTTATATCAAATTTAACTGTTGATGTTGGAATGTTAGTAAATTTAATAAGTACAGCAATATTAAATATATTTAAAGACACTTTAACATTAGTTGGTTTATTGGGTGTTATGTTTTATCAAAATTGGAAATTGTCAATGATGGCAATAGTCATGATCCCTTTAGCATCTATTGCTGCAAGATCTTTGGGCAAAAGGATGACAAAAATTTCAAAAGAAATGCTAGAAAGTGCAAGTTTTTTTACTACTCACTTAGTTGAAATTTTTAAAAATCATAAACTCATGAAAAGTTTTCAAAATGAAAATTTTGAACAAATTAGATCAAAAAAACAAATCGATGAGATGAAGGAAAAATCTGGAAAAATGAATGTAGTATTGGTCAGGGCAACTCCTATTATGGAAACTCTAACAGGTATAATGATAGCAGCATTGATATTCTATTCTGGAATATTAATAAATAATAATGAGCTCGATATAAATAATTTCTTTTCGTTTTTAGCGGCTATGATGCTCGCCTATCAGCCAGTCAGATCGTTAGCAACATTAAATATCGCAGTTAATCAAGGTTTAACAGCTGCAAGAAGAGTTCTTCCTTTAATAGATGTACAAAATGAAATCAAAGATGATCCTAATTCATCAGATTTGGAAATCACAAATGGCAACGTTAATTTTAAAAATGTAAATTTTAATTATGATAAAGATAAAAATATTGTACTTAACTCAGTAAACTTAAATATCAAAGGTGGAAAAATGACCGCTCTAGTCGGTCATAGTGGTTCTGGTAAATCAACTATTTTAAATTTAATTCCTAGGTTCTATGATTGTGATGATGGTGATATTTTGATTGATAACCAATCAATTTACGGAAAAAGTCTTTACTCTTTGAGAAAAAATATTTCATTAGTAAGTCAAGAAACAACTTTATTTGATGATACAATTAAAAATAACGTTGCATACGCTAAACAAAATGCATCAGAGCAAGATATTAAACTAGTTTGTAAAAACTCATTCGCTAGTGAATTTATTGAAAAACTTCCTAATAAATACGACACAATTATAGGAGAAAACGGAGTAAGATTATCTGGAGGAGAAAAACAAAGACTTTCGATCGCTCGAGCAATGTTAAAAAGTAGCCCAATCATTCTTTTAGATGAAGCAACATCGTCTCTAGACTCTGAAACAGAAAGTAAAATTCAAAATGCTATAAATATGCTAACAAAAAATAGAACTACTATTGTTATTGCTCACAGATTATCTACAGTACTTAAAGCTGACAAAATATATGTTGTAGATACTGGTAAAATTATAGCTGAAGGAAATCATGAATATCTTCTTTCTAATTCAGAAACATATAAAAACTTTTACAATAAACAAATAAATAAAATTTAAATAATGCTAGTAATTGTATACAGATTATTAATTAATCTAATTATATTACTTTCGCCAATCATAATAATATTCCGTCTAATTAAAAAAAAAGAAGACTTATTTAGATTTAAAGAAAAATTTTGTTTTTTTTCAGAAAAAAAAAGAAATGGAAATTTAATATGGTTTCATGGAGCTAGTGTAGGAGAAGTTAAAAGTATAGTTCCTTTAATTGAAAAATTAGAGAAAGAAAAAAAAATTAGTCAAATCTTAGTTACTTCTTCAACGTTAAGTTCTTCAAAAATATTTAAAAACTTTAAATTTAAAAAAACTATTCATCAATTTTTTCCTATAGATGGATCATTTTATACAAAAAAATTTTTAGATTATTGGAAACCAAACCTGGCAGTTTTTATTGATTCTGAAATTTGGCCAAACATGCTTTTAAATATTAATAAAAAAAATATACCCACTATTTTGCTCAACGCAAGAATTACAAAAAAATCTTTCAAAAGATGGTTATTTTTTAAATCTTTTGCACAAAAAATATTTCAATGTTTTGATATAACTTTTCCTCAAAATAAAGAGACGGCCAGGTACCTTAAAATTTTAAAAGCTAAAAAAATCAAATATCTAGGAAATATTAAATTTTCTGAAAATGAATATCATTCAAAAAGAAATATAAATTTAAAAATTAAAAAATTTTTAAAAAATAAAAATTACTGGTGTGCCGCGAGCACTCATGATAATGAGGAGATTATATGTGCTAACGTTCATTTTAGACTTAAAAAAAAAATCAAAAACCTTATTACTTTTATAATTCCAAGGCATATACAAAGAACGGAAGATATTAAGAATTCACTACAAGATTTGAATTTGAAAGTTCATTGTCATAGTTCAAAAGAAAATATTAGAAAAAATACTGATATATATATTGTTGATGCTTATGGGGAAACTAATTCATTTTTTAAGGTAAATGATACTGTTTTTTTAGGTGGTTCGTTAATTAAACATGGTGGTCAAAATCCTATAGAGGCCGCAAGGAATGGATGTAAAATTATTTATGGCCCACATGTAAAAAATTTTAAAGAAGTCTATGAACTTTTAGATAAAAATAAAGTTTCTTATAAAGTAAAAAATATGGAGCAACTCACAAGAAAAGTTGATAATTTAATAAAAAAAAATAAAGGATCGAAAAATCTAGAAGATAAAATTAATAAATTAGGAAATAAAATTCTAAAAAAAACATTATTCGAGTTTAAATTTTACTTAAATAAAATATGAAATTTAACAAACCTAAATTTTGGGATATTCCAAAAATATCTTTTTGGGCTATAGCTCTTTTTCCATTGTCATTTTTTTTTTTATTAGCATCTATTATAAGAAAATTTTTAAAAAACGAACATAAATTCCAGATACCAGTTATTTGTGTTGGCAATATTTATGTGGGTGGCACTGGCAAAACTCCATTAGCTTCGGAAATATATAAAATTGTTAGGTCTTATGGAAAGAATCCTGGTTTTATAAAAAAAGGTTACAATTATTTATATGACGAAATTGAGATGTTGAAAAAGGTTGGAAAAATTTTCATAAACAAAAATAGAAAAGAAGCAATTGAATTATTAATTTCTTCTGGCCAAGACGTAGCAATTTTAGATGATGGTTTTCAAGATTTTTCAATAAAAAAAGATTTATCAATTTTGTGTTTTAATTCTAAACAATTAATTGGAAATGGTTTTATAATACCATCTGGACCCTTAAGAGAAAGTTTAACATCAATTAGACGAGCCCATTGTATTATTATTAATGGAGATAAAAACTTAGAATTTGAGAATAAAATTAAAAAAATAAATAAAAATGTAAAAATATTTTACTCAAAATATAAAATAAAAAATTTAGATAAATTTAAAAATAAAAAAGTTATTGCTTTTGCAGGTATCGGGAATCCATCAAACTTTTTTGAATTATTAAAAGAAAATAATATTAATTTAAAAAAAACATTTTCATTTCCAGATCATTATAATTATTCTGTCCAAGATTATAGTAGGCTTATTGAAAAAAATACTTTTATTGTTACAACTGAAAAGGATTATTTAAGAATTGATGATAAAATGAAAAAAAATTTCTATTGTGTCGATGTTGATTTAGAAATTGAAAATAAGAATGAACTTATAAATTTAATTCAAAGCAAGTTATGAAAATTATAAAATATTTTTTTGAATTTATATTTATTTATACTTTACTAATTATTTTTAAAATTATTGGCTATAAAGCCGCATCAAGCCTAGGGGAAAAAATTGGAATTTTATTTGGCCCACTCTTTAGATCAAAAAAAAAAATAGAGGAAAATTTAAAAAATTCAAATATCGGGACTGATGAATTGGATAGGAAAAAAATTATTAGGAGTATGTGGGGTAATTATGGAAGAATTCTTGCGGAATATCCTTTTTTAAAGAAATTTAAAAATAATAGTTTCAAAAAATATATTGAAATTGAAGGTGTTAATTATTTAGAGGAAATTAAGAATAATAATAAAAAAGTAGTTTTTGTTTCTGGTCATTTTAATAATTTTGAACTGATGGCTATGCATTTAGAAAATTCAGGTTTAGACGTTGCGGCAATTTACAGGCCTTTAAATAATATTTTTCTCAATGGTATTATGGAAAAAATAAGATTTAATCACATCTGTAAAAAACAAATAAAAAAAGGCAAATCAGGAACCAGAGAATTATTACAACTTTTTAAAGATGGATTCTCAATTGCGCTTATGATTGATCAAAGGGTAAGTGAAGGCATAAAGTCAAAATTATTTAATAGATCTGCTTTAACAACAACTATACCTGCACAGTTAGTTAAAAAATATAGCGTTGATGTAGTCCCTGTTTATATAGAAAGAAAGAACGGTATTTACTTTAAAATGCACATTAATAAACCAATCTTTTTTGAGGAAAATAAATCTTTAGAAGAGATAACTGACAAGCTAAATAAAATTTTAGAAGAAATGATACTAAAAAACCCTGATCAATGGATATGGTCACATGATCGGTGGAAGTAAAATATTATTTTTTTATCAATTCTTCGTTTCTTAAATGAGCTTCCTTGTGTGAAAAATAAGCTTCTTGTAAGTCAACATTCCAATAATTTAAGTCTTTTAAATTAATTTCTTTTCCAGAAACAGCGCAAATAACATGGTCTCCTTGTTCAATGATTTCAAAATTATTTGCTAAGAACTTTAATTTTGCTAATTTTTTATGCATTTATAGTTTATATATCATTACATGAAAGTAGGAATAATTGGAAGCGGTGGAAGAGAACACTCTTTATGTGAAGCTCTAAGCAAATCAAAAAAAATTAGTAAAATTTATTGTTTTCCTGGCAATGCTGGTACACAAAAAATTGCAGAAAATATTGATATAAATATTGATGATTTTGAGACACTTAAAAAATTTGTTTTATCAAAAAAAATTGAATTATTAGTTGTTGGGCCAGAAAAGCCTTTAGTCGAAGGAATTGTTGATTTTTTTGAAAATAACAATATTCCAATATTTGGACCAAACAAATTAGCATCTCAACTTGAGGGATCCAAAATTTTTACAAAGAAAATTTGTGATAAATATAATATACCCACAGCAAAATTTGGTATTTTTGAAAATATCAATGAAGCAAAATTATTTTTAAATAATACAAAATTCCCTATGGTTGTAAAAGCTGATGGGCTGGCAGCAGGAAAAGGTGTGTACATATGTGAAAATATTGAAAGCGCTGAAAATGCAATAGAAGAAATTTTTAATGGAAAATTTGGTCAGGCTAAAATCGTTTTATTAGAGGAATTTCTTATTGGTGAAGAAATGAGTTACTTTGTTATAAGTGATGGAAAAAATATTAAAAAATTTGAGACAGCACAAGATCACAAAAGAGTGGGAGAAGGAGATACTGGTAAAAATACAGGAGGTATGGGAGCTTATTCTCCCTCACGTCTTATAAATGATGATTTAGATAAAAAGATATTAGAAAAAATTATTTATCCAACTTTAAATGCTATTAAAGATATGAACTCTGAATATAAGGGATTTTTATATGCAGGTTTAATGATTGTTAAAAATGAACCCTATCTAATTGAATATAATGTAAGAATGGGAGATCCAGAATGCCAAACTATTCTCCCAAAATTAAAAACTGATTTACTAGATATAATTTTAGCTTGTACTAAAAAAAAATTGGCTCAGACTGAAATTAATTGGCATAATCAAAATAGCCTGTGTATTGTTTTGTGCTCAAAAGGTTATCCTGATAAATATCAAAATAACATTTTAATTAAAAATATCGATCAAGTAATTTTGAAATCAAATCAAAAGATTTACCATGCTGGTACCAGA
This sequence comes from uncultured Pelagibacteraceae bacterium, assembly GCA_902582105.1. Taxonomy (GTDB): domain Bacteria; phylum Pseudomonadota; class Alphaproteobacteria; order Pelagibacterales; family Pelagibacteraceae; genus Pelagibacter. The sequence continues at coordinate 16,220 of CACHQT010000018.1, forward strand.
AATGAAAAAAATAATATTTTCTCAAATGGAGGAAGAGTTTTAAACTTTGTAAGTTTATCACGTAATTTTAAAGAGGCTAGAGATAGCAACTTCGAAATGATAGATAAAATTAATTGGGCGGAAGGCTTTTATCGTAAAGATATTGGATACAAAGTAATTAAATAATGAGAATTATATCTGGAAGCTTCAAAGGAAAAAAAATTTTACAACCTAAGGATAAGTTAACAAGACCTCTTAAGGATTTAACAAAAGAATCAATATTTAATATTATAAATCATTCAAATTTAATTAATATAAACCTTAAAAATTCAAATATATTGGACTTATTTTCTGGAGTAG
>CACHQT010000019.1 GCA_902582105.1 uncultured Pelagibacteraceae bacterium
ATGGTAATTATGGAGGAAAAGGATCAGATGCACATAAAGCTGCAGTAACTGGTGACACAGTTGGTGATCCATACAAAGACACGGCTGGGCCTGCGGTTAACCCGATGATTAAGATAACGAATATTGTTGCCTTATTGTTACTTGCTGTTGTAGCTGGATAAAATTTATTTGATTTTTTTTTGACCTAATGGATCATTAATTTTCTGTCTAAGACTTGTTAAAAACTCATAAACAAAACTATCTTTTGAAGATATAACACCTGTTTTGTTTTTAGAAAAATTTACTTGCTGCATATCATCTTTGTTGAGAAATTTTTTATCAATTAAAATACCCATATCATTAATTTCTAGTATTAAAACATTATTTACAGTGAGTTTTCTTCTTCCTAATGTTGTAATAGATGTTTTTGTCTCCTTGCGTTCTATGTATATCCATATGTCATTATCAAAAGTACTTTCCGTTGATGGAGGACCCAATTTATTTAAAATATCGTTTTTATTAGTTGAATTTAAAACTAAATTTTCCTGTTTTTTATCTAAAAAATGTACACCGTGATGTTTTACAACTTTATTTAAGCTGCAATTTGAAATAAATATTACTAAAATAGTTAAAACAATTTTTTTATTCATGAACGATAAATATATTAATATCTACAACAATTTAATCAATTTAACTAGAAATAAAGACTTGTATCAGGGCTTTTCAGAAGATGATACTTTTTCAGATAGATTGGTATTTTTTCTTATTCATTTTGCCTTTTTTTTAAAAGTTTTTAAATATAATGATAAAAAAATTCTTCAGGATATATATGACTTTATTTTTAGACAACTGGAGTTAAGTATACGTGAAATTGGTTATGGAGATGCTTCAATTAATAAAAAAATGAAAGATTATATAAATTTGTTTCATTCAATAATAAATAAGATAGATAATTGGGATTTATCAAATAAGTTAGAAAAAAAAGAGAAAATAAAATCTTTAATAAATATAAGTGATAATGATGATTTGATTGTATATTTTGACAAATATAGTATAGAATTAAAAAATAATACTTTAAATTTTTATATAAAAGGTGTAATTAAACCCGAAAATTAGTTATGGCAGTACCAAAACGTAAAACATCGCCCTCGAGAACTGGAAAGAGAAGATCACATATAAAATTTTCTCCAAAAAATGTTGTTGAAGATAAAAAATCAGGTGAATATAGACTGTCACACCATATTGATTTAAAAACAGGAATGTATAAAGGTAAACAAATACTAGACCCAAAGGATTAATAACCCAAATTTTTTTTTAATGAAAAAATCAATTACAATTGCAGTGGATGCAATGGGTGGTGATGGATCTCCTGAGAAGATCATTAGAGGAATTAGCGAACATCACAAAACAAGTAAAAATATTTTTTATCGAATATTTGGTAATAAAAATGAAATTTTAAATTCAATACCCAGCGATTTAAATCCAAATTGCTACGAAATTAATCACACTGATGAAAAAGTTGAAGGGTCAGATACACCTCTGGGTGCAGCAAAAAGAGGAAAAAAAACTAGTATGTGGCTATCTATAAATAGTGTCAAAGAAAAAAAATCTGACATAGTAATCTCAGCTGGAAATACTGGTGCACTTTTAGTTATTGCAAAATTGAATCTTAAAATGATTGAAAGTATTGACAAACCTGCATTATCAGGACTTTGGCCTAGTAAAAAAGGTATGAGTGTTGTTTTAGATCTTGGTGCAAATATTGAATGCAATGAAAAGAACTTGATAGATTTTTCAATTATGGGTGCTTCATTATTTAAATCATTGTTTCCTGATGAAAAACCAAAAGTGGCTTTATTAAATATTGGATCAGAAGAATTAAAAGGAAATGAAATTATAAAGCAGACTTATCAGAAACTTAATGTAATAAATCATGCAGATTTTGAGTTTAAAGGATTCATTGAAGGTAATAATTTAATGAATGGAGAAGTAAATGTAATAGTTGCCGATGGATTTACTGGAAACGTAGCTTTGAAAACAGCTGAGGGAACTGCTAATTTTATTACTCAAGAACTAAAAAAAACAATGTCGACTTCTTTACTTGGTAAAATATCTTCATTGCTAAATATTAGAAATTTAAAAAAATTTAAAAAAAGACTAGATCCTAGACTTTACAATGGTGCAATATTTATAGGTCTTGACTCTCCAGTTGTTAAAAGTCATGGTGGAACAGATTTCATTGGATTTTCTCATTCATTGAGCGTTTGCGAGAAAATAGTAAAAGGAAATCTAATAGAAAAAATTAAAAAAAATTTAAACTAAAATGAGGATTAATTTAACTAAAAAAGATATAATTAAATCTGTTTATATGCAAATAGGTTTTTCTAAGAAAATTTCAGAAAACCTACTAGAAGACATTATCAATACTTTAATTAAAAATCTGATTGTAAATAAGAAAATTAAAATTTCTAATTTTGGAACCTTTGAAGTTAGAACTAAAAAAAAAAGGATTGGAAGAAACCCAAAAACTAAAGAAAGCAAAATTATTTCCGATAGAAATGTTGTTTTGTTTAAACCTTCTAAGCAGTTTAAAAGTTTTATAAATACTAATATAAATGAATAAATCTAATACAGCCTATAAATCGATTGGCGAAGTTGCAAGAATACTAAATTTAGTTAACAAAAGAAATGGAAGTTTTAGCACTCATACAATAAGATTTTGGGAAAAGGAATTCAAACAAATAAAGCCGAAAATTTTATCTGGTAGAAGAAGATATTATGATGAAAAATCAATTTTATTACTTAAAAAAATTCATTATTTACTTAAAGAAAGAGGTATGACAATAAATGGTGTTAAAAAGGTATTGGATAATAATAAAACTTTAAATCTTGACGAAATTTCAAATAATTCTATAAGAGACAATAATTTTAAAATTAAAACTAAATTAAAAAAAATTTTAAATTTAACTAAAGAATTAAAAAAGTTGAAATAATATGGCCAAAAAAACTCATGTAAAAGTTCGTCTTGTGCCTGAATCTAAACCAGATAGTCCATTTTTTTACTATGTAAAAAAACCTGCTGGAGGAGAAAAAGCAAAAGTTAAATTAAAATCAAGAAAATATAATCCAGCAACTAAAAAACACGAAATTTTTATTGAAAAAAAATTGCCACCCCACAGTAAATAATTATTTTTTTTTAAAATTTTTTTTTTCATAATCTATAAAAGACCAAATCATATTTTTCCAAATTCTATTTGTTATTTTCGGATCGATTTTATTTTTTATAGATTTCTTTTTGATTCTAGTTAGTATTATTTTAATTCTTTTTTGATCGATTATTTGTTTTTTGTGATCTTTTAATTTTAACACTTGATTAACTAGACTAGTTCTTTTTTTTATTAACTTGATAAATGAGTCATCAAGTTTATCTAATTGATTTCTTAATTTATATAATTTTATTTTTTTAATAGGCGACATTTATTCAATTGGATTAATTAATAATTAATATATTTATATATTATGTTTATAGAGAATAAACAGTTAAATAATAGTATTAGTATTTGGCTCCTTTTTATGATCTGGTCAATTGCACTTATGATTATAGTAGGTGGTTTAACAAGACTGACTGACTCTGGTTTATCTATCACTGAATGGGAGTTGTTTTCTGGCACATTGCCACCATTAAATGAAAAGCAATGGTTGAGCTATTTTAATCTCTATAAAGAAATTCCTGAATTTAAATTGCAAAATTATTCGATGACTTTAAAAGATTTTAAAGTTATTTTTTGGTGGGAGTGGGCACATAGAATTTTTGGAAGATTTATTGGTATATCTTTTTTAATACCATTAGTTTATTTTTCTTTTAAGTTAAAATTAAAACAACTACTACCTTTATACTTCATTTTTTTTCTGATTTGTTTTCAAGGGTTTATAGGCTGGTATATGGTATCTAGTGGTTTGATTAATAGAGTTGATGTTAGCCACTATAGATTAAGCGTTCATTTGTTAATTGCTTTTTTTATTTTATCATTAATTTATTGGAATTATTTAAACTATAAAAAACTTAGATTAACAAATCAGAAATTAAAATTTTTACCATTAATTTTTTTATTTTTAATTTTTTTTCAAATTTCAATCGGAGCTTTTGTTTCTGGAATGGATGCAGGTAAAATATATAATTCATGGCCTTTGATGGGCTCTTCTTATTTTCCTGATGACAGTATGATTATAGATCTATTTAGCATAAATGCTTTTAACGATCCGTCACTTGTACAATTTATGCACAGAAATTTGGCATATATTATATTATTTTTTTATATTTATATTTTTATCAATATTTATATTAACAAACTTTTAGACTTTTATTTAATAATAAACATAATTGGGATTTTGCTTATTTTGCAAATTGTTTTAGGAGTTTTCACATTGTTATATGGTGCACAGATATTAATTGCATCTATGCACCAGATAAGTTCAATTTTCCTAGTTATTTCTTGTGTTTATTTTTTATACCTAAATACAAAATCTAACTTACAGCTTTAAGATTGGGCTTGCCTGAAGAAGTTAAAGCTTGATTTAAATCTTCTACTATATCATCAGGATGTTCAATACCTATCGATAAACGAACATAGCCTGGTGTTACTCCAGCTGCTAATAATTCCTCTGGTGTCAATTGACTGTGGGTAGTTGTAGCAGGGTGTATTGCAAGACTTCTAGCATCTCCAATGTTTGCAACGTGATAAAACATCTTTAAAGACTCTATAAATTTCTTACCAGCCTCTACACCGCCTTTAACTTCAATTCCTACCAATGCACCATTTCCACCTTTAAGATATTTTTTTGATCTAGCAGCAATTTCACCTTCATGCAATGTTGGGTAAATAACTCTTTCGACATTTTTATGTTTTTTTAAAAAATCAACAACCTTTTCAGCATTAGAACAATGCTGTTTCATTCTAAGAGGAGCTGTTTCTAATCCTTGAATGATACCCCAAGCATTATCAGGTGCTAAAGGTGCTCCAAGGTCTCTTAACAAACAAACTCTGGCTCTAACTGCAAAAGCAACGTTTGCTCCAGTTAATTGAGGAACAACTTCTCCCCATACTGCACCTCCATAACTTGCATCAGGTTCATTAAAATTTGGTTGTCTTTTAGGATTTGCTGTCCAGTCAAAGTTACCTCCATCAACTAAACATCCTCCAATTACAGTTCCATGTCCACCTATAAATTTAGTTAAAGAATGAACTACAACAGCTGCTCCATGTTCAAGAGGTTTACAAATTACAGGCGATGCTGTGTTGTCCATGATTAATGGTATATTATGCTTCTTTCCAATATCTGCAACTTCTTGAATTGGAAAAACTCTAAGATATGGATTGGGTAATGTTTCAGCATAAAAAGCTCTAGTATTTTCATCAATCAGTTTTTCAAAATTTTTTGGATCTGAAGGGTCAGCATATCTACACTCTATACCAAGTTTCTTAAGTGTATGTGTAAATAAATTAACAGTACCACCATACAAATCAGTAGAACTAATAAAGTTATCACCAGATTGGCAAAGATTCATTATTGCAAAAGTTGATGCTGCTTGTCCTGAACCAACCGTTACACAGGCTAGTCCACCTTCTAAAGCAGCTACTCTTTTTTCTAAAACATCATTTGTTGGATTCATTATTCTTGTATAAATATTTCCAAACTCCTTTAATGCAAAAAGGTTTGCTGCATTTTCAGTATCCTTAAATTGATATGATGTTGTTCTATAAAGTGGCACAGCGACCGCTGTTGTTGCAGGATCACTTCTGTAATCTCCACCGTGTAATGCAATAGTTTCTGGATTTTTGATAGTCTTAGTCATTTTTCCCCCTATATTCATTTTTGTGCTTTAGATTTTCAAGGTGCACGCTTTATTTTAATACCTACGAAAAATTTCGTACAATTAGTTTATTATAGTTTTGATATAACGTGCAAGTTATTAAAAAGCCTAAATAGTTATTGATTTTAAACATTTTTATTCAACCTATTAATTGACTTTTGATTAATAAGAAGTATTAATCCTGCACAATGACAAAATTTGTTAAAAAAAGCGAGATATCAAATCATTGGTTTGAAATTGACGCAAGAAATGCAGTTGTGGGTAGACTTGCGACTATTATATCTAAAATTATTAGAGGAAAAAACAAAAATACTTATAGTCCACATGTAGATCATGGTGACTTTGTGATTGTTAAAAATGTAGAAAAAATTAAATTTACAGGTAAGAAATTTCAAAATAAAAAATACTATAGACACACGGGTTATCCTGGAGGAATTAAAGAAACAACTCCGGAAAAACTAATTAAAAATCGACCTAATGAAAGTCTTAAGTTGGCTGTAAAAAGAATGTTACCTGGCGGTGTCTTAGGAAGAAAACAACTTACTAAACTTAAAATATATTCTGGTGAGAATCATCCTCATTCATCACAAAACCCAACTATTATAGATATTTCAAAATTAAATAGTAAAAACGTAGTGAGTAATTAAAAACTATGAACGAAACATCTACAAAGATAGACTTAAAAGATAGTATGTACGCTACTGGTAGAAGAAAAAAATCAATTGCAAAAATTTGGTTAAAAAAAGGTTCAGGAAAAATCTTAGTTAATGGAAAAAACTATGAGGACTATTTTCAAAGATCTAATCATAAAATGCAAATTTTAAGACCCTTTGAAATTATAAATCAAGCAACTAGTTATGATGTAAGATGTAGCGTAAAAGGTGGTGGTCACACAGGTCAAGCCGGTGCTATGGTTCATGGAATATCAAAAGCTTTATTATTATTTGATTCGAGTTTAAAACCTACCTTAAAAAAAGAGAAACTAACCTCAAGAGACTCTAGAGCCGTAGAGAGAAAAAAATACGGTCATAGAAAAGCTAGAAGAAGCTTTCAATTTTCTAAAAGATAATTTTTTTTTTTCTATTAACTGTTATAATAAAGAATGGCTAAGATTAATGTATTAATTGCAGGATCAACTGGTTACATTGGTATTGAACTAGTTAAGATTTTATCTAAGCACAAAAATATTCTAATCAAATATCTTTGTGGTAAATCTTCAGTTGGTAAAAATATATCTTTTTATGATAAATCTTTAAAAAGTAAAAAATTACCAAACATAGTTAAATTTAATAAATCTTATCTAAAAAATGTCGATATAGTATTTTCTGCTCTTCCTAATGGAGAAGCGCAAGATATATCAAAAATTTTGTTATCAAAAAATATTTTGATAGATATAGCTGCTGATTTTAGATTGAATAGTTCAAAAAGTTATTATACTTGGTACAAACAAAAACATAGAGCCCCAGGTAACATTAAAAAAAGTATTTATTCACTACCTGAATTCACAGGAAAAATTATCCAAAAATTTAAAATAATTTCATGTCCTGGATGTTATCCAACATCAATACTTTTGCCATTAATTCCACTCATAAAAAAAGATATAATCAAATTAGACAATATCATCGTAGACTCTAAATCAGGTTATTCTGGAGCTGGCAGAGGTGTTCATAAAATTTATGCTAAAAAAAATCTTTACGAATCTCTAAAGCCTTATGGTGTCGGATTTCATAGACATAATTCTGAAATTGAACAAGAAATAAAAAAAATCGTAAATAAGAAAAATTTAAATATAACTTTTACCCCACATTTGTCTCCGATGTTTAAAGGTATACTAAGTACTATATATATAGAAACTAAGAAAGGCATGTCCTTAGAAAAACTAAATAAAATACTTAAAAGTACATTTGCAAAGAAACAATTTGTTAAAGTAAAGAAAATAAATAGTTATATAAGCACAAATGATGTAATTAATACAAATGAATGTCATATATCAATTTGTAAAACAAAGTATAAAAATAAGTATATTATATTATCAGCTATAGATAACTTGATAAAAGGAGGCTCAGGACAAGCAGTTCAAAACATGAATATTAAATTTAATTTTCCTGAAAGCAGGGGGCTTATATGAACAAAATTTACGTCTTATTTTTTTTATTTATATTTACTAATTTATCTTATTCGTGGGAGACAAATATTAAACTAGATTGTATCAATGAAAACTTAAAACAATGTTCATCTTCTGATACAAAGTCTGTTAAATCTGATCAAATTTCAGGTACTGATATTAAAATTCCTATAGAGGAGAAAAAAAAGCCAATTAAAAAAGTATTTAAGAAAAAAGAAAATAAAAAAATTAATAGAGATAAGCTGATAGTCAAAAAAAAAGTTGTTAAAAATGAAAAGCAAATTAAAAAAATAGACAAAATTAAAAAAAAACCACTTAAAGTTGCTAAATCAAAAATTAAAAATGTTTCTTTTGAGGAATTTAAAAATTCAGTAATAAATTATTCAAATAATACAGGTTATCCAGATATAGATAATTAATTATGAAAAAAAATGTAAATATAGCAGTCGTTGGGCTTGGCCAAATAGGTAGCTATTTATTAAATGAATTAAATTATAAAAAAAAAGATATAGAACTTAAAACTGGAAAAAAAATAAAAATAGTAGCTATTTCAGCAAAAAATATTAATAAAAAAAGAAAATTTAAAATAAATAAAAATATTTTTTACAAAAACCCTTTAGAGATTATTAAAAAAGCCAAAGTAGATATTTTATTTGAGGCAATTGGTAGTTCTGACGGTATGTCAAAAAAAATTGTCGAACTTTCTTTAAAGAATAAAATTCATGTTATAACGCCAAATAAAGCGCTTATTGCTAAACACGGTGACTATTTATCAATGCTTGCGGAAAAAAATAAAGTTAATTTAGAATTTGAAGCATCTGTAGCAGGAGGTATACCCATACTGAGAACTATTAAAGAAGGTTTAGCTACAAACAAAATAACTAAAGTGTATGGAATATTAAATGGTACTTGTAATTATATTTTATCTGAAATGGAAACTACAAAAGATACCTTTTCAAATGTACTTAAAAAGGCGCAAAGTTTAGGTTATGCGGAGCCTGGAAATCCTAAGCTTGATTTAAATGGATATGATGCATTTGCTAAGATTAGAATATTATCTTCATTATCATTTAATAAAAAAATTTCTAAAAAAAAATGTTTAATGGAGGGGATAGAAAATATTGACTATAAAGATATTGATGTAACGAACCAACTTAATTTTAGAATAAAATTGTTAGGAATTACAGAGCTTATAAATAACAAATTATTTGAAAGAGTACATCCGTGTTTAGTTAAAAAGGATACCTATATAGGTAACGTTAATGGAGTTATGAACGCTGTAATAGTTAACGGTAATCCAGTAGGGGAAAGCATTTTACAAGGGGAGGGTGCTGGACCAGGTGCAACTTCTTCAGCTTTAATGTCGGATTTTTTATCAATTTTAAGAGGCAATATTAAATATCCATTTGGTTTACCAAATATCAATAGAAAATCTGTAAATACATATAATATAAACAATTATTCAAATTCCTTATATCTTAGACTTGAGGTTAGAGATAGACCGGGTGTGCTATCACAAATAACCAAACAATTAGCCAAAAGAAAAATTTCAGTTGAAAGATTAATACAAATTCCCGACCATAAAAATAAAACCGCTTCTATTATAATTATTACACATAAAGTTAATGAATTAAATGCGCAAAAATGTTTAAAATCTTTAAAATCTATTAAAAATATACTTAAAGATCCCATCTTGATTAGACTTTTTTAAAAATGGATATCTATATCAAGTTATTTGAAGTTCTTTTTCCAGTTTTTTTTGTTATTGGCATTGGATACTATCTAGGGAAAAACAATCCTAAAATTGACACTACATTTATAACAAATTTTGCTGCAAATATAGGCACTCCAGCGATGATAATTTATGCAGTAACGTCAACAGGTATTGATTTTGACATTTTTAAAAATTATTTTTGGTATTATTTGCTAGCAATTATCCTTTTTGCATTAATCGGAATACCAACATTATTTTTTTTAAGAACTAAGGACATTATCAGGGAACTTCCACCTTTAATTTTGCCTAATACAGGGAATATGGGTTTGCCTATATGCCTATTTGCTTATGGATCTCAAGGACTCGGGGTTTCAGCATCAATCACTTCAATTATTATACTATTTCATTTTACTTTAGGTGTTTTTTTAGCCGATAGAAAGTTCAATATAAAAATTATATTAAAAAATCCTCCATTCTACGCAATAATTTTATCATCAATAATTCTTTATAACGATATTACTTTACCAGTGTTTATTCAAAATACTACTGAATGGTTAATGTTTGCAACAATTTTTTTAATTCTTATGTCCTTAGGAATAGCATTAACTAGATTAAAAATTTTTTCTTTTAGCAAAGCATTAGTTAGTTCATTTTCTCGAATGATTGGTGGTCCTATAATTGGTATAATTTTAATTAAATTTTTTAACTTATCTGGTTTTGCAGCAGGCGTTTTGTTAATACAATGCTCAATGCCTAGTGCAGTCTTAAACTATCTTGTTGCATCTATTTATTCACCTAAAAAAATTGTTGATAGCGTAGCAAGCACTATAGTTGTATCAACATTAATATCTTTCATTACTGTACCTATAGTTGTTTATATTGCTTTAAAATATTTTTCTTAAATTATATTTTAATTTTATTTAAAGCGTTATTTTTGAATATATTTGCTTCCTTAATGTACCTTCTTACCATTTGAGTAGTTTTGTGACCTGTCATTGCCATAATGCTTCTTTCATCAGCTCCGGACTCAGCTGCTACAGTTGCAAAACCTGATCTTAAACTGTGACCTGAATAATTTAAATTGTCGATACCTCCTAATTCTAAATAGTTTTTTATTAATAACACTACTGATTGATCAGTTAATCTATTTTTTGTTAATGACAAACCCTTTGAAAAACGCCTAAATATAGGTCCAGATTTAATTTCTGATAATTTTAACCATTTTTTTAAATTTTTAACTGGACAATACAGTTCATTTTGAAAGTAGGGTATACCTTTCATCATCCCTTCACCAAATTGATCGGTTTTTGATCTTTTTATATTTATTTTAAGACCTTCTTGCACGAATTCTAGGTCTTCATGATCTATAGATATTAATTCACTTCTCCTAAACCCACCTCCAAACCCTATTAGAATTAAAGTTTTATCTCTAGACTTTTTAATTTCATCAGTTATTTGTTCATCTATTACATTAATAATTGATTTTAAATGACTGATTAATAATGGTTTTTTACCTTTTTGAGCGCTACCTTTAACCCTCCTTATGCCCATTAAATTTTCTATTATAATAGGATGTTTCGTATCTAAATAATGACCCTTTAATCTATGAACTATACTTATGGAGACAAGTCTTCTTCTGATAGTGCTTATTTTAGAGTTTTTTGATAAATGCGTTAAGTATAAAGATACAATTTTAGGTTCAGACGGTAATGAGTCAAATCCGTGCCTTGCACAAAATATCCCAAAATCTTTAAAATCAGATCTATAAGCTCTAATTGTATTATTTGCCTTAGAGCTTTTAAGATTATTTAGTGTTTCTTGATGGAGTGATTTTATGTCTGTTATAATTTCATTCATAATATTACTATCGATAATTAATTGTTATCAATAGTAATAATATAACTCATTTAAGAAGTCAAGCAAATAAGTTAAATTTATTTATGCCGAAATATATTTTAATTGGTTTAATAGTAATAATTGGATTGTTTCTAATATTGAATTTTTGGTCAAAGCTAGATGAAAAAACTAAAAATAAATCAATAGCCGCTATATTTGGGATTATAATGATAGGATTTATAGTTTTAATAAGCCTTCTCATTCTTTAGAGAGTTATTAACATAATTCACAGACCTATCCTAAAAAACACTTATAAAGTGATACATTCAACCTAGGTGATTTGATATCTTAAGAATGAATTAAGGGGCAACCCTTAACTGGCCGATTAGGGAAAAACCGAGAGGTTCAAGCCTAGGGGGCAGAAAGTCTTGCGGAGTAGCGCTAAAATCGCAGGGCGGAAGGCATGGCGGTAGCGCATACAACGACGTGCCAAAACTACTGTTCTTTGTGCCTTAAAAAGCACAAGGAAACAGGGGTTTTTTGCGTTTTTCAAAATTATGGATGGTACTAAATTTCAAATTAAGGTTTGGAAATATCTTAAAAATATACCTAAAGGTAAGGTAAAAACTTATAAACAGGTTGCTATTGCAATAAATAGACCCAGGTCAGCTAGAGCTGTGGCGAATGCATGTGCCAAGAACCCATACGCACCCAGAATACCATGTCATAGAGTTATTAGATCTGATGGAAGTTTAGGTGGTTTTTCTGCTCCTGGGGGCCAAAAAGCCAAGAAAAAATTACTAAAAAAAGAAGGTTTTTCGTTCTAAAAGTAACTAATAACAAGGGTTTTTTAACAATTATCCCCTTTTATCTTAATATTTTTATTTTCCCCTTTCAGTTGTACTATATTTCAGTAAATGTCAAAATATACCCCTTCTATGAGCGTTTAAACGCTATATTCCTTTTGTGCAAAGCTCTTAAATTCTGGTTTATTAATAGGTCATTTTTTCCCTAAAATTCACCATTTTTCTAAATATTTCTACTTTTTTGATATTTATTATTTGTTTTTTTTTATCTATTTTTTCAAATCTCTAATTTCATTGATTTTATTATATTTTTTTAGAATTACTAAATTTTTCAATTGTATAATTTATTTTATGGACTGTTATTCTGAAATATCATTTCTTAATTAATTACTTTAACTTAATTAAAATTTTCAATTATATCAATGATTTAGAGTAATAACTTAATCTATTTTATTAAGTAATTAATTAGGTCTATTTAGAGCTTCCCTCCTGAATATATATACTCCAGAAGAAATGATTACAAATAATCCTAAGAAAGTCCAGTTGTCAGGAAAGTGATCAAAGAAATAGTAACCAATTAAGATATTGGTAATGATCTCAAAATAGCCAAATGGAGCAAGCTTTGATGCATCCGCATACTTTAATGATAGAATTAAAAATAAATGACCTATGGATGCAAAGAACCCTATAGCAAACATCATGAACCATTCTGTAACATTGGGTTGTACCCAAACATATGGCATAATTAATGATCCAATAATAGCACCCACTACACCTGTAAGCAAAAGTGTTAACAAGGGATGATCTGATTTATACAACTTTTTGGTTACAATTAAATAAAAACCATACAAAACTCCTGTTCCTAAAGCTGCAATACTTGCTAAATTAATTTCAACAAAACCTGGTCTTAAAACAATCAAAGATCCAATAAATCCAACGATAACAGCTGCCCATCTTCGAAAACCCACTTTTTCGCCTAAAAAAATTGGAGATAAAACAGTGACTATTAATGGAGCGATAAAAGCTAAAGTTAAAGCTTTTGCTAAAGATATAATTGATATTGAATAGAAAAATAAAATATTGGCACAAAATAATAATAATCCCCTAATTAATTGAAGCTTTGGTTGATCTGTCCATTTAAAATTTTTTTTAAAAAAGATTAACATTATTGGTAAAGCAATAATCACAGTGAAGAAATATCTAGACCAAGTAATTTGTAATACTGGTATTGTAAAACTTAAATATTTTGCAAAACCATCCATTATTGGCAACATAATCCATGCTAAGAGATTTAAAATAATAGCCTTCATAAAAGTTAAAATTTAAAAGAAATAAGATAAAATTTTTTTTACTTTGTCTGTAAAAGTTTCCTTAAAATCCTCATTGTAAAAATAATTAACACTTTCACCTTTATAAATGAAAGCAATATTTTGGTGAAAATAAATTGAGTTAATAAGACCATCAAAATTATTTTTTCGGAAATAAGGTCGATTATTTTTCTCATAATTAATTGAATCAGTTAAAGATTTAATAAAATTCATTGAAGAATTTTTTTTTTGTAGGTTTATTCTAGAGCCACCGTATCTTGGAAAATATGATGTTTGAAGATCTTCGACAACATATATTCCATTATTATTTAAAAATGGAAAAAGAAATTTAAACGATGTAATAATATGTTTAGATTGATGGCTTCCATCATCAATAATGATATCAAAATTTTTATACTTGTCAGTAACTGATTTTAGAAATAAATGATTTGATTGATCACCTTGGAGTATATCAACTTTGTCAATTTTGAAATCTTTTTTAATAATATCAATGCCACAAATATTTGCATTTGGAAAAAATTCACGCCAAATACGCAAACTATCACCATTTTCAATACCGATTTCTAAAATATTAATTTTCAAGTTCCTCAAAGAAGTAAAATATTTTTCATATAATTGAATAAAGCCTGAAATATTCTTGCTAGAAGGGTATTTTTTTCCAATTTCAATTAGACTCATGATATTACCTTCCAATCAACAGGCCATAGATCAAGATTATTTACTTTAAAACTACTAAAAAGGTTATCATTTGGTCGACATATAATTTTTCCTTCTCTTTTTGATAACCAAGCACCCCACCAATTAAAGGATGATGGGATAACAACATGGTGATTACATTGAGAAATTAGAAATAAATCAAGCGATCTTTGATCAACTTTTGATAAAAAATCCTCTTTATGAGTCACTGTTGTAATTTTAGAATTAAACATAGATACATCTATATTTTTTAAATCATTCGACCATAAATAAAAAGTTGGGTTTTTAGTCATGCTTTTTAAGTAATCAATTGACTTATTTATATAACTTATTTGTTCATTTTTGAATTGTTCAGATTTTAGTCTATTTGATTTATTATCTTGGTTTTTTCCTTCTATAAATCTGTTCTGTCTAAGGCAAATTGACACTGAATTTTCTTTATTTAGAATACTAAAAAACATTGATTTTTTATAAAATTCGCTTCTTAAAAAAGTAAATTCTTTGAGTATAATATCCTTTATATCCTCAAAATATTTTTCCGTTTCAAAATATCCTTCCAAATAAACGCTATTTGATAGATTTAAATTGTAAATTTGTTTATTAAATCTAGTTATTTTATTTGATTCTCTAGGCTCGATAAAAAAACTTTTATTATTTTTTAATAAATCAATTTTTTTCAAAATTTTTCTTTTTAAATACCCTTTTGTACCTAAATACTTGTTTTCATTATCAGCAATTTTTGATGAAATAGAAAATTCACCTAAACCATATTTACTTATATTTTTTCTACTTAAAAATGCACTTTCGTTATCAATTAGTAATGATCTATTAAGTTTTCTTGCTATAGCGTAGGAAGAGGCATACATAAACATTTGATTACCTAACTCGTTTGATAATCTTACTATTAATTTTTTATCCATTAATTTTTTTAAGTGAAAACTTCATTTTGTTAATTGTTTTATTAATATTTTTACTTGGAACAATAAAATCATAGTCTTTATAAGTTGGTTTGAATTCGTACAAAGCATTTTTATATCTTCTAAAATCTTCTAAAGAACTTATATCGCAATAAAAGAGATCTAAGACTGGTCTTTTTTCAATAGAAGCCAAATTTGTCATCATACCATGAAAAGCAACAACTTTATTAGCATTTCTAATTACATTATATAAATCACTTCCCCTGATATTTTCATAAAGATATATATTTGTATCATTCAACGATCTTTCATTTGTATCAAAATTAACTACGTTAAAATATTTTTTATAATTTTCTTTTGAATTAATCATGTCTATATCTCTTGTAAAAATAATATTTTTTTTATATTTTAAAAATTCATCAAATATCTTTTTTAATTCATTAATACCCCACCCCAATTTATCAAAGTTTGATATTTTTAAATGAAAGTAAATATAATTTTTTAAATAAGGAAGGTTTTTATTTTTTAATATTGGTATATTTGAAATTTTATAATTTTTATTGAAATCAAGATCATTTGTTAATTCTCTTTGTAGCTGCATAGTAGATTTTCTTTTAGAAACATCATCTCTTTGATTAATTACAAATTTATAAAGATATTTTCTTAAAAAATTAGATGGTCTTTTGTAA
>CACHQT010000020.1 GCA_902582105.1 uncultured Pelagibacteraceae bacterium
GTTCCTCCTCGTTAATTAGCTGATTTTTTTTTAAACCAGTTAAGCCTGGTTCTATAACAATAAAATTTTCAAAATATAAAACTCTTTCAACCTCTTTTAATTTCATGTCAACAGCTAACGAAATTCTACTTGGCAATGATTTTAAAAACCAAATGTGAGCAACCGGAGTTGCAAGATTTATGTGGCCCATTCTTTCTCTTCTTACATTAGATTTTGTAACTTCGACTCCACATTTTTCACAAATTATACCTCTAAATTTCATTCTTTTATATTTGCCGCATAAACATTCATAGTCCTTGATTGGACCAAATATTCTTGCACAGAACAAACCATCTTTTTCTGGTCTAAAAGTTCTATAATTTATTGTTTCAGGTTTTTTAATTTCACCATATGTCCAAGATTTAATTTTTTCAGGACTTGCTAAAGTTATTTTGATGCTGCTAAAATTTTGTGCATCAGATATTTCGTTGTTTTTAAATAAGTCTGTTAGTTCTTTTTTCATAATTAATTTAACTCAACATTTAAAGCTAATGATTTAATTTCTTTCACCAAAACATTGAAAGACTCAGGTATACCTGACTCAAAATTTTCCTCTCCTTTTACTATAGTCTCATAAACCTTAACTCTACCAGCAACATCATCCGATTTAACTGTTAAGATTTCTTGCAAGCTATAAGAGGCTCCATAAGCTTCAAGCGCCCATACTTCCATTTCACCAAATCTTTGACCCCCTAGTTGAGCTTTTCCACCAAGTGGTTGTTGTGTGACCAAACTATATGGTCCTGTAGATCTAGCATGAATTTTATCTTCAACTAAGTGATGCAGTTTTAGCATATAAATTATACCCACAGTAACAGCTCTATCAAATTTTTCTCCTGTTCTACCATCCCATAGAAAAGTTTGACCTGAAGCAGGCAAATCTGCTAGTTTTAACATTTCCGTTACATCATTTTCTTTAGCGCCATCAAAAACTGGTGTTGCGATTGGAATTCCATTTTCAAGATTTTCGCATAAATCTTTAAATTCTGTTTTATTCAATTTATCAAGACTCTGTTCAAAAACTTCTTTTCCATAAACAGATTTAAGAAAATTAGAAATTTTTTCAGTTTTTTCTACTTTTTTTTGATTTTCATCAATTAATTTTTTCATATTTTCACCAAATTCTTTACATGCCCAACCTAAATGAGTTTCCAATATCTGGCCTACATTCATTCTACTAGGAACTCCTAGGGGGTTTAAAACTATATCTACAGGTTTACCATTTTCCATGTAAGGCATATCTTCAACTGGAACGATTTTACTTACGACTCCTTTGTTGCCATGACGGCCTGACATTTTATCACCAGGTCTTAATCTTCTTTTTATAGCTACGAAAACTTTAACCATTTTCATCACACTTGGCAACAAATCATCACCTTGTCTAATTTTTAAAACTTTATCTTCAAATCTTTCTTGTATATCCAACTTTGCTTTATTAAATTGATCTTTAAGTTGATTTAAAGCTTCAGTTTTTTTGTCATCATTAACAGATAATTTAAATATTTCTGCGATATGAGTGTTTTCAATTTTTGCTGAATCAATTTTTTCTCCAACATCAAAATTTTTTATCTTTTTACTAATAGTAGAGTTTGATAAAATTTGAATAGCACTTTGCTTAATACTTCTTTCTAAAATTTCTTCTTCTACAATCTTGTCTTGTTGAACCAGGTCAATCTCAGATCTTTCGATTGTAATTGATCTTTCATCTTTTTCTATACCGTGTCTATTAAAAACTCTCACATCTACAACAATACCACTGCTTCCACTAGGCATTTTTAAAGAGGTGTCAGTTACATCAATTGCCTTTTCTCCAAATATTGATCTAAGTAACTTTTCCTCTGGTCCAGATGCTGAATCACCTTTTGGAGTGACTTTCCCAACTAAAATATCTCCTCCTTTAACTTCAGCTCCAATATAAACTATCCCAGACTCGTCTAAATTTTTTAAAGATTCTTCATTAATGTTTGGAATATCTCTGGTAATATCTTCTTCGCCCAACTTTGTGTCTCTAGCCATTACTTCATACTCTTCTATATGAATCGATGTAAAAACATCGTCAGTTACACATCTTTCAGAAATCAATATGGAGTCTTCAAAATTATAACCTTGCCAAGGCATGAAGGCTACTGTCACATTTTTTCCAAGACCTAATTCGCCTAATTTAGTTGATGGACCATCTGCAATTATATCACCAGTACTAACTTTATCTCCAACTCTAACTAAAGGCTTTTGATTAATACAAGTGTTTTGATTTGATCTTTTAAATTTTTGTAAATTATATATATCTACACCCGATTTAGTGAAATCAGTTTCGCTGGTTGCCTTAATAACAATTCTTTTACCATCAATTTTGTCAACAATACCATCTCTTTTAGCAACAATTGTAACTCCAGAATCTAACGCTACATCACTTTCGATTCCTGTTCCAACAAGTGGTGACTCTGGTTTCAAAAGGGGCACTGCCTGTCTCATCATATTAGAACCCATTAATGCTCTATTAGCATCATCATTTTCTAGAAATGGTATTAAAGAAGCAGCAACTGAAACTAGTTGTTTTGGAGAAACATCTATGTAATCAATGTTTTCAGGTTTTGATAAAATAAAATTTAAATTTTGACGACACGAAACTAGCTCTTCTTTTATTTTACCATTTTTATCAACTTTCGAATTAGCTTGAGCAATTGTATATTTCGTCTCCTCCATAGCAGAAAGATACTCAATGCTATCTTCAACTACTCCATTTTTAACTCTTTTATAAGGACTTTCTATAAAACCATATTTATTAATTTTTGCATATGTTGATAAACTATTGATTAATCCAATGTTTGGTCCCTCTGGTGTTTCAATTGGACAAATCCTTCCATAATGTGTCGGGTGAACATCGCGAACTTCAAACCCTGCTCTCTCTCTAGTCAATCCTCCAGGTCCTAAAGCTGAAACTCTTCTTTTGTGAGTTATTTCTGATAGAGGATTTGTTTGGTCCATAAATTGTGAAAGCTGTGAAGTAGCAAAAAAATCTTTTAAGGAAACTGTCAATGGTTTTGCATTAATTAAATCCTGTGGCATTGAGGATTCTACGTCTAGTGTAGTCATTTTCTCTTTAATAGCTCTTTCCATTCTATAAACGCCTATACGAGCTTGATTTTCAACTAGTTCACCGACAGATCTAACCCTTCTATTTCCTAAGTGGTCAATATCATCTACTTCATCTTTTCCATCTCTTAGATCTAACATTTTCTTTATTATAGAAATAATATCGTCATTTCTTAAAATAGTAATTTTATCAGAACATTCTAAATTTAATCTTGAATTCATTTTAACTCTTCCAACATCAGAGAGATCGTATCTGTCAGAACTAAAAAAAAGGTTATTAAATATTTGAGTTGCTATTTCTATGGTTGGTGGTTCTCCTGGTCTTAAAACTTTATAAATTTCAGTTATAGCATCATTTTTAGTTTCATTTTTGTCATTAAAAATAGTTTGCAAAAGATAAGGGCCTTTGTTAATTGAATTTGTAGTAGATATCTCCAAAGTTAAAATATTCGCTTCTATTATTTTTTTTAAAATAACATCATTAATTTCTGTTCCTATTTTAAATACATCTTCACCAACTTTAATTTCTTTGTGGAGAAATTTTCCATAAAGTGACTCGCTTGTTACAAAAATTTCTTTTAAACCATCACTAGAAAGTTTTTTTGCACTTAGAAAGTTGATTTTATCTCCAAGTTTAATAATTACTTTTCCTGTTTTTGAATCAACAACTTCTTCAGAAAAATTCTTAGTTTTGTAATTTTCGGGATTAAATTTTGTTTTCCATTTTTTTAGTTTGTCATCAAAAGTAAAGTTTTCTTTTTCGTAAAATTCATTTACAATATCACTTTTTGAGTATCCTAAAGCTAATAATAAAGTAGAGGATAAAATTTTCTTTTTTCTATCTATTCTAAAATATAATAAGTCTTTAACATCATATTCAAAATCTAACCACGAGCCTCTATTAGGAATAACTCGACAATTAAAAAGTAATTTTCCACTCGCATGTGATTTCCCTTTATCATGATCAAAAAATACTCCTGGACTTCGATGCATTTGGTTTACAACAACTCTTTGGACTCCATTAGTAATAAATGTGCCACTGCTAGTCATCATAGGAACTTCTCCCATATAAACTTCTTGTTCTTTAGCAGAAAGTATATCTTTTGTGTTTGTTTCTTGATTTATATCATAAACAACTAATCTAAGAGTACATTTAAGGGCAGATGAATATGTAAGACCACGTTGGATACATTCTTCGGTATCAAATTTAGGTTTTTCTAATCTATATGAAATATATTCTAAAGTTGCTTTATCATTTAAATCTTCTATTGGAAAAATACTTTTAAAAACTCTGTCAAAACCTTTAGTTAATTGATTGGCTATATTTGGATCAAAAGATGTTAGTTCTTTATAAGAATTTTTTTGAACTTCAATTAAATTAGGTATGGATAAACCTTCTTTAAGTTTTCCAAAATTTTTTCTAATATTTTTCTTTTCAGTAAAAGATAATTGCATCTATAGTGTTTTGCTAGTTAAAAATATAACCAGCAATTAATTCTTTCTTTTAAATTTACTTAAGTTCTACTTTTGCGCCTGCTGCTTCTAATTTAGCTTTTATTTCTTCAGCTTCTTTTTTATTAACACCAGACTTAACTTCCTTAGGAGCTCCTTCTACTAAATCTTTAGCTTCCTTTAATCCCAATGAAGTTACTGCTCTAATTTCTTTTATTACGTTAATTTTTTTATCTCCTGCGGCTGCAAGCATTATTGTAAACTCAGTTTTTTCTTCTGCGGGTGCTGCACCTCCTGCTGCTGGCGCTGCTGCAACAGCTGCTGCTGCTGTAACGCCCCACTTTTCTTCAAGTTGTTTTGAAAGTTCAGCTGCTTCAACAACAGTTAAACTTGATAAATCATCTATAATTTTATTTAGGTCTGCCATATTATTTTATGTTTTTGTAGGGTTTATTTTTTACTTTTTTCGAGCGCTAAAATAGCGATTTTTGAAGCTGGTGCAAGTAAAATACTTGCGATTTTTTGTGCAGGAGAACGTAAAATACCTACAATTTTAGCTCTTGCTTCCTCTAACGTTGGTAAAGTAGCTACATTTGCAACTCCAGCTATGTCTAAAATCTCATCCCCCATGATTCCACCTAAAATTTTAAGACTTTTATTTTCCTTAGAGAATTTAGTTAAAATTTTAGCTGAAGTGATCGCATCTTTTGACAAAGCAACTGCTGTTGGCCCAGTAAACAAATCGGTTAGATTTTTGCATTTTGTATCTTTGAGTGCTAATTTTGTTATTCTATTTTTTGTAATTTGGAATTTTATACCATGCTCTCTCATTTGCTTTCTTAAGTCATCTAACTGTTTAACTGACAAACCCTGATAATGTGTAACAAGCACGGCTTCGCTATTTTCAAATTGAGCAGTCATTTCCTTTATATAATTTTCTTTTTGTACTTTATCCATCATAATTAAATATTTTTTGGTAATTTAAGTTTATACGAAACTCCCATTGACGAAGTAATAAAAATATTTTTAATTAAATCGCCCTTAACTATATTATTTGATTTTTCCTTTTCTAGAGAATCTAAGATAGCGTTATAATTTTTAACAAGTTTATCGTCAGTAAAAGATTTTTTTCCTATACTTAGTCCAATATTACCGTCTTTATCATTTTTAATTTCAACTTGACCTGATTTTGCATCAGAGACTGCTTTTTTAATGTTATCTGTTACTGTACCAAGTTTAGGATTTGGCATTAATCCTTTTGGACCTAAAATTTTTCCTAGCTTTGATAATTTTATCATCATCGAAGGAGTGCAAATAAGTTTATCGAAATTTAGTTGTTCATTTTTTATTTTCTCTATAAAATCATCACCACCAACAATGTCTGCTCCAGCGTCTTTAGCTTGAGCTGATTTTCCTTCTTCGCAAACTACTGCAACTTTAATTTTTTTTCCACTACCAGCAGGTAAATTGACAACTGTTCTTAAATTAATCTCTGACTTCTTTTGTTTATGGTTTATCTGTAAATTAAGATCAATAGACTCATCAAATTTAGTTGTACAATTTTTTTTGACTTCAGATAAAATATTTTCAAAAGAACTAGCTTTTAATTTTGATGTATTGTCAGGCAATTTTTTAAATCTTTTTGATGGCATTATTCTTTTACCTCTATACCCATTGATCTTGCAGAACCTGCAATAATTTTTACTGCTTCATCTAAATCATGTGCATTTAAATCTGCCATTTTTTTCTTAGCTATTTCTTCGGCCTGTTTTCTAGTTATTGAAGCAACAATTTGTCTTCCAGGCTCTTGTGAACCACCTTTTAATTTTGCAGCTTCTTTAATAAAATGAGATGCAGGTGGAGATTTAATGATAAAATCAAATTTTTTATCTTTATATACTGTAATAATAACTGGAACAGGTTTGCCCATAAAGTTTTTTGTTTTTTCATTAAAAGCTTTACAAAATTCCATGATGTTAATTCCTCTTTGTCCTAGAGCTGGACCTACTGGTGGAGCAGGATTGGCTTGACCACCTTTTATTTGTAGTTTTACATAACCTGTTATTTCTTTTTTTGCCATTAACTTACCTTTTCAACTTGATTATACTCTAAATCAACTGGAGTTGGTCTTCCAAATATAGAAACAGAAACTTTTAGTCTAGATTTTTCCTCATCTATTCCTTCAACCATTCCACTAAATGAAGCGAATGGTCCATCTATAACTTGAACTTTCTCTCCTACATTATACTCTACACCAGATTTTGGTTGAGCAACACCATCTTTAATCTGTCCTAATATTTTCTCTATTTCTTTATCTGATACAGGTACTGGTATTCCTTTTGATCCTAAAAAACCACTAACCCTTTTAATGTTTTTTATCATATGGTAAATGCTATTATCCATTTCACTCTTGATTAAAACATAACCGGGAAAATATTTTTTTTTTCTTTGTATTCTTTTTCCTCTTTTAACCTCAGTAACATCATGAGTAGGAACTATAATTTCTTCAATTTTATCAGCAATTTTAGCTTTGTCAGCTTCTTCTTTAATTAAAGAAGCAACTTTATTTTCAAAGCTAGAGTGAGATTGAACAATGTACCAATTTTTCATTAGAAACTAACCTTTAGTAACAAATCTAGAAAAAATTTTAAAACTTGATCTAGTAACAGGAAAAACAAAGATGCTATGATTGCCATTACAACTACCATTAAAGTTCCCTGTAAAGTTTCCTTTCCAGTGGGCCATGTGACTTTGAAAGCTTCTTGTTTTACTTCTTGAATAAATTTTAAAGGGTTTTTCATAATAATTTTTTGTTTATTGGCAGGAGCGGAGGGACTCGAACCCTCAGCCTCCGGTTTTGGAGACCGGCGCTCTACCAATTGAGCTACACTCCTATAGAAGTTTACTCTATAATCTTAGTTACTACTCCAGCTCCTACAGTTCTACCACCTTCACGAATTGCAAAGTTTAATTTTTCACTCATAGCGATAGGCGTGATTAATTTTACAGTAAATTTTGCATCATCACCTGGCATAACCATTTCAGTCCCTGATGGTAGCTCAACTTCTCCAGTAACATCCGTTGTTCTAAAATAGAACTGAGGTCTATATTTTGTAAAAAAAGGAGTATGTCTACCGCCTTCTTCTTTTTTTAAAACATATGCCTGAGCTTCAAATTTGGTATGTGGTGTTACTGATCCAGGTTTACAAAGAACTTGTCCTCTTTCAACATCTGTTCTCTCTACACCTCTTAACAATGCACCGATATTGTCTCCAGCTTCGCCGCTGTCTAAAAGTTTTCTAAACATTTCAACACCAGTACAAACAGATTTTTTAGTGTCTCTAATACCAACTATCTCTATTTCTTCACCTGTTTTTATTACACCTGACTCAACTCTACCTGTAACAACTGTACCTCTTCCTGATATTGAAAATACATCTTCAACAGGCATCAAGAATGGTTTATCTTTAGGTCTATCTGGTTGTGGAATATGTTCATCAACAGCTTTCATTAGTTCCATAATTGCATTTTTACCAAGAGCTTCATCTTTTCCTTCTACTGCAGCTAAGGCTGAGCCTTTAACAATTGGAGTTTTGTCCCCTGGAAATTTATAAGAGGTTAACAATTCTCTTATTTCCTCTTCAACCAAATCAATTAACTCTTTGTCTTTAACTTGGTCAACTTTGTTTAAAAAAACAACAATAGCTGGAACACCGACTTGTCTAGCTAAAAGAATATGTTCTCTTGTTTGTGGCATTGGGCCATCTGCTGCATTAACAACAAGAATTGCACCATCCATTTGTGCTGCTCCTGTGATCATGTTTTTAACATAGTCAGCGTGACCTGGGCAATCTACGTGAGCATAGTGTCTTTTTTCTGTTTCATATTCAACATGAGCGGTTGAAATTGTAATTCCTCTCTCCTTTTCTTCTGGAGCTTTATCAATTTGATCATAAGCAACAAATTTTGCGCCTCCCGCTTCAGCTAAAACTTTTGTTATAGCAGCAGTTAAAGTTGTTTTACCATGATCCACGTGTCCGATTGTACCTATGTTACAATGCGGTTTATTTCTTACAAATTTTTCTTTCGACATTACTTTTTATCCTCAATTATATTAAACATTTATTTTTTCTCTGGAGCGGGTAAAGGGAATCGAACCCTTACATCCAGCTTGGAAGGCTAGCGTTCTACCATTGAACTACACCCGCAACACCCAAGAGTTTCACTCCATCGTCATTAAAAATTCTATCGAATGGTGGAGGGGGAAAGATTCGAACTTTCGAAGACCGAAGTCAACGGGTTTACAGCCCGCCCCATTTGACCGCTCTGGAACCCCTCCTCCTTTTGGGGAAGTGTCCCCTAGTTCAATAAAGCTTCAAACAACAAGCGTTTTATATATTTTTATCATGCAATTGCAATACGAGATTTAGTAGGAAAACATGAGAAAATACGTATAAAACTCATAATAATCATGAATAAAATGCCTTTTTTTATTGTTGGTCAACATGCGGTGATTGAAGCCTTAAGGAACCCTAAAAGAAAAGTATTAAGAGTATTTTTAACCGAAGAAAGTAAAAAAAATATACATAGAGAAAACCAAAAAAAAAATCTCCTAAAAGATGTAAAGGTTTTTTTTAAAACAAAAAAGGAACTAGATAAATATACAACAAGAGATCAAATATCACATCAAGGTTATGTGGCTGAAGTAGAAGAATTAGATCAACCACTGTTAAAAGATTTTGTAAAAAAAAAAGAAAACCTAACACTGGTATGTCTTGATGAAGTAAACGATCCTAGAAATATCGGTTCACTCATAAGAAGCGCTGCATCATTTAAAATTGATGGTTTAATTGTTAAAGATAGACATTTTCCACAAAAAAGTAAATTAATGTATAAGTCAGCAAGTGGATCTATCGAGCATATTAACATATTTCAAGTATCAAATATTAATTCTACTTTAAAAAATCTAAAAGATAAAAATTTTTGGGTTTATGGTTTTGATTCTAATGCTAAAAAAAATTTTACAGAGATTGAGTGGAAAGGAAACAATGTATTGCTATTTGGATCGGAGGGTTTTGGTATGAGAAAACATACTGCTAAATATGCTGATTTCCTTGTTAAAATAAATATAAATAATAAAATTGAAAGTCTCAACATATCTAATAGTGCTGCAATTGTCTTTCATCATTTGAGTCATTTAAAAAAAAATCTTGATTAGTGCAAAAATAATTTATACAAGTATTTTATGCCCTTGTAGCTCAGTTGGTAGAGCAATTGATTTGTAATCAATAGGTCCGCGGTTCGAATCCGTGCGGGGGCACCACTTAATTTAATTAAATCGTTTTACAATTAATTTTACTATTGAAAAAGGTAATATATTTATTGCAAGACTTATCGGCTTCCACCAAAATGGAAAGTAAAACTTCCCACCACTGATGTTTAAATTCGAAAAAACTATTTTAGCAAGTTTTTTAGTGGAACCTTTAGGTAATATTAATTTTTTTTCAAAAGATAGCCCAGTGTCTAAATAACCCAAAGTATAAAATTGAACTTTTATATTTTCATTAAGTGTCGTTATTATTAAACTTTCAAAATACGTTTCTAAAGCATTTTTTGCTGCTGAATAAAAAGTGTTTACATGTCTGCCAATGCTTGCTGAGATACTTCCAAAACCTACTATGGTAATATTTTTTTTATTTTTATTAATACTTAAAGTATTGTTAATTAAAAGAGTAATGCTATAAAAATTTGAATAAATTATTTTTTTTGACTCCAAACTAGAGGCTAGCACTTTATCTTTTTCAGTCATTAGGGCTATTGGAAAAAGTAAGCCATCGAGAGAATTAAAAGTTTTTTCATTCGATCTTAAGAAATTCTCAACATCATCAATAGAAGATAGGTCTGCAGGAAGAATTTTAACATCCACTTTGTGTTTAAGGATAATGTCGCTTTTCAAATACTCTAGGTCAGTTTTGTCTCTAGAAATAAGAATTAAATTCTTATTATTAGAAGCAAACTCATGAGCTAAATCTTTGCCTAGTCCAGATGAAGCACCTACAATCATATATGTCATAGTTCGAGAATATCCGATAATTGAGATCTGTAAATCCTTCTATTATCAAACTCATTAAGATCTTTTTTAAATTGATCATAAGCATTGTAACAAATTTTAATTGTGTTCAATCTCAATCTTGAGTCTTTAATTATAGATGGAATTAACTGATTATTTTGACAAATCGAATCTAAATTTTCCATAAAATTTAAACTTTTTTTGTTCCTTACAAAATCAAAAGTTATACAAAAACCATCATTTTCAAATCTAAGATAATTACATTCACCTTTAATTTTTTTTATTGATAATAATGTAATTTCTGGCAACTCTTTCTTCAAATTAAATTCAATCTCGTCAATAATTTGATTTATTTTTTTAGCTGGGACTATAATCTGGCTCTCTATTAAACCATTTCGTCCAAACATTTTAAAATACATTTCTTTACCACTAAAAGGGAAAATTATTTTCTTAAAATTTTCAAAAAAAATCTTATTTTTTTTTTGAAGATGAAAATTATAATATAAAAATTGTGAAAATTTAATTGTAAAATTATTCCAAAGATTAAATTTAAAATTACTCTCTAATTTATTTGTATCGTGGTATAATCCTCTTGTATCAACTGATGAATTTTCAATACTATTTATTTCATTTTTAAAAATAAAACCTTTGCCAAGATTAGTTATATTGTCTGATCTGTTCCACGAATATTGATATACTTCTTTATTTTCTTCATTAAAATTATTAATTGTATCTATTAAAGAATTTGTTTTTATTAATGAAGTCTTAAAATTATATCCAATAAAGTCTTCCAGTTTTAATTTAACTTGAACAATAGTTCCAGTTAAACCAAATCCACCAATTGTAAGGTCAAATATCTTTTTATTTTCATCTTTTGATAAATTTAACCACCCATGTGTTTTATGGTAAATTAAAATTTCTTTAATTTGCTGCCTTATTGTTCCATGAAATGCGCTAGATTTTCCATGTGCATTAGTCGCAACAATACCGCCTAAAGTAATTGAAGGATATCCAGGTATTTGAGGAATCCATAATTTATTTTTTAATGTAAATTGTAATAATTCTGAAATTTTAATACCAGCTTCGACAGTTATTGTCTTATTCACTTTATCAAATTCAATTATTTTATTAAATTTTGTCATTAAAATACTTAAATTATCATTGCAAAAACTTGCTGGAACATATGAGCTGCAAGAACCCATTGGTATCATTTTTTCATATCGATCACTTATTTCTTTTAACTCTCTATATTTTTCTGGTCTTTTTACAAAAATATTAGCTGAGTAATTTTTATCTAAAGATTGAATTTTTACTTTTTCCATTTGAAATATAAAATTAGCATATCTTTTATTGTCATGAATATATTTTTTAAACTTACAGATGATCCTGATCTAAAATCTGTTGGATAATAATAAATTCCATATTCGTTTACCTTATATCCTAAAGATGTTGCTTTAATAGTTAGTTCGGCACCTAAAAATGGACTATCTGTGTCAATATTTATTTTTTTAATTAATTCTTTTCTTACTAATCTAGATCCACTCGATATGTCTCTGTAATCAATATTAAACAATAATCTCAAAACAAAATTATAAGTCCATGATACTATACTACGCCACGTATTATATTGTTTTTTATATCTTCTTGTTATCACTAAATCAGAATTTTCAAGTTTTTTTAGTAATTGAGGCAAAACATTAACATCGTACTCTCCATCACCATCTATAGCGAAAACACAATCATATTTGCTTTTTTTAAATCCTGTTTTTATAGCAGCTCCATAGCCTAAGTTTTTTTTATGTATAATCACTTTAACTTTTTTATTTTTTTTTGTAAATTTTCTTGCCACATTTCCAGATTTATCAGGACATCCATCGTCAACGGCAATCACTTCATAGTTTT
>CACHQT010000021.1 GCA_902582105.1 uncultured Pelagibacteraceae bacterium
GAAAAAAAATAACTCTAATTATTTAAATTGGGATGAAAATAAAAAAATTAAATATTTAGTGAATCAAATGAAGAAAAATAAAAAAATTTTCAAAAATTTTAATTTTAAAAATAAAGAAAATAAAGAAGTTTGGTCAACTTTTAAGGTTTTAGCTGATGAGCCATCAGAATGTTTAGGTGCTTATGTAATATCAATGACTTCAGCAGCTTCAGATGTCTTAGCAGTTTATTTAATGCAAATGCAGGCAAATATTAAAAATAAATTACGAGTAGTTCCACTTTTTGAAACTTTGCAGGATTTAAAAAATGCAAAATCTATTATGGAAAAACTTTTTTCATTAAAGTGGTACAGAAAATTAATCAAAAACAATCAAGAAATTATGATTGGTTATTCAGACTCTAGCAAAGATGCTGGAAAATTATCTGCTAGCTGGCATCAATATAAACTTCAAGAAGAAGTTTTGACTATCGCAAAAAAATATAAAATTAATCTTACTTTTTTTCATGGCAGAGGAGGTTCAGCTGGAAGGGGTGGTGGACCAATTCAAGCAACGATGAGATCTCAACCTCCAAATTCAGTATATGGTCGTATTAGAATTACTGACCAGGGAGAAATGATACAACAAAAATATGGTTACGAACCTCTAGCAAAATATAATTTATGTAGTTACATAGGATCTATAATGGAGGCTACTCTAAATCCACCACCACAACCTAAAGATAGTTGGAGAAAATTAATAGAAAAAATGACCAAAATTTCTACTTTAGCTTATAGAAAAAATATAAACGAGAACTCAGATTTTATAAGATATTTTAAAACTGTTACGCCTCACTTAGCTCTTGGAAAATTATCAATAGGATCACGGCCTTCTAAAAGAAAAAATGTAGATAACATCCAAAGCTTAAGAGCAATACCTTGGGTATTTGCATGGACGCAAATAAGATTAATGTTACCAGCTTGGTTGGGAACTGGTGATGCCTTAAAATATTCTTCAGTAAAAAAACATAAAACTATCCTCACTGATATGGAAAAAAATTGGCCATTTTTCAATTCTACAATGGATATTTTAGATATGGTTATTTCAAAAGTTGACCCAGAGATATCAGAAGTTTATGAAAACGCTCTTGCTGATAAAAAATTAACAGAAGTAGGTGACAAACTTAGATCAGAGTTTGGAATGATTAAAAAATTAAATAGATACATAACTCCATGGGAAATAATTAATCAAAGAAAAAAATTTAGAACAACAGTCCTAGTAAGAGACATTTATTCTGAAGTTTTAAATATACTACAAGCCGTAGTTATGAATAAATTATCAAAGAAAAAATTCAAATCTAATGATAAGAAATATCTTAATGATGCAATGATGACATCAATAGCAGGTATATCTGCGGCGATGAAGAATACCGGTTAAAGAGATATCTCTCTTAACTTTTTAAGATAATTTTCGAATTCTTCTACAAAACTTTCAGTTGGCTTGATATTTTTTTTTCTTTGATCCTTTGCTGTTTTTTGTAAATAAAAAAAACCTTTTTCACAAGCTTCGTTAATTATTAATGCAGATTTTGGTCTCGAAGTTTTGAAAAGTTTTGTTTTTAACTCCTCTACAGTTATAGGCATATTTTGTTTATAATATGCCATGATTATAAGCATCATATGGTAGTGAGAAGGAGACTTTCTAAAAAAAAAATTACTTGAAGTATGAGACTGCTTCATCTGCTCTTCCCAAAACTCTAGCAAAGCTTTTGTACTTTTCATTTAAGCTCTCACTTTTGTTTTTTGTGGATCATAAAAAGGAAATGGAACTATTTTTGCTGGAATTCTTTTTTGATGGCCATCCATTTTTCCTACCTCAACTTCATTTCCTATTTCTGCATGTTTTACATCTATTCTACAAAGAGCAATATTTTTATTTAAAGTCTTGGATAGCATACCGCTAGTAATTACTCCTACTTGGCCTCTTCCAATATGAACTGTATTACCAGTTACTGCTGGTTCATGGCCCACCAATTCAAGACCAACAAGTTTTTTTTGTGGATTATTTTTTCTTTTTATTAACTCTTCTTTACCAATGAAATCATCTTCTTTAGTTTTAAGTGGTACCGTAAACCCTATGCCTGCTTCAAAAGGGTCTGTTTTATCATCAAACTCGTAACCATAAAATATTAGTCCAGCTTCTATACGAACCATATCTAAAGCTTCTAATCCCAAAGGGGATATTTTAAATTCTTTACCAGACTCAAAAACTTTGTCCCAAACTGTACCCGCATCTTTCGGGTGGCACCAGATTTCGAATCCTAATTCACCTGTATAACCGGTCCTTGATATCATAATTGGTGTTCCGGTTACGGAGTCAATTCTTGCAATAGTCAATCTAAACCATTCTAAATCTTTAATTGACGGTTGAGTGTCTGGTGTCCATACAAATTTTTCCAAAATTTTTCTACTATTTGGACCCTGAACTGCAATATTATGAATTTGATCTGTTGATGATTTTACCCAAACTTTAAAATTTTTCTTTTTTGCTTGCTCTTTTAGCCACTCACCACCATATTCTTGCCCGCCGATCCATCTAAAATTATCTTGTCCAAATTTCATTAATGTCCCATCGTCTATCATACAGCCATTTTCGTAGCACATTGCAGAATAAACAACTTGACCCGCAGAAAGTTTTTTTACATTACGAGTAAGTGTATATTGCATTAAGTTTTCAGCATCAGGTCCTAAAATTTCAAATTTTCTAAGTGGAGATAAATCTGTAACAATCGCACTTTCTCTACATGAGGTATATTCTTTGACTGCGCCATATCTCGTATAATTATTTGCTAACCAATAACCATTATAGTTTATAAAATTTTTAGTTAATTTAGATGTTTTGGCATGAAAGCCAGTTTCTTGAGTAAGTTTTGGTTCCGAATCTGTATTCACTCTAAAAGCAACTCCTTTTGAAATTTTTTTATCTTTAGCGTAAGTTCTAACAAATATATCTGTTGGATTCCATCCATTTGCTGGATCAACATCACAAGGACATGCTGAAGATGCGCATGTTAAATCTTTTAATGCTCTAAATAGCACATAATCACCTGGTCTGGACCACGGCTCATCGAAAGAAGCAACGTTGTTAGCGTCAATTGCAGTATTAAAAAAAAGATTAATTGCTATCCAACCTTTTCTTGGTTTTACATCATAATTTTTTAGGACATTATTAAAATTTGTAGAACAATTTATGTGTCCAAAATATCCCATATCCTCGTAGTATTTAGCTGTACACGCGTAATTAAAAGTATCATGCCTTCCAACAGTATCTCTTACAACTTCAATTACTGGATCGTGGTTAGCATCGAAAAATTTAGAAAATAAACCTGGCATAGGATAAGCAGAGCCCATAAATGTTCGAGTTGCAGTGGGGTCAATTATATTTTCAATGCCTTTATCAAGTTTTTTTTTATCGAAAGCTAAAAAATCTGAACATTGTCTACCACTTGTGTCAATGATTTGAATATAATCTCCTTTTTTTACATCATAAGTTTCAGCAGTCATTCTTTTAATAAATTTTTCAGAAACTGGATCGTAAAGTGGTTCAGGCAAAACATACTGTTCTTTTTTTAATTCAAATTTAGCTCTATGCAAAAAAATTGTTAAACTTGAGGGTGGGTTTTGATTATGAACATCCATTGCCATACCCGGTGAAGCCAACATTACGATACATGCATCTTTTGACTTTAGATTTATTTTTTCACCCATTGGGCAGTCTTCACTAAATATAATTGATGATTTTGATTTGTTTAATTCGAGCTTCTTTTTTTTTAATAACTGTAAAATTTTTCTATCTTGATTAATGGCTTTTTTTAAATAATCACCATTTGAATTTTCTTTTAAACTAAGGATTGATAAATCCCCTTTTCCTTTGGCATTAAATACAATTATTTCGCAAATTTGTTTTCCTTCATCATTAATTATTTCTATTTTATCCTCTGGAAATATTTCTAGAATATTAATTCCACCACCTTGAATGTGGTATCTTTCAACTCCAGGTGGCAAAGTTCTTAAACCTGGGTTTTTAATAGCATTACTAGTTAACGACATAAACAGCGCTCTTTTTTATATGTCTATAATATATATATATGTTCTTGTTGACTATAAATTTCCTTAGGCACATAATTGTTCATCTTAATATTAAGGAAAGGGGTAACAATGAAAAACAAAAACTTACCACTAATACTAATTGGTGTAGTAGTTATTATTGGTGTTATTTTCTTTATGCAGCAAGGAGACAAAACTGCAAAGAAAGCTGGTGATAGCGCAGAGCCGATTGTAATACCAACTCACAACTGGTCAAGCCAAGTTGTAATGGCCTATGTAATAGGAGGTATTTTCGAAGCGAATGGGAACAACGTTAAATATGTTCCTGCTGACTCACAAGCTGTATATGAATCAATTCGTATAGGTGATGTAACAATATCGCACGAAGTTTGGGAATCTGCTTTTGGTAAATCATTCACTACTGCTCTTGATAAGGGTGGTATACTTGATTGGGGAGATCATGAAGCAAGAACTCTTGAGGATATGGGATATCCTGACTGGGTTGCTGCTAAATGTCCGGGTTTACCAGATTGGACAGCTTTAAAAAATCCTGACTGTGCAAAAGCTTTTGTAACACCTGACTCAGGTGGAAAAGGTCGTATGTTAGAAGGACCTCAAACTTGGCACGGAGATTTAATCCCTCAAAGAATTGACGCTTTGGGATTAGGTGATCTTTGGGTAGTTAAATTTGCTGGAAGCGCAGATGCACTTTGGGCAGAATTAGCGGCAGCTAAAAAAGAAGATAGAGGAACTATAATCTTTAACTGGACGCCAAACTTTACAGATGGTGCTGGTTTCACATTCATAAAATTTCCTCCATACACAGCTGGTTGTAGACCAGAAGATGGCGGTGATGGTAAATGTGGATCTCCAGATGGTTATTTGAAAAAGGCTGTTAATGCAGACTTTCCAAAAACTCATCCAGGAGCAGCAGGCATTTTCAAAAAAATGTCATTCTCTACAGGTCAAATTGGTGCAATGGCAGCTTTAGTTGACCTTGACAAAATGACTCACGAAGATGCAGCTAAAAAATGGTTAGCTGACAATGAGTCAGTTTGGAAAGCTTGGATGAACTAATTATAGAGTATAAAAGCTTATAAATTTAAAATCTCTCCCAACTTTGTTGGGGGGGGATTTTTTTTTATAAAAATTTGTGTAAAATGTAAAAATGAAAAAATATGTCTTTATTATAATTTTAAGCTTTTTAATTACATCTTCGGCTTCAGCTCGAAAAGTAGGATGTAAAGAGGGAAATTGCGAAAATGGTTTTGGTTTGTGGGTTTCAACAGATGGAACTACATATGAAGGAGAATGGGCTGGAACAAAAAAAAATGGTCAAGGAGTAGAAACTTGGCCTAACGGCTATATTTATAAAGGTGAATTTAAAAATAGTGAATGGAGTGGACAAGGTACTTTAACTTTTCCAAATGGTGCAACTTATGAAGGAGAATGGGCTAATGGTTTCATGAATGGAAAAGGAACATTTACCTGGTCGGATGGAAAACAAAAAAAAGGAATTTGGAAAAACGGTAAATTGCAAGAGTAATTTAAATAATGCTAAAAAATAAATATTTAAATAAGTTATTAATTGGGTTGCCCGAACCAGCAAGACAATTTGCTGGTCTAGTGTCAATAACAATTTTTGTAATCTTATCTTTTGCTATTTTAAATATTTATTGGGGTGGAGGCGATGAGTTAATTAGAAAAATGAAAATAGAAGAAGAAAGAATTGCAAACGAAAAAAAATTAAATGAAGTTATATCAAGTCTTCCGTCTGGTATTGTAGTATTTTATGATGGAACTGATCATTATAAATTATCTAAAGAACAATACGAAGCAGTTTGTAAAATAACTAAACTTATTCCACAGCGAGCTATTATGGCTGCCCATTTTTTAAATTATAAAGCTTATGAGCTGTATACCATCAATGGTAATAAAATTGATGATACATTTGTGAAATGGGATAAAGATAAAAATAAATGTTTTGCTGGCTATACTGTAAGTGGAAGCAATGTTGGAGTAAATGAAACAGCAAATGTTTCAGGAGAAGTTTTAAGTTTTTTAAGTACAGGTATTGATACTAGAGTTTATTTTATTAAAAATTTTTAGGGAGGAAAAACAACAATTATATAGATTTTATTTTTATTGAATATCGTATAACTTGTTAAATAAATGACTGATGCTGTAATTAAATGTGAATCTGTTTACAAAATATTTGGTGTAAACGCCAAAAAAATGCTTGAAGAAGCAAATGGAAACGTAGATGCAAAAACATTTCAAGAAAACGGATGCATTGTTGGGGTGAACAATGCTTCTTTTGAAGTCTCAAAAGGAGAAATGTTGGTCGTAATGGGGTTATCTGGTTCTGGAAAATCTACATTATTAAGATGTATCTCTAGATTAACAGATGCGACGGGTGGAAAAATTTATATAGAAGGCCAAGATTTACTTTCATTAAAAGATAAAGAGTTGATTGAACTTAGAAGAAATAAAATGGGAATGGTTTTTCAAAGTTTTGCTTTACTTCCACATAAAACAGTCTTGGAAAATATTGCTTTTCCATTGCAAATCAAAGGTATAGAGACTGAGAAAAGTATCAATAAAGCCATGGACATGGTCAAACTTGTTGGTCTTGATGGAAGAGAAAATTATTTCCCAAGAGAACTTTCAGGAGGACAACAACAAAGAGTAGGTATCGCTCGATCATTAGCTGTTGAACCTGATATTTGGTTTTTAGACGAACCTTTTTCTGCATTAGATCCATTGATTAGAAAAGAAATGCAAGATGAATTTTTAAGACTTCAAGAAAAGCTAAAAAAAACAATTATGTTTATTACCCATGATTTTGACGAAGCATTGAAACTTGCTGATCGAATAGCAATCATGAAAGATGGAATAATCGAACAGCTAGATACACCTGCGAAAATTGTACTAAATCCAGCCACAGAGTATGTAAAAAAATTTACTGAAGAAGTGCCAAGGGAAAAAGTTTTAATAATAGAAGATGTAATGGATGCACCAACATCAGATAATTTAAGTGATCTAAAAGTTTCAAAAGATGAGATAATAGAAAATGTAGCTGAAAAAATTTTATCTCAAGAAAAATCAGTAGGTGTAATAGATAGTAATAATAAAATTGTTGGAACCGTTCATCCTTCAAAAATAATCCATACTGTTTTTGGAGGAAGAAAAGAAAACAGTTAAATTATGGAATTATTAAAAAAATATCCAAAATTATTTCAATGGTTATTTTTGTTAATTGTATTTTTTGGTTTATGTTTTGCAATTGATGTTCCTGAAACCTATAAATTTATAAGAGGTCAAGCTGAATTTATTAAAGATCCAAACCAAAGCACTTATATACTTTTTGGTAAAGAAGTAAGATATTACGCCTTTGATAATTTCTGGAGATTGCCCCCTTTACTTGGATGGCTGCCTATTTGGATAAATGACGGCCTATTTTTTCTATTGAATGAATGGATGCCAATGGAATTTTGGGATTCAGCTACACAAGAATATAAAACTCGACCTTTAGTATTGCAAATATCAAGAAATGTAACTGCGTTCATGACATTTCTTATTGAATTAATAAGAGAAATTTTATTAGGTGGTGTTGAAACAATTGTTGCATTTACAAGTTGGAATTTTGTAAGCGCATATCCCTGGGCAAAATTACCGGGCTTACCTTGGACAATTGTTGCTGCGGGTGCAGCCATCTTGGCTTACAAATTGAGCGGCAAGGGCTTAGCAATATTTGCCGGCTTAGTAATGATTTATATTTCAGTGTTTGGTCAATGGAAACCATCAATGCAAACACTTTCTTTTATCTTGGTAGCAGCACCACTTTCTTTTATTTTTGGATTAAGCTTAGGTGTTATGGCTTATAAAAGTAAACGTGTTGAAAAAGCATTGTATCCAATACTTTTAGTTATGCAGACTATGCCTCAATATGCTGTTCTCGTTCCCGCTATGGTTCTGTTTGGTATTGGTGACCATGCTGCAGTTATAATAACAATGGTTGTTGCTATTCCCCCTATGATCCTATTAACTTTGTTAGGCCTTAGAGGAGTATCTCCAGAAGTTA
Organism: uncultured Pelagibacteraceae bacterium; assembly: GCA_902582105.1. GTDB lineage: Bacteria > Pseudomonadota > Alphaproteobacteria > Pelagibacterales > Pelagibacteraceae > Pelagibacter. Next base: position 8,168 of record CACHQT010000021.1, read on the forward strand.
TTGAAGCTGGTAAAATGAGCGGATGTAGTAATTGGCAACTTTTGACTGAGGTTTTAATTCCAACTGCAAGAAGAGATATTTTGATTGGTGTTAACCAAGTCATTATGGTTTGTTTTTCTATGGCGGTTATTTCAGCTTTTATAGGCGCCAAAGGTCTAGGATGGAATTTATTGCTAGCCTTAAATCAACTAAATATAGGATTGGCATTAGAAGCAGGCTTATGCATTAGTTTGATTGCAATACTTTTAGATAAAATGTCTTTAGCTTGGGCTAATAAACAAACTGATTATTTTGGTAATTTGACGTTTTTTCAGCGTTATAAAAACACAATATTTTTTGGCGGTGCTGTATTGATTGGGGCGATACTTGCTCTTGCAGGATCATTTTTCTTTAAAGAAGGGTTTAATTATTTATATGAGGTTCCTCACAACAAAGGAATATCAACTGCAGATTTCTGGAACAAAGGTGTTGATTGGATTTTTGATACTTTCTTTGTGTACATAAAAGCATTTAATACATGGTTGATCACTGAAGTTCTTCAGCCAATGAGAGCATTGTATCTAAGAATGCCTGCAGTTGCGACTTTAGTTTTAGTTGTTGGTGCGGGCTACATAATTGGCGGAATTCGTTCAGCTTTTACAGTGGGTGGATTAACATTATTTATAGCTTTAAGTCCATGGTGGGATAGAGCATTAGTCACAACATACATGGCAACTTTTGGCGTCATCATATCTTGTACAATTGGTTTTATTGTTGGAACTTTATGTCAACAAAACAAATACACTACAAATTTTATGTTAGGAGTTTGTGACATTTTTCAAACATTTCCTTCGTTTGTATACTTAATTCCAGTAATGATGTTATTTGGAGTGACTGACACTTCAGTATTGATTGCCGTAATTGTTTATGCAACTATACCCGCAACAAGATATACCATTGAAGGATTAAAAAGCGTTCCAGCTGCTTTGCATGATGCAGCTACAATGTCGGGTGTAACAAAATTGCAAAGATTATTCAAAATAGAATTTCCTCTAGCATTTCCCCATATGATGCTTGGTTTAAATCAAACAATCGTATTTGCTTTGTTTATGGTAATTATTGGAGCATTTATAGGAACAGAAGATTTAGGACAATATATTTTAAAAGCTTTATCTGATAAGGCAGGCGGCGGTAAAGGGTTGGTACTTGGTATTTGTGTTGCTTTCATAGGTCTTATATTTGACAATTTAATTCGTACTTGGGTAGAAAAAAGAAAAAAACATCTTGGAATAGATTAAAAATGAATATTAAAATTATAAATATTATTGGCTGGATTTTATTTTTAATTTCTTCAATTGGCTTCATTATGTCTAGCTTTGGAAATTTTTGGGCTATGTTTGGAAGTATTTTCTTTTTATTTGGCTGTTTAGTTTTTTTAATACCTTATCTAAAAAAAGAAAATTAAACTATTTTTTTTGTTGTTTTAAAAAAGCTTTTGAAGAGTCATCCATCGCTGTTGCCCACGGCGTATGGTGAATGGGTGCAATAGAGCCCGTAACAGGTGAAGAGAAAGATTTATTTCTATAAGTCATAATATCTTCTACTTTGTGATGTTCCCATTCTTTAAAATGCTTTCTAATCAACTCAAAGTCAATTTTTGGATAATCTGATAATTCATGAAGTTCTTTTGTATATTCTGTTTGGAAATCTATCATTTGATCTGGATTTTCTAATTTTTCTTCCAAAGCAACCCATTTATTTATATCTTTTTCAATTTCAGAACTATTTGGTATTTTAATTTTTTGCATTATTACATCCCTTGCATACCAAGCCTGACAGTCGAACATATTAAAAGTATGAAATTGATCT
>CACHQT010000022.1 GCA_902582105.1 uncultured Pelagibacteraceae bacterium
AGGTTTTAAAAATATTTATCAATTGAAAGGTGGGATAATTAACTATTTTAAAAATGTAGATAAAAGCGAGAGCTTATGGAGAGGCGAATGTTTTGTTTTTGATAATAGAATTAGTCTTAATCATAATTTGAAACCCGGGAGTTATTCAATGTGTAGTGGCTGCAGAAATCCAATTTCAAAACAAGATAAGAAATCAAAAAAGTATGAGGAAGGTGTTTCTTGTCCAAAATGTCATGACACACTTACAAATACTCAAAAAGATAGATTTAGGATGCGACAAAAACAAATTAATGTTGCAAAAAAGACTGGGAACAGACATATCTTTCAAAAAGAGTATTAATTTTCAAATTCTCAAAGATGGACTTATTAAAAGATAATATACCTAAGTTAGTTAAAAAACTCGCTATTCCAGCAAGTGTAGGAACACTTTTTCAAACACTCTATAATATTGTTGATACATTTTATGCAGGAAAAATTTCACCAGAAGCCTTATCAGCTTTAAGCAAATCTTTTCCAATATATTTTGTGATAATTGCGACTTGCATTGGTGTAACTGTTGCTGGAACATCTCTAATTGGCAACAGCATTGGTGAGAATAATAAAAAAAAAGTATTAAATTTTTTTACAAATACAATTTATTTTGGTGTTTTTATTTCTATCGTAATAACTTTTTTAGGTCTAAATCTCTCTGAAAATGTATATAAATTGATGGGATCAACTAGCACTGTTACCGTTTTAGGATTAAAATATACTAATGTAATTTTTTCTGGTTCAATATTATTTATCTTAGTAGTAGCCTTAAACTCACTTTTGCATGCAGAAGGGGATACCAAAACCTATAGAAATGTTTTAATTTTTTCTTTTTTTCTAAATATTATTTTAAACCCAATTTTAATATTTGGTTTTTTGTTTATTCCACCTCTAGGTATCACAGGCATAGGAATAGCAACAATAGTTGCTCAATTTATATCATTTTTAATTATTCTTTATAAAGTTTTACAAAATAAAAGAGTAAAAACTTATACCAAGGAATATTTATATCCAAAAATTAAGTTTTTAATTGCTATATTTTTTCAATCAATGCCAATTACAATTGCAATTTGTGGCTATTCAATCGCTTCAGCAATTATATTTAAATATGTAGGGATGACTAGCGAGTATGCGACAGCAGGATATGGTGCGGCTACTAGAATAGAGCAGGTAGTTTTATTACCAATACTTGGAATAAATACTGCAATAATTTCAATAATTGCTCAAAATTATGGTGCAAAAAACTTTAGCAGAATTAAAGAAACCTATTTTACAGCTATTAAATATTCTTTTTTTATAATGGTAGCATCAGGAATTTTAATTTATTTAACATCTGCTGTAATACCGAAGTTTTTTTCAGACGATCTTCAAGTAATTGAATATGGCAAAAGATATTTGAAAATATCAGCTTTCGTTTTGCCTGCATATCCTTTTTTCTTTTTAACAAATGGATTTTTTATGGCTCTTAAAAAATCTGAAAATGCTATGATTAATAATATAGCAAGAAATATCGTTGTTCCTATAATTGTATTCTATTTAGCAGACTATTTGAGCGCTGATTATGATAGTTTTTTCTGGTTATGGGTAATATTTCAATGGTCAGTATCCATAATATTATTAATTATTGTAAATTATTATATAAAAAATAAATTAGAAAAATCTCGAGCTATCGTTTAACCAGGACCATAAGTGGTTTGCAAAAGATCTTCTCACAAATAAATTTAAGTTATTTAGATCTTTATTGTGTATAATTACATCAATATGATTAACTAAAGTTTGTGCTACAGCACCTTTTGTATTTTTAAAATCATTAAAATTGAATGGACATCCAGTCGATAGCAAATCAAAAGTATTTTTTCCTTTTATATTAAGCATTGTCCAATGATCGCTAACATTCGTAATTGATCCAATTTTACTTTTTGAAACTTCATTGAAGAGTTTTTCTTCTAAAAAATTTGTATTATTTAAATCACTTTTATCGTTTGAATAAAGAATCCATTCATCTGGACTTAACCAAAGAATATTAAATTTTTCATTACCAGATGAAGTGTTCGGATCAGACGGTGGAATTATTGAAAGTTCTTTTCCGATTTTAGTCATAAAATCTCTTTTTTTTCCTCTCAAATTAAGCTTAATTATAGGTTCTACTTCTGTAATTCTAATTTCAGAATATTCTTTTTGATCATTAATGGGTGAATTATAATTAAGCATTTAATCTCTTGTTATCTTTATCCAAAAAGACAGTATCAGTTATTGTGACATTTATAGTTTTGTTTTTCATAGGTACAAACATTTTATGACCTTTTAATTTTTTACCGTTTTTTACAACAGCCAAAGCGATTGATTTATTTAAATTAGGGCTAAAATAACTGGAAGTTACATGTCCTAGCATTTCAACAGGTTGTTTGTTAGTTTCAGAAACTATTTGTGCGCCTTCTTCTAATACTTCTTTTGGATCGTCTGTGATTAATCCTACTAACTGTTTTCTATCATCTCTAATAGTATCACTTCTATATAAAGATCTTTTACCAATAAAATCATACTTCTTTTTGCTAATTATCCAATCCATCTGTAAATCAACTGGTGTCATTGTTCCATCAGTGTCTTGACCTGTTATAATAAATCCTTTTTCTGCTCTAAGTAAATGCATTGTTTCGGTGCCATAAGGCGTAATGTTAAACTCCTTACCTGCTTCAAAGCATTTTTCCCAAACAGATTTTCCATATGAAGATTGTATATTAATTTCATAACTATGTTCACCTGTAAAACTAATTCTCATTACCCTGCATTTGACATTATTTATTGAGGCATTCTTGAAAGACATATGAGGAAATTCTTTATCTGATAAGTCTAAATCAGGTATTACTTTTGATAGAATTTTTTTCGAGTTAGGTCCACAAATGCTTACAGTAGCGTACTGATCTGTAACCGAAGTTAAATAAACATCTAATTCTGGCCATTCTGTTTGCAGATAATCTTCTAACTTAGAAAGAACATTGGCGGCTCCTCCAGTAGTCGTTGTCATTATATAGTGGTTTTCTCCTAATCTTGTAGTAACACCATCGTCATAAACCATTCCGTCTTCATTAAGCATTAATCCATATCTACATTTTCCAATTTCTAATTTTGACCAAGCGTTTGTGTAGACTCTATTTAAAAATTCAGAAGCATCGGATCCTTGTATATCTATTTTTCCAAGTGTTGAGGCATCAAGCATTCCAGCACTATCTCTTGCAGCCTTACTTTCTCTTTGAACAGCTTCATGCATACTTTCATTTTTTTTAGGATAATACCAAGCCCTTTTCCATTGACCAACATTTTCAAATTCAGCTTTATTTTCTTCATGCCAATCATGAATAGGAGTTTTTCTAATTATGTCAAAAAACTCACCAACATTTCTACCTACTATAGTTCCAAAAGTTAATGGTGTATATGGCGGTCTAAAAGTAGTTGTTCCTAACTCACCCATCTTAACGCCTGCTGTTTCAGCTATAATACCAAGTGCATGCATATTTGATAATTTACCTTGATCTGTTCCCATTCCAGTTGTGGTGTATCTTTTTACATGTTCTATAGACTTAAAACCTTCTCTTAATGCTAATTTTACATCAGAAGCCGTAGAGTCATTTTGAAAATCTAGAAATGGTTTAGTTTTACCCAATGGTTTATCAGATGGAAGTAGCCAAATATTTTTTTTATCTAATTCTTTTGAACAAACAATTTCTAAATTTTTATAATCATTATTATTAATATTTAAAAACTTGTTAATTGATTCAACTGAATTCTTAATTATAGAATCAAGTTCAAAATCACCATTACAAGACCCTATACTTATTTGTTCTAACTCAGATTTATCAGGTAAAAACACATTATCCTTATCTTTAAATTTAAGTTTACCGCCTGATTGAGTGAAAAGATGTACTCTGGGAGTCCAGCCTCCTGATATTCCTAAACAGTCACAATCTTCACTAAATTTTTTTCCTACAACTTCATTACCATCATCAGATAATTTCATAATATCTATTGAATTTATTCTTTTATATCCGCTTGTGTTAACGACAGTATGTTTCCAATAAATTTTTATGCCTAGTCTTTCAGCCTGTCTAACAATCAAAGAATCAGTTTTATCTCTAATATCAATAACCGAATTTACAGTAACACCACTTTTATTCAAGGATACAGCCGTTTCATAGGCTGAATCATTATTTGTAAATAAAGAAAGTTTTTGCCCACATTTAACTCCAAAATAGTCTATGTATTTTTTAATAGAAGAGGAAAGAATAATTCCTGGTCTATCATTATTATTAAAAATCAGAGGCCTTTCCATTGCTCCCGTTGATATAATTACTTTTTTTGCTCTAATTTTCCAAAGTCTTTGTCGGACTTTATTTTGTTTTTCACTTAGAGATAAATGATCTGTTAAATTTTCTCTTGCTAGTAGATAATTATAGCTATGATAAGCAGCTAATGTTGTTCTTGTTTTAATAGTTAAATTTTGAAGTAAATTTAAAGATTCAATTTCTTTTTTTAACCATTCACTTGAATAAGTATTATTAATTTTAAAACACTCGTTTTGTTGAAAAAGAGTAGTGCCTCCTAATTTATTTTTATCATCAATTAGTACAGTATTTAAATTATTCTGTGCAGCTGTTTTTGCAGCAATTATTCCAGAAATACCACCACCAATAACTAAAACATCACAGTGTAAATATCTGTGGTCATAAAAATCTTTGTCCGGCTCTGTTGGTGACCTACCCAAACCTGCAGATTTTCTTATAAAGTACTCATATTTTTCCCAAAAGCTGGCTGGCCACATAAAAGTTTTATAGTAGAAAGCTGCTGGTATAAGAGGGGAGAAGAAATTGTTCACTGCACCAACATCAAAATTAACGCTAGGCCAACAGTTTTGACTTGATGCAACTAGACCTTCATATAATTCTATTTCGGTTGCTCTTGTATTTGGTTCTGTCATCGAAGCGTCATTTCCAACTTGAACAATTGCATTAGGCTCTTCTGAGCCACAAGTCATTATTCCTCTTGGACGATGATATTTAAAGCTTCTTCCTACAAGATGTATATTATTTGCCAATAAAGCTGAAGCTAGCGTATCACCCTTAAAACCATACAAAGTTTTACCATCAAACTTAAAAGATATTCTACTTGTTTGATCAATAAACTTGTCGTTTGTTATTCTTAAATTTTTGCTCATTACTTTATAGGGGGTTTTTCACCCATTTTGTATACAGCGTGAATTTTATCATTTGAAGTATCTCTGACCATGTTAAACCATTTTCTACATCCATGAGCATGGTTCCATCTTTCAAGTTGCACTCCTTTAATATTTTTTCTCATAAACAAAAATTCAGCCCATTGATCGTCACTTAATTCAGTTGGTTGTTTTGGTCTAATAATATGAGCTTCACCACCAGCTGAAAATTCACTCTGATCTCTTTCACCGCAATAAGGACAATTAATTAAAAACATTAGTGTGCTACTGCAGCTGCTCCATGCTCATCAACTAGATCACCACTTACAAATCTGTTGATATTAAAATCAGCATTTAATTTATGAGGTTCGTTATTAGCAATTGTATGTGCAAATAAATCTCCTGAACCTGGTGTTGCTTTAAATCCACCAGTGCCCCATCCACAATTAAAATATAATCCTTTGATATGAGTTTTGCTTATTATTGGGCTAGCATCTGGGCAAATATCCACTATTCCACCCCATTGTCTTAACATTTTCATTCGACTAAAAATCGGGTAGAGTTCTAATATTGCTTTTAGAGTTCCCTCAACAACATCGTGACTTCCTCTTTGGGTGTAAGAAACATACGCATCTGTTCCAGCTCCAATAACTAATTCACCTTTATCAGATTGACTAACGTATGCATGAACCGCATTAGACATTACAACTGTATCAATGATTGGTTTTACTGGTTCTGATACTAAAGCTTGCAAAGGTTTACTCTCAAGTGGCAACTTTAAATCAACCATTTTTGCAATAACACTAGAGTGACCAGCAGCAACTACTCCAATTTTTTTTGTTTTTATAAATCCTTTTGTTGTTTCTATACCTTCAACAGAATCTCCATTTCTTTTTATCCCTTTAACTTCACAATTTTGAATAATATCAACACCCATAGAATCAGCGCCACGAGCATACCCCCAAGCGACAGCATCATGACGAGCAGTTCCAGCCCTTCTTTGCAATGTTCCTCCCAAAACAGGATATCTAATATTTGGAGATGTATTTATAATTGGGCAAAATTTTTTAACTTCATTAGTATTTAACCATACTGCATCTATACCATTTAATCTGTTTGCATGTGTTCTTCTTTTTAAATCTCTTACATCTTGTAGGTTATGAGCTAAATTCATAACACCTCTTTGACTGAACATTACATTATAATTTAGCTCTTGAGATAATCCCTCCCAAATTTTTAATGCATGATCATATAATCCTGCGCTTGCATCCCATAAATAATTTGATCTTATTATAGTTGTATTTCTTCCAGTATTTCCTCCTCCGATCCAACCTTTTTCAAGAACAGCAATATTTTTCATGTTGTGTTTTTTTGCTAAATAATAAGCAGTAGCCAATCCATGACCACCACCACCGATTATAATAGCTTCATATTCTTTTTTAGGCTCAGGATCTCTCCATGCTCTTTGCCAATTTTCGTGATAACTAAAAGCATTCTTTATAAGTGAAAATATAGAATATTTATTTTTCATAATTTGAGTGAAAATACTTGATTAATATTGAATATTCAATGATTTCAAGTTACACAGTAATCAACGGAAAGGTGGGTGAGCTGGTTTAAACCAACGGGTTGCTAACTCGTCGTGCGTCGTAAGATGTACCGAGGGTTCGAATCCCTCCCTTTCCGCCACTAATATAAAGGATCATTTTTAAAGAAATTTTTCATTCTAATTGGCTTTTTTTCAAGCATATACCTATATACATTGTAATTTTCCAAAACTCTTTGTACATAATTTCTAGTTTCTCTAAATTTAATTAGTTCAATCCAGTTAACATAATCAATTTGTTTCTTTTGAGGATTTTTATTTATTCTTTTCCAATATTTTACTCTTTTGGGACCGGCATTATAAGCTGCTATGGCAAATGGATATGATCCCTCATATTCTAATATTAATCCAGCAATGTAGTGGGAGCCTAAATTAATATTATATTCAGGATCAGATGTTAATCTTGATTTTACATAAGGAAGCTTTGCCTGTTTGGCAACAACTTTTGCAGTGTAAGGCATTAATTGCATTAAACCTTTTGCACCAGCGTGACTATGTGCTGTCATATCAAATTCGCTTTCTTGTCTAATAATGGATAAAATAAAAGGCGTTTCAGGTATTTTTCTACCGTTTATATATTTTGGTGTACTAATTAAAGGATAATTAAAATTATTATGAAATCTTTTTTCATAAGATGCTAATTTTGCTATTTGTATAGCAAAGTCGTATCTTGAAATAGTTGTAGCTAATTCAGCTGCTAATATTTCACTTCCCTGGGGTATATTGGTTGTTGCTAAATACCTTAGTATATGTTTAGTATATTTATCCTTATTTAGTTCATCTAGCAAATACACAATTTTTACTAAATCATTTTCATAAAAACTTTTTTTAAATTTTTTATCTACGTTTAATTGTTCTGGTAATTCAAAGGGTTCATTTGGATGCAATTTTAAATATGCAAGTTGCCCATAATATGTAGAAAGGAATTTAGTAGCTTCCTCATACCATTTATTTGCTAAATTTTTGTTAATTTTTTCATATGATCTACCTAACCAATAAGCCCCTCTTGATAAACTTATTGGGTATCCTACATTATTATAAAAATTTTCAAAATGATCTTTTGCCAAAATTGGATTATTTAAAAAACTTAATGCAATCCATCCACTCATCCATTCAGCTGCCGCATATTCAGGGCCATCTTTCATTGCATGTTTACTTGCTATCTTATAAGCAAGTTCATATTTTTTCTTATAAATAAGTGCTCTAGATATTATTTCACGTTCTTTCCACCATTTGTCGGGTCTTACCATATAATCATCAGTGTTTTTTATCTTAAGTAATATTTCTAAAGAACTATCAACACGTCCTCTTTTTCTTCTCCACTTTAATCGATCATAATTTAGTCCAGCATCATTTTTTAATTTTGTAGGAACTTTAGCTATAGCATTGTCTACACCGTAAGATTTACTCATTAAAATTTGTCTTGCAGTATATAGAAGTTGATAATCTTTGGGTAAGTACTTAAGCATTCTTTTTAAATCCCAATATTTATTTTCCCAAGCTAAATAGTCAGCTCTCTTAATGTAATCGTCAGCTGTAAGATATTTTTTAAATTTTTTTCTTAAAAATTTCATATCAGATCTACTTAGCTGTGCTGTTATCCAGCCTTCTTTAATTAGTTTAATACCTATATTTTCGTTTCCATCAATAATATAGCTTTCACCCAATATTAATTTGCCAAAGCCGCTTAATGGTTCTTTTTCGTTAAACCAGTTGATTATTTTTTTAGGTGATATTTTATCCGTTGATAATTTGTGTTCTGCTAAATATTTTATTCTATTAATTCTAGGATAATTTTCAT
>CACHQT010000023.1 GCA_902582105.1 uncultured Pelagibacteraceae bacterium
TAAATTCTCCTCTGGCATTTAAATGATATTTTGCTTTTCTTCTGGATAATTTTTCTAATACAAATAATGAAAATATAAACAATAAAAGGAAAAAGGATATTTGGTTAGCAAAAGCTAAATCATCAAAAGCTATCCATGAATTATAAATGCCTGTTGTTAAAGTATTGATAGAAAAAAAATCAACCGCTCCAAACTCAGCTAAGGTTTCCATTGCAACTAATGATAAACCAGCAACAATCGCAGGTCGAGCAGCTGGCAATATTATTTTGTAAAAAGACCTAAATTTTGAAAAACCAAGATTTTTACCCAAATCAATCAAATTCTGTGATTGATATAAAAAAGAGGCTCTAGCTAGAATATATACATACGCATATAAAGAAAAAGTAATTGATAATATTGCACCAAACATACCATCAAATTTTGGAATGTTTTTATTGTAATTTGCATCGCCAAAAACAAAATTTAAAATTGTGAATGCGGTACCATAATTTTCAAAAAAAGCTGTCAATGAATAGGCATAAATATAAGGAGGGACTGCAAAAGATAGTATTAATGCCCATTTAAAAAAGTCACTGCCTGGAAATTTATAAAATGAAACTAGGTATGCTGTTCCAGTTCCTAGTAAGAATGTAAGTACCAATACTGATATCAGCAAAACTAATGAGTTCAAAATATACTCTATTAAAAAAGTATTTTTTAAAATTTCATAATAATTGGATGTATTTTCAAAAAAACTAGTGAATACAGTAATAATTGGAATTAATACTATAAAAGAAATTAAGAAAGATAAAAGATACCAAATATTAAAATTTTTGTAAGTCATCTGTAAGTGCTCATAACATATTAGATGGGGTAAATCATCTAATTGGGAAGGTTATGAGCACTATATAATGAAAATTAGTCCTTATTATTAAAAGGGGAAAGGATGTGTGGAACCTCTTCTTCTTTTAATTCAGATAATTTTCTTCCATTTATTTTAACATTAATTTTTTTACACTCTGTGGCGCAAGGATCACATGCTTTCAAAGATGCCTTGTCTGCAGAAGAATTATTATAATTATTGTTAAATAAATTCTTTTTCACTAGCTTTCCTTATTTCCATCCAGCAGCTGTCATTACCTCTAATGCATCTGCTTGTTTAGCTCCATAACTAGAAACTTTTGTTTTTAGATCTTGTTTAAAATCTAACCCCAAATTATTTACAACTAATGGATTTGGTGAAACACCATCAATCATTGGAAACTCAAAAGTATTATTAGTAAAGTGTTCTTGAGCTTCTGGTGTTAATAAGAATTCAACAAGTGCAACTGCATTTGCTTTATTAGGCGCACCCTTAACCATAGCTGCACAACTGATATTCATATGTGTCCCTCTGTCATTTTGATTAGGGAAAAATGCTTTAACTTTTTTTGCTGCTGATTGTTGTTCAGCACCTTTTTTTCCTGATAGCATAAGTGCTAAATAGTAAGTGTTAGCTACAGCAATGTCAGCTTCACCAGCCGCTACTGCCATAATTTGTGCTCTGTCATTACCTTTTGGTGTTCTTGCCATATTTGCAACAACCCCTTTTGCCCATTCAGCCGTAGCTGCTTTTCCATTATTTTTAACTAATGATGCTACAAGAGATTTATTGTAAATGTTGCTTGATTTTCTTATTACTAATCTGCCTTTCCATTTTGGATCAGCTAAACTTTCGTAAGTTAATCCTGAAAGCTCTGCACCACTAACTCTTTCTGGAGCGTAGTAAACTATTCTTGCTCTCTTAGCTACACCTACCCAGTGTGAAGTTCTGAAGTTTTTTGGAACCGCAGCTTTAATAGCTGCAGAAGTTAATCCACCTTGAGTCATTCCTTTTGCTTTGAATGCTCCACATCTTCCAGCGTCTGCTGTAATGTAAAGATCAGCAGAAGTATCTGCACCCTCTTCAATCATTCTTTTTTCAAGAGCACCTGCTTTTCCGTTAATTAGATTTACTTTAATTCCCGTCTTGTTTGTAAACTTACTATAAAGCTCTGCATCTGCTTTATAATGTCTTGCGTTAAAAACATTTACCTCATTTGCCATTACATAGGTTGATACAAATAAGGATGTAATTAACGTCAAAATTGATATTTTTCTCATTATTATCCTTTAATGTTTATTATTTTAATGAGAATGAGAATTATTCTCAGTGATAATGATTATCAATCGCACAGATTGACGCAGGTCCTAAAATTGCCACTCGGATATTTTGCTATAAAGAAAGTTCTTAAAAGTTTGAACTCTAGCTACATTTTTCATTGATTGTGGATAGACAAAATGTGCTTCAGTTACTGGACCTTCAGCTTTAGGAACTACTTTTATAAGGTTTCTAGACTGAAATACTAAATAATCGGGAAGAGCAGCTAGACCTACTCCACTTTCAACTGCTAACAAAAGACCCATCACACTATTAACTTTCATAACTGGTTTTCTTTTTTTATTGTCTTTTGTGCCTATTTTAAGTGCCCAATCAGGGTTATAAACTGGAGATGGAGCCCCTTTTCCAAAAGATATAAATTTGTGGCTATTTAGATCGTTTATTGTTTTTGGCATACCATTTTCCTCAAGGTACTTACTTGATCCATAAATATGATAATTAATATCCATTAATTTTCGCTGTATATAATTAAGTTGTTTAGGCCTCCTCATGAAAATCCCTATATCTGCCTGTCTAGTACTTAAATCTAATTCTTTATCATCAAATATAAGTTCTATTTCAATTTCTGGATTTATTCTCATAAATTCTTGAATTCTTGGTGTTAACCAATGAGTTCCGAAGCTTCGAACGGTGGTAATAGTAAGCTTTCCTGAAGCTTTGTTTTTTTGATCACCTAGTGAAGTTTCTACTTCTTTTAATTTAGATATTACATCATGAGCAGTTTTATAGAGATATTCCCCATTTTCTGTAAGAGTAAGCCCTCTAGCGTGTCTTTCAAATAACTGAACTTTTAAATCTTCTTCTAAAGATTGAATTTGTCTACTTATTGCTGATTGACTTAAATTTAAATTAACTGTGGCACTTGTAAAACTTCCCGCTTCAGCAACAGCGTGAAAAATTTTTAACTTATCCCAGTCCATTATTTATTTAAGTTTACAATATATCTTCCTGAAGTTTTTCCTTCTAACATTTTTGGAAATATATTTAAAAGTTCTTCTAGATTTACTTCTTTAATTGATTTTTCTAATAAATCAAAATCTATTAATTTTGATGCTTCGTCCCATAAAAACTGTCTTCTTTTGGTTGAAGTATGAACAGAATCAATTCCCCAGAGTTTTACTCCTCTGATTATAAAAGGCATGACTGTTGTATTTAATTTTATGCCAGATGCATTTCCGACAGCTGCAACAATACCGTTTTGTTTAATATGTGATAAAACTTTTGACAACATGCTTCCCCCAACAGTATCAACTGCTCCATCCCATAATCCTTTGTCCAAAGGTCTTGCCTCTTTGTCTAGATCGCTTGTTTTTGTTATGGTTTTTGCACCTATTTCTTTTAAGTATTCGTTATTACTATCTTTACCAGTTACGGCAGTAACATTGCATCCAAGTTTATTCAAAATCATTACAGCAATACTTCCAACACCACCTGATGCACCAGTTACTACTACATCTTCAACTTTTTCACCAAGCAACAACTCCTCTCTTGCTTGTTTTGTTGTGAACGCACAAGTAAGCGCTGTAATCCCAGCGGTTCCCAAAATCATCGCTTGTCTTAAGGAAATAGACTCTGGTTTTTTAACTAAAAAATCTCCATTGACTTTTGCTAATTGGGAGTAGCCACCAAAATAAATTTCACCAACTCTTCTTCCGGTTAAAATTATTTGATCACCTGTTTTAAAATTTTTATTTTCACTTTCAACAACTGTTCCTGAAAAATCAATACCAGGTATATGAGGAAATTCTTTTACTAGTTTCGCTCCATTTTTTAAAATGAGTGCATCTTTATAATTTAATCCTGAATACTCAACTTTAACTAAAACATCGCCGTGTTTTAAAAAACTTTTATCTAAGGATTGTATTTCCCTAGTAAAGTCTTCACCATTTTGATTAACAACTAAGGCTTTGAATTTTTCCGACATTTTTTTAAAATATTATATAAGATCTTACTTACTAATAAATCTCAAATATCTATTTTGGTAACTTAAATCATCTTTAAAGCTACCTAGATAGTAATTTGTAACAGTAGTTGCCTGTTCTTTTTTAATACCTCTCATAGTCATACACTGATGTGTTGAATCTATAGAAACAGCAACACCTTTAGCGTCTAGTGCGCTCATTAATGTTTTTGCAATTTGCATTGTAAGTCTTTCCTGTGTTTGAAGTCTTTTTGAAAAAACTTCTACAACTCTAGCGAGTTTACTAAGTCCAACGACTCTTTTATTTGGTATATAAGCAACATGAGCAACCCCAATGATCGGTGCCATATGATGTTCACAATGGCTTTGAACTGATATATTTTTTTGAATAACCATATCGTCATAACCATCAACGTCTCCAAAAGTTTTATTTAAAATTGTTTTTGGATCTTCGTTATAACCTTTAAAATATTCTTTAAATGCCTTAACTACTCTTTTAGGTGTTTCGATTAATCCTTCCCTTGAAGGGTCTTCTCCCATCCATTCTAAAATTTTAATAACAGCTTCTTCTGCTTCCTTGTCAGAAACATTGCTATTTTTTGTAGATTTACTATGTATATCTTTAACTAATTTCATGAGAGCCGTTTATACATATTATTTCATAATTTTAAAATATTTAATATAATTTCTGATATGCTACATAATTACCTATCTTATGTTTAAAAAGAGAGAAAACATTGCTGAAATTGAGGAAGGAAAGCTTCTATCGCCAAAATTTGATAATGATGGATTAATTCCAGTTGTGACAGTTTGTGCCAATACAAAAGAAGTACTAATGCACGGTTATATGAATGTGGAGGCTTTAAAAAAAACAATTGAAACTAAAGAAGCTCACTACTGGAGCAGATCTAGGAAACAAATTTGGCATAAAGGAAAGCACAGTGGCTTTATTCAAAAAGTTATTGAATTAAGAATTGATGACGATCAGGATGCAGTTTGGTTAACTGTTGATATTGGAAATGGTTCAAGTTGTCATGTTGGATATAGATCATGTTTTTATAGATCTGTACCACTTGGAAAAATTGATAATGCCAGAGAAATCGAAATGAAGTTCGAAGAAAAAGAAAAATCTTTTGATCCTGATGAGGTTTATAAAAATCAACCTAATCCAACTAAAATATAATTATGGATCTAACAAAAGAAATGAATGTTACAAAGCCATTTGGACCTACAGTGGGAGAAATACAAGTTATTCCGCAATTTGTAAGTGACTTAAATGATTATAGCAATGCAATAATTAAAGATAAAGAAAAAGCAAAAAGCTTAGATGCTGGTAAAACATTAGTAGGAGCTGTGACACAAGAAATTTCTTTAGAAAAAGAATTTTTTAATTCAAAAATAAGTCCTTATCTTAGCAATATGATTGCTGCCTATATGTTTAAATCTAGACCAGACCTTAATATTTCATCAATTGATGAGTTCAAAAAAAAATTACTGATAAACTTTAGACAAGCATGGATAGTAAGACAATTTGAAAATGAGTATAACCCCCTGCACTTTCATACTGGAAATATTTCTGGTGTTTGTTATACAATGCTTCCTAAAGATTTTGGAAAATCACCACAAGACAAAGGAACAAATTTTAATGGACAGATACAATTAGCTCATGGCGCTAATATATTTAATTGTAAGGCTCTAGAATTGATAAAGCCAGAGGTCGGAAAATTTATTTTATTCCCAAATTATATGCTACATACGGTATATCCATTTTACGGACCAGGAGAGAGAAGATCTTTTTCTTTCAATGCTGACATAGCAATCAAAAAATAAATGAGCGATAAGCAAAAAAATGTTTTGGGTGGAGATCTTGAAGAATGTTCTTTAGACCCATTAACAGGTTGGTTTAGAGATGGCTGCTGCAACACAGATGAAAATGATCACGGACTTCATACTGTGTGTGTAAAAGTTAATAATGAATTTCTTAATTGGTGCAAAGAAGCTGGCAATGATTTAATTACACCACATCCTGAATTTGGTTTCCCTGGATTAAAAGATGGTGATAAATGGTGTGTCTGTGCTTCTTGGATTGCTAGAGCTATAGAAGCTGACAAGGGATGTTCTATCTATTTAAAAAGAACACATGAAAATACTCTCAAACTTGTTCCAATTGAAAAATTAAAAAAATTTGCAATAGATCTTTCTTAATTACATATTTCCATACTTTGGTCCACCGCCACCTTCGGGAGTTACCCATGTGATATTTTGAGAAGGTTCTTTAATATCACAAGTTTTACAGTGGATACAATTTTGGGAATTTATTACAAATTTTTTTACGTTATTTTCATTTTGAACCTCATAAACACCAACGGGGCAATATCTTTGGGCTGGCTCATCAAACTTACCAAGCGTAAAACTTATTGGTAAATCTGGGTTTTTTAACTTCAGATGGACTGGCTGGTTATCAGCATGATTGGTTCCAGTTAGATAAACTGAGCTTGTTTTGTCAAAAGTTATAACGTTATCGGGTTTTGGATAATCTATCTTAGGCATTTCCTTTGCGGGCTTTAAAGTTTCATGATCTGCATGTTTATGTTTTAAAGTGAAAGGTAATTTTCCTCTAAATAGTATTTGATCTATACCAGTAAAAATTATACCTAAAATTAAACCCCAACTGAAGCTTGGTTTAACATTTCTTGCAGCATGCAATTCTTGATATACCCAGCTTTTATTAAATTTTTCTTCATAAATTGATAAATCTTTTTGTTGAGATATATGCTCAAATATTGTTTCCGCTGCAATCATTCCACTTTTCATTGCGGTATGTGAGCCTTTAATTTTTGGCATATTTAATGTACCCGCATCACACCCTACTAATAATGCACCAGGCATAAACATTCTTGGTAGGCTTTGTAATCCACCTTCTATTAACGCACGTGCTCCATAAGAAATTCTTTTTCCGCCCTCAATTATTTTTTTTATTGCAGGATGAGTTTTAAATCTCTGAAACTCATCAAAAGGAGAAAGGTATGGATTTTGATAATCTAAACCAATCACATAACCTAAAAAAATTTGTTTATTTTCAGCATGGTAAATAAAACTTCCTCCATAAGTTTTATTATCTAATGGCCATCCAGCTGTGTGCATTACTAATCCTTCCTCATGATTTTTTTCGCTTACTTCCCAAATTTCCTTAAAGCCAATTCCATATTGTTGCGGATTTTTTCCTTTATCTAATTCGAATTTTTTAATTAAATGTTTTCCTAAATGGCCTCTACATCCTTCTGCAAAGACTGTAACTTTTGCGTGAAGCTCCATACCAGATTCAAAACTATCTTTTTTTTTTCCTTCCTTATCTAAACCCATGTCTTGGGTAGCAATTCCTTTAACAGATCCATCATCATTGTATAAAATTTCACTTGCTGGAAATCCTGGGAATATTTCTACTCCTAACGCCTCTGCTTGTTCGGCTAGCCATCTACATAAATTAGCAAGACTTATAATATAATTATTTTTGTTATGTTGAACTTTAGGCAATAACCAAGTTGGCCAACTTAATGATTTTTTTTTACCTAAAAATAAAAATTTTTCTTTAGAAACTTTAGTTTTAATCGGACTGTTTAGTTCTTTCCAATTAGGTAGTAATTCATCCAATGCTCTTGTTTCAAAAACATTTCCTGACAAAATATGCGCTCCAATTTCAGATGCCTTTTCTAACAAACAAACATTTA
>CACHQT010000024.1 GCA_902582105.1 uncultured Pelagibacteraceae bacterium
ATTAGTTTTGATAAATTAATTATTAATAAATATTTTTTATCTGTTGTAATATTTATATCCTCTATGATGTTTCTTGCATCATTTCTTACCTTTTTTGGTATTTCTTTCGAGGACTCATTCAAGATTTCAATTTTAACTTTAATGAATACAGTTAATTCGTCATTGTATGGCATTGAGGACTTTAATTTTCAGAATTTACAGTTCATAATCAAATATTTTATTATAGTTTTCATGATTATCGGCAGGGTTGAACTTCTAACAATATTAATTATTTTAAAAAAATTTCTTTTTAAAAATTAAATAACTATTATAAATTCTTAATATATTTATATGCGCTCTTAGCTCAGCTGGATAGAGCATCGGTTTTCTAAACCGCAGGTCGGAGGTTCGAATCCTCCAGAGCGCGCCATTAAATCATCAAAAATAGTATATTATTAATGTTATTTTTGCTTGCAGCTAAAAATATATCATGCTTAAATTAAAGATATTCAAAAGTTATTTTGAATTATTTGTTAACAAATAAATAAATATAAAAGGGGATATATGTTTAAATACTTAAAACAATTGACTTCTTTTGTAGCTATGGTTGCGGTGCTTTTTGCATTTTCAACTGAAGCTATGGCAAAAAAGTCAAAAACTCTTAAAAACACTCAGAAGAAAGGTTTTGTAAGATGTGGAGTATCTCAAGGTCTACCTGGATTTTCTAATGCTGATGCATCAGGAAATTGGACAGGTGTTGACGTTGACGTATGTAGAGCGGTTGCTGCTGCAGTATTAGGCGATGCGAACAAAGTTAAGTTCACTCCGTTAAGTGCTAAAGAAAGATTTACGGCTCTAACTTCTGGTGAGATTGATATCTTATCAAGAAACACAACTTGGACTCTTTCTAGAGATGCTGATATAGGTCTTACTTTCGTTGGAGTAAATTTCTACGATGGTCAAGGTTTCATGGTTAGAAAAAGTTCTGGAATTACTTCTACGAGCCAATTCAAAAATGGAATCTCTGCTTGTACAAATATCGGAACAACTACAGAGTTAAACATGAGAGACTTCTTTAATTCAAAAGGAATTTCTTATGAACCAGTAGCTTTCGAAAAAGCTGACGAAGTTGTTGCTGCTTATGATAATGGAAGATGTGATACTTACACAACTGACAAATCAGGTTTAGCCGCACAAAGAACAAAAATGAAAAACCCAGATGAACACATAGTGTTACCTGAAACTATTTCAAAAGAGCCTTTAGGCCCTGTTGTTAGACAAGGTGACTCAGTTTGGGAAGATATTGTTCGTTGGTCTTTGAACGTAATGATCGAAGCTGAGGAGTACGGCATTACTTCTGCAAATGCAGATTCTATGAAAACTTCTGATAATCCAGCTATTAAGAGACTTGTTGGTGCAGAAGGTGAATTAGGAGCTGCTTTTGGTTTAGATAATGACTGGAGCTTAAGAATTATCAAACAAGTTGGTAACTATGGTGAAAGCTATAAGAGAAATATAGCTGATACTGGTATTTTACCTGATAGAGGTCCAAACCAATTATGGACTAAAGGTGGAATACTTTACGTACCACCTGCAAGATAATTTTTATCTTAATAAACTTTAAAAAGGGCTAGATTTATCTAGCCCTTTTTTTTAGTATTCAATTTTATGAATAATAAAGTTAAAAAAATCATCCCTCAGTTAATAACACTTCTTGTTATAATATTTGTATTTGGTTTTTTTACTTACAACGCTCAAATGAACATGGATAATAGGGGCATTGAGTTTGGTTATGGTTTTTTAAAACAAGAGTCGTCATTTGATGTTCAGTTTTCTTTAATTGAATATGATGGGTCACATTCATATGCTAGAGCTTACCTAGTTGGTTTATTAAACACTTTATTAGTTTCGTTTATAGGAATTATTCTAAGTACAATAATTGGCGTTATCGTTGGTATTGCAAGATTATCTCCAAACTACCTAATTAAAAATACAGCAGCTTTTTATGTAGAATTTTTTAGAAATATTCCTTTACTATTACAAATATTTTTTTGGTATTTTGCGGCCTTGAGAGCTTTACCTTTACCTCAAGATGCTGAAGCTTGGTTTGGATCCACATATATGACGATTAAAGGTTACTATGTGCCTTTATTTGTTTGGAATAATTTAGATGTATTTTTATATTCAATTTTAGCTGCAATTATTTCTATACTTATCATCAGAAGTTATGCGAAAAAAATTCAAGAAAACGAGGGTAAACAATTACCGGTATTATATATATCATTAGGTTTATTGATATTACTACCGTTACTATCATTTGTTATTGGTGGTGTTAATCTTGAAATTAAAACCCCAGTACTAAAACAATTATCCGCAACAGGATTTATTTTTGAACCTGCTTTAAGTTTACCTCCTGAGTTAATAGCTTTAGTTTTAGCTTTATCTTTATATACAGCAACTTTTATTGCAGAGTGTGTAAGAGCGGGTATTCAGGGTGTTAGCAAAGGTCAAAAAGAAGCTGCAGCATCTATTGGTTTAACACCAAGACAAGTTTTAAAATTAGTGATAATGCCTCAAGCATTAAGGATAATAATTCCTCCAACAACAAATCAATACCTAAACTTAACTAAAAACTCTTCATTAGCTGCTGCAATAGCATATCCAGATTTAGTTCTAGTTTTTGCTGGAACAGCATTAATGCAAACAGGTAGAGCAATAGAAATTGTTTCAATAACTATGCTCACATATTTGTCAATTAGCTTGGCAATATCAGCATTAATGAACTGGTATAACAAAAAAATAGCAATTAAAGAAAAATAATGAATAAGTTGAATTTTTTAAAACCTGATAAAAACAATCTATATGTGTATGTGTACACTGGATCAGTTTTACTTTTTATAAGTATTTTTGATGTCTTTTTAAGTTCTTTTTTTAACATTAATGTAACCTCTTATTTGCCAGGTCCAGTAAGCCTTTTGTTACCACTGATAGTTGGATTGTTTGGTTTACATTTAATTAGAATTGAATTTTCAGGACTTAAATATCTAGATTTACTAAACAAGAATATAAATACAAGTAACTTTAATGGAGCTCTAACTCTTTTAATAATATTTGTAATAATTATGGCTACACCACCATCTTTAAGTTGGTTTATATTTGATGCCAATATTGCTGGTGATACTAAAGAAGCTTGTACAGGTAGTGGAGCATGTTGGACTTACATTAAAGTATGGCTTAGAAGATTTATGTATGGAATGTATCCGAATGAATTACAGTGGAGAATAAATGTATCTTTTATTATATTAATTGCACTTGCTTTTGTTGGTTACTTTTCTGGTGAAAAATTAAAAAAGTTTTTAACATTATACTATGTGATTATTTATCCAATAATTGCATATATATTAATCTACTATTTAATATCAGGTGGATCATTTGGATTAGAATGGGTTGAAACTGGAGCATGGGGTGGCTTATCATTGACATTTATTGTTTCATTTTTTTGTTTAATTTTTTGTTTTCCAATTGGAATGTTATTAGCTTTAGGCAGAAGATCAAATCTTCCAACAATTAAATATTTTTCAGTAGGGTTTATAGAGTTTTGGAGAGGGGTTCCTTTAATAACAGTTTTATTCATGTCATCTGTAATGTTTCCAATGTTTTTACCAGAAGATTTTTTCATGGATAAGTTAGTTAGAGTAATTATCGCAATATCTTTATTCGAAGCTGCATACGTAGCAGAAGTAATAAGAGGTGGATTACAAGCATTACCACGAGGTCAGTATGATGCTGCTAAATCTCTTGGTATGGGATATTGGAAAATGCACATTTTTGTGATTTTACCTCAAGCGTTAAAACTAGTAATTCCAGGTATAGCAAATACTTTTTTAGCTTTAGTTAAAGATACTCCACTAATTTTTGTTGTAGGGTTAATGGAAATTGCTGGAATGTTAGGATTAGCAAAAACAAATCCAAAATGGCTAGGTTTTGCTATGGAAGGTTATGTTTTTGCTGCTATAATTTTCTGGATAATTTGTTATGCTATGAGTAAATATAGTTACAATTTAGAACTTAAATACAAAACTGAAAGATAAATAATGTCTGATCCAATAATCAAAATAGAAAATATGAATAAATGGTTTGGTGATTTTCAAGTTTTAAAAGATATTAATTTATCTGTTGAAAAAAATAAAAAAATTGTTGTATGTGGACCATCTGGTTCTGGAAAATCTACGTTAATACGATGCATTAATAGATTAGAAGAACATCAAAAAGGATCAATTATAGTTGATGGAACTGAATTAAATGAAAATACAAAAAATATTGAACAAGTAAGAGCAGAAGTTGGAATGGTATTCCAACAATTTAATTTATTTCCTCATCTTTCTATTTTAGACAATTGTACTTTGGCTCCGATTTGGGTAAAAAAAATGCCAAAAAAAGATGCAGAGGAATTAGCAATGAATCAATTAAAGCAAGTACAAATAGATGATCAGTCAAATAAATTTCCAGGTCAATTATCAGGTGGACAACAACAAAGATGTGCAATAGCAAGAGCTCTATGCATGCAACCTAAAATAATGCTTTTTGATGAACCAACATCTGCATTGGATCCAGAAATGATTAAAGAAGTATTAGATGCAATGGTAAATTTAGCCAAACAAGGAATGACCATGATAGTTGTTACACATGAGATGGGTTTTGCTAAAGAAGTAGCCGATGAAGTTATATTTATGGATGAGGGAATGATAGTAGAGAAAGCTATTACAAAAGAATTTTTTGCTAACCCTAAAAATGATAGGACTAAACTTTTTTTAAGCCAAATTTTATAATTAAAATCTCATTAAAAAACATCAACTTTTACAGTCAAATTACTGTAAAAAACCCCTTGTCAAGCCATAAAATAAGCAAAAAAAATTTTTTTTTAAGGGCATTTTAGACTTGCACTCTTATTAAAATATATATTGAATATCAGAATTATATATTACTTAAGAGGGGTCTTAATGGAAGATAATTTTAATAAACACTTGGGCAACAAGCTAAAACTTAGAAGACTAGCGCTAGGTTTAACACAAACAAAAGTTGCAAAAGCAATCAATGTTACATTTCAACAAATACAAAAATATGAGAAAGGTACAAATGGAGTAAGTTCAATCAGACTTCTTCAGCTTTCTAATTATTTAAAGGTGCCAATAAACTATTTCTTTGAGGATTTTTCAGATTATGCAATCAATATTGAAAAATCTAAAGAAGGACACCTGAATGTTAATTATAATTTTTTAGTAAAGCTTTACTCAGAGCTTAATGCTGATCAAAAACTAAAATTTAGTAAAAATATTCAGTCTATACAGATACCGATATCTAAGGTTGTTTAAATTTGGCTCCTCGGGCAGGACTCGAACCTGCGACCAATTGATTAACAGTCAACTGCTCTACCAACTGAGCTACCGAGGAATGTAAAATCAGAACTTACTTTTTTTTGAAATTAACACAACAGTTTTTTTGGAGGCAACGCCCGGAATCGAACCGGGATACAAGGATTTGCAATCCTCTGCGTAACCATTCCGCCACGTTGCCATACAAAAGGATACTAAATCAATTTAATCAATGTTTATATAATTGTTTTTTTGATTTAGTCTATAAATATTCGCTATAATTTCATTATTGTTTATTCAAATGATTAATTTATAAACTAAAGAGCTATGAGTTCTGATAAATACAACCATTCTGAAGTTGAAACTAGAATTTATTCATATTGGGAAAAAAACAATTTATTTAAACCTAAAAAAAATAAGAAAAAATTTTCAATAGTAATACCACCACCTAATGTAACAGGAAGTTTGCATATGGGTCATGCTTTAAATAACTCAATTCAAGATTTGTTAACGCGCTATCATAGAATGAATAATTATGAAACTTTATGGCAGCCTGGAACAGATCATGCTGGAATTGCAACTCAGGCCCTTGTTGAAAAAAAATTAGCAGGAGAAAATATTAATAAAAATGATTTAGGTAGAACTAAATTTATCAAAAAAGTATGGGAATGGAAAAATGAATATGGTGACATAATAATAAACCAGTTAAAAAAATTAGGTTGTTCATGTGACTGGTCAAGAAATGCTTTTACGATGGATAAAAATTTATCTGAATCTGTAATAAAAGTGTTTGTTGATCTTTATAATAAAAAATTAATCTATAAATCAAAGAAACTTGTTAATTGGGATACTGTGCTTAAAACAGCAATATCTGATCTAGAAGTTGATCAAAGAGAGGTTAATTCTAAACTTTATTATATAAATTATCCAATCGAAGAAACAAATGAATTTATAACTATTGCTACTACAAGACCTGAAACAATGCTTGGAGATACCGCAGTTGCAGTAAATGCTAAAGATAAAAGGTACAAAAAATTTGTTGGAAAAAATGTTATTTTACCTTTGGTTGGTAGAAAAATTAAAATTATAACAGACAATTATGCTGATCCTGAACAGGGAACTGGGGCTGTTAAAATTACACCAGCTCATGATTTTAATGATTATGAAGTAGGTGTTAGAAATAAACTTGAGATTTTAAACATATTTACTGATGATGGAAAAATTAACAAAAATGCTCCAAGTGAATTTGTTGGTTTAGATAGATTCCAAGCTAGAAAAAAAATACTTAGTAACTTAAATGAAAAACAACTGTTGGTTAAAGAGGAAAACATTAAAAATAAAGTCCCTTATGGAGATCGGTCAAACTCAATTATAGAACCTTATTTGACAGAACAATGGTTTGTTGATGCAAAAAAACTTTCAGTAAAAGCCAAAAAAATTGTTAAATCAAATAAGACAAAATTTTATCCTGGAAACTGGTCTAAAACCTATTTTCAATGGATGAATAATATTGAGCCTTGGTGTATTTCAAGACAACTTTGGTGGGGACATCAAATCCCTGCATGGTATGGACCTGATAAGAAAATATTTGTAGGCAAAACTGAAAGTGAAGCCAAAAAAATTGCTAAAAAATATTATAAAAAAGATGTTAAATTATTTAGAGATCCTGATGTTTTAGACACTTGGTTTTCATCTGGTTTATGGGCATTTGCTACATTAGGTTGGCCAGCAAAAAATGATTATATTAAAAAATTTTATCCAACATCAGTTTTAGTCACCGGTTTTGATATTATATTCTTTTGGGTTGCCCGTATGATTATGTTTGGCATGGAGTTTTTAAACAAAGAACCTTTTAAAGATATTTATGTTCATGCTTTAGTTAGAGATGAAAAAGGACAAAAAATGTCTAAGTCTAAAGGTAATGTTATTGATCCTTTAGAGCTTATAGAGAAATACAGTGCTGATGCTTTAAGATTTACTTTGCTTTCAATGGCTTCCCCAGGAAGAGATGTTAAATTGTCTGAGGATAGAGTTAAAGGTTATAGAAACTTTTTAAATAAGCTGTGGAATGCTAATAACTTTTTAATTCAAAATAAGTGTTCATTTAAAAACATCCAAAAAAAACCAAAAATTTCAATTAATATCAATAAGTGGATATATGCAGAGTTGTTAGAAACTAAAAAAAATGTTGAAAAAAACATTAAAGATTACCGTTTTGATGAAGCA
>CACHQT010000025.1 GCA_902582105.1 uncultured Pelagibacteraceae bacterium
AAAATCCATATTTTAATACAGATGGTAATAAAGAAAATTTGAGGTTTATATTTTCAATTGTAAATAAGTTAAAATTAAAAAAAAAATATTTATTTAAAACAATTAATAAATTTAAGGGTTTAAATTTTAGACAACAAATCATTTATAGAACCAAAAAAATTTCTGTGATAAATGACTCTAAGGCAACTAGTTTTTCATCAAGTATAAATATTCTCAAATCTTTAGGTAAAGTATATTGGTTGGTAGGTGGAATTCCTAAATCTGGAGATAATTTTTTTATGACTAAAAAGGAATGTTTAAACTTGAAAGCCTATATTTATGGAAATAATAAAAATTATTTTATAAAAAAATTAAAAAAAAAATTACAATATGAGCACTTTAAAAATTTGAAAAGTGCTTTAAAAAAAATTATTTTTGAAATTAAGTCTAAAAAAATTAAATTTCACAGCACTATTCTTTTTAGTCCCTCTGCTGCATCTTTCGATACTTACAAAAATTTTGAAGAAAGAGGGAAGGAATTTAATAAACTTTTAAAAAAATATAATTTAAATAATTAATTTATGAATCAAATTAGTTTAATTAATAAACTTTATTATGAATGGTGGAAAAATATAGATAAATCTATTTTTTTTTTAATAATAATTCTATTTTCTTTGGGTTTATTTTTTTCACTAGTTTCTACATCGCTTATCGCCTCGGACAAATTAAATACTAATAGTTATTATTTTTTCCTAAGACACTTGCTTTATACTTTTATAGGAATTTTTTTTATAATTTTTTTTTCAACATTAAATCAAAAAAATTTATATAGAATATCAACAGTATTATTTTTGATATGCTTTATTTTTTTAGCGTTAGTACCAATTATTGGCGTAGAAGTTAAAGGTTCTAAACGTTGGGTTGATTTTATATTTTTGCCAAGATTTCAACCAATTGAAGTTTTAAAACCATTTATAATTATAATGATAGCTTCAATTATAAGTTCGGAAAAAAGTAACAATATTTATTTTAAATATTTTTTAAGTTTCGTTTTAATTATGCCAATAATATTTCTTTTAATTACTCAACCTGACATAGGACAAACTTTTTTAGTAATTTTAACTTGGTTAATTTTAATTTTCATATCTGGAATTAATTTAATTATTTTTTTCCTTTTTTTTGGATTGATACTTTTATTATTGTTTTATCTAATTTTTTTTGTTCCTAAATTTTCTTATATTTTAGTCAGACTTAAATCTTTCTTTGATCCATCTTCAGGAAACAACTATCAGTCCGAAAAAGCATCTGAAGCTATAATAAACGGAGGTTTTTTTGGAAAAGGAATTGGAGAAGGTGTTTTAAAAAATAGAGTACCAGAAGCTCATACAGATTATATTGTATCTGTCATTTCAGAGGAATTCGGAGTTTTGGTCATAATTTTATTAATGATTATTTTTTTATTTTTTATTTATCAAGTTTTTAGAAAACTTTATTTTGAAAAAAATAATAAAGTAAAATTAATTCTTGTTGGTTCTGCATCTATTATTCTATTTCAAACATTAATTCATTTGGGAGTGAATATAAGACTATTTCCAACTACCGGAATGACATTGCCCTTTTTAAGTTACGGTGGATCTTCAATTGTTGGTACTGCAATTTTATCTGGAATAATTTTAAATCTTACCAAAAGAAGAATTGTTTATTAATGAAAAAAAAAATTCTGATTAGTACTGGTGGATCTGGAGGACACGCTGTTCCCGCTGGTATTTTTTTCGAACATTTAAAAAATGATTTTGATGTGTATTTATCCTCCGATGAAAGAGGAATAAAATTTTTAAATATAGAAAAAGATAAAATAAAAATTATAAATACACCAAAGTTAAAAAATAATCTTTTATTGCTACCTTTTTATTTCTTTTTAATTCTCTTACTTACAATAAAATCTTTCTTTTTTATAAGGAAAAATAATTTTAATGTGTTGATATCTACTGGTGGATACATGTCCATACCATTATGTATTTCTGCTAAACTTTTAAATTTAAAGATTTATTTATTTGAACCAAATATGGTAATTGGAAGAGCTAATATATTCTACATGAAATTTTGTGAAAAAATTTTTTGTTACTCAGATAAAATTAAAAATTTCCCTAAAAAATATGCTAATAAAATAATTGTAATAAATTCATTGCTTAGAAAAAAATTTTATTCAATAAAAATTAACGAAGATAAAATTAAAGATGAAATAAAGTTGTTAATTATAGGAGGAAGTCAAGGGGCAAAATTTTTTGATCAAGAAGTTAAAGATTCTATTTTAAATTTATCAAAAAAATATAAACTAAAAGTATATCAACAAAGTAATAATGAAAATTTTGAAGCTTTAAAAAAATTTTACAATTCAAAAAATATTGATCATGAATTATTTGATTACGAAAATAATATTTCTAAATATATATCTTATTCTAATCTATGTATTACTAGAGCAGGCGCCTCAACTCTTTCAGAATTAACTTTTCTAAATGTTCCTTATTTGGCTATACCGTACCCTTACGCAAAAGATAATCATCAGTATGAAAATGCACTTTTTTATAAAAATCAAAATTGTTGCTGGATACTTGAGCAAAACAATATATCGAGTCAAATACTTTCAAATAAAATAATCCAAATTATTGAAAATAAAGATGATTATTTTGAAAAGAAAAAGAATATGAAAATTTTTAGTTACCAAAATAGCTGGAATAAGATAAACGAAAAAATCATAAAGGTGATAAATGAAAATTGAACTTGCAAAAAATGAAAATATACATTTCGTAGGCATTGGTGGAATTGGTATGAGTGGGCTTGCGTTGATTATGAGAGGTATGGGTTTTAAAATTCAAGGAAGTGATATAACGACAAACAAAAGTACAGAAAGGTTAAAAAAGAATAAAATAAAAATTTTTTTAGGTCATGCTAAAAAAAATATTAATAAAGCTACAATTTTAGTTATTTCATCAGCAATCAAAAAAAATAATTCTGAAGTTAAACAAGCTAGAATTAAAAATCTACCTATTTATAAAAGAGGTGATATGTTAGCACACATTGTTTCATTGACTCAGAACGTTGTGGTAGCTGGCTCACATGGAAAAACAACTACCACTTCACTCATTTCCGGAATTTTTGCTAAAGCAAAATTAGATCCAACAATAATAAACGGAGGCGTTCTTAATTCCTTACAAAGCTCAGCAAAACTAGGAAAGGGTAAATGGTGTGTATTAGAGTCTGATGAGTCAGATGGAAGTTTTGTAAAAGTCCCTCCTACATATTCTATTGTTACAAATGTAGACCGTGAACATATGGACTATTACAGATCTATGGATAAACTAAAAAATCATTTTTTAGATTTCATTAATAAAGTTCCATCTTTTGGTAAATCTTTTATTTGTATTGATGACAAGGTGAACAATGAAATAATTAAAAAAATTAAAACGAAAAACTTTTACACTTATGGAATTAATAAAAATTCTAACTTTAGAATTAAAAATATTCAACAACGTAAAGAATCATCTATATTTGACTTAAATATATCTCTACCTTCTAAAAAAAAAAAAATCTTAAAAGGTATAAGCATTCCACTACTTGGTTTACATAATATAAGAAATGCAACTGCAGCTGCAGCTGTGGCTTTGACAATAGGAATACCAAATAAAATTATTAATGAGTCTCTTTATAAATTTGAGGGCGTCCAAAGACGATTTAATAAAATATTTTCATACAAGGGAGTTAATTTTTTTGATGACTACGCCCATCATCCTACGGAAATCAAAGAGCTCATTAATGGTGTAAATAAAGTATACAATAAAGAAGAGATATTTTGTATATTTCAACCTCATCGAATATCGAGACTAAAAGATTTAAGAAAAGAATTCACTTTGTGTTTTAATAAAGCCCAAGGAGTTATTTTGTGCCCAATATATAAAGCGGGTGAAAAAATTAAATTGGGATTTAATTATTTAAATTTTGCTAAAGAAATTGCTGAAAAATCAAAGGTAAAAGTTTATCTAGTTAAAGATCAATATCAGTTAAGTAAATTTATTAAACAATATATTTATGGAAATAAGGTAGTAATTGGAATGGGAGCTGGTTCAATTTCTAACTGGATTAAAGAGTTACCAAAGTTATTATGAGTAAAATTAACGAATTAAAAAATTTTTCAAAAGATATAAGAGGAAAAATTATTTTTGATTATGATTTAAAAAAAACAAACTGGTTTAATATTGGTGGTATTGCAAAAGCATATTTTAAACCTGAAAGTTTAAATGAATTAATTTCATTTTTAAAAAAATTTGGAGCAAAGGAAAAAATTTTTTTTAATAGGTGCTGGATCAAATGTTCTTATAAAAGATGAATTGTTTGATGGTATAGTAGTTAAGTTGGGAAAAAATTTCTCTAATATATCTTTATTATCTGAAACAACATTGGTTGCTGGGAGTGCAACTGTTGATAAAAAGTTATCAGAATTTGCTTGTGACAATAATATTAGTGGATTTGAATTTTTGTCGTGTATACCTGGCACAATCGGAGGTGGATTAAGAATGAATTCAGGGTGCTTCGAAAAAGAATTTAAAGATATTTTGTTATCAATACAGGCAGTAGATAAAAGTGGTAAAGTTTTAACAATTCCAGCCTCTAGAATTAAATTTATATATAGAGGCAATGATTTAGATAAAAATTTAATTTTTTTGAGTGCCTCCTTCAAAGGAAAGTTTGAGGATAAGCAGGTTGTGAAAAATACAATAGAATTTCTAAAAAATAAAAAGGATCAATCGCAACCAACTAAAATTAAAACTGGAGGAAGTACTTTTAAAAACCCAATTGGACAGACTAAAGAAAAAGTTTGGGAGTTAATCAAAAAATCTGTTCCATTAGATACTAAGTTTGGAGATGCTGAAATTTCAGCAATGCACTGTAATTTTTTTGTTAACAGAAATAATGCTTCCTTTAAAGACATGAAAAATTTAATTGATTTTGTTAAGGAAAGTGTGAAATCAAAAACAGGAATTGATATTGAGACAGAGATAGAAATAGTAAAATGAAAAAAAAAGTTATAATTTTGGCTGGCGGCATATCTAAAGAAAGACTCATAAGTTTAGACACCGCTAAAAGCGTGTATAATGAATTAAAAAAAAACAAGAATTACAAATCTATTATAGCAGAACCAGATAATAATTTTTTTAAAAAAAATAAAATCTTTTAAACCAGATATAATATTTAATGCACTTCACGGCCAATTTGGTGAAGATGGTTACATTCAAACAATTATAGAGTCCCAAAAAATTAAATATACTCACTCAGGTGTTTTAGCATCAACAATAGCAATGGATAAAGAAATTTCTAAAAAAATTTTTTTGAAAAATAAAATTCTAACACCAAAATATATAAAATATTATTACAATAAAAAAAATAAAAATATAATTTCATTAATTAATAATAAATTAAAATTCCCCGTAGTAATTAAACCAATTAATGAGGGCTCAAGTGTGAATGTTTATATTTGTACAAAAAAAAATTTAATTAAAAATTTAAACAAACTCTCAATTTATAATGAAATTTTAATTGAACAGTTCATTCCTGGTAGAGAAATTCAGGTAGCAATAATGGGAAATATTAAATTGGGAGCAATTGAATTAAAACCAAAAAGAAAGTTTTATGATTATAAAGCAAAATACAGCGTGAAAGCAAAAACAAAGCATATCATTCCTGTTGATCTAGAAAGAAAAAAAATGGAAGAAGTTTTGAATACATCGCTCAAAGTACATAAATTAATTGGCTGCAAAGGTGTTACTAGATCAGATTTTAAATTTTACAAAAATAAGTTTTATTTATTAGAAATAAATACACAACCTGGAATGACTAAACTTTCTTTAGTACCAGAAATTGCAAATTTCCGAGGAATAAATTTTGCTAATTTGATAGAATGGATTTTGAAAGATGCTTCAAAAAATAGATAAAAAAAATAAGATTTATATTTATTTATTTATTTTTTTTTTATTAAGTACGTTTAATAATGTTCAGTTAGTCAATTCAAATTTTTTTAATTTTGATGTGGATAATGTAAAAGTTTTTGGCCTTTCAGAAAAAAATAATCTTCAAATATCACAGGAAATAAAAAAAGAAATGATAAAAAATATTTTTTTTCTTCCAAAAGATCTTTTATTAAAAACTTTAAAAAAAAATAATCTAGTTCACGATTTCGAAATTAAAAAAATCTACCCAAATACAATAGAAGTTAAAATTCAAAAAACCGAATTTTTGGGAGTAATAAATATTGATCGTAAATTATTTTTAATAGGATCAAATGGAAAATTAATTTATTCTGATAATATTAAAAAAAATTTACCAAGAGTTTTTGGAAAAATTAATACATACCGTTTTATTGAATTTGTAAAAACCATAAGACAGTCAACATTTGACTTTAATAAAATAGTAGAAATATATTTTTTCCCATCAGGCAGATGGGATATAAAAACAAGAGATAATAAATTATTTAAATTACCATTAGAAAATCTTGAATATAATTTAAATTCAATTTATGAAATTAACAAAAATGAAGAGTTTATAAACTCCAATATAATTGATCTAAGATTTAATGG
>CACHQT010000026.1 GCA_902582105.1 uncultured Pelagibacteraceae bacterium
AAAATGTAAGATTTCCAATTTTTGGTGGATTAATGCAACCAAGTGGTGGAACTGCAAGACATGATGCTGTGGCGTGGGGCTATGCAAGGCAAGCTGACTCAATGGGTGTAGATATAATACAACATTGTGAGGTTAATGGATTTGACGTTGTAAATGGAAAAATAAAAGGAATCAAAACATCAAGAGGAAATATTAAGGCAAAAAAAGTTGGACTTTGTGTTGCTGGAAGCACTTCTATTTTAGCAGAAATGTTAAATATGACATTACCTTTAGAAACTCATTTGCTACAAGCTTGTGTGTCTGAGCCAATTAAACCCTTATTAGATCATGTTGTAACTTTTGGCGCAGGACATTTTTATTGTAGCCAGTCGGACAAAGGTGAAATGGTAATGGGAGGAGATTTAGACGGGTATAACAGCTATGCTCAAAGAGGAAATTTACCTACTTTGCAACATGTTCTTACTGAAGGAATAGCGATGCTTCCGTTCTTAAGTAAACTTAAAATGCTTAGGACGTGGGGTGGAATCATGGACATGTCAATGGATGGTTCTCCAATTATTGATAAAACACATATAGATGGATTATATTTAAACTGTGGATGGTGCTATGGTGGTTTTAAAGCTACACCAGTATCAGGCTGGACATTTGCACATACGATTGCACAAGACAGGGTTCATGATTTAAATGCTGGATTTAATTTAAATAGATTTAATACAGGATATTTAATTGATGAAAAAGGCCTTGGTACAAAAACGTGGATTTCTTAAATGTTGTATATTAAGTGCCCTTATTGCGGATTAAGATCTCAAAATGAATTTGCGTATGGTGGAGATGGAACTGTAAAAAGGCCAGCTTTAAACAAAGAAATTTCAGATGTAGAATGGAATAATTTTGTTTACAATAGAAAAAGTCCAAGAGGTAAACATATAGAGCTTTGGCATCATATTTCAGGATGTAGACAGTGGATTAAAGTTCAAAGAGACACAGTAACCCACGAAATTTTTAAAACAGTAGAGGCTGATAAAGATATATAAATTATGAGTCAAACTTATAGATTAAATAATTCTGGATTAATTAATAGAGATAAAAAAATATCTTTTAAATTTAATGGGAAAAAATATTTTGGTTATGAAGGTGATACTTTAGCATCTGCACTATTAGCTAATGGAGTTCATCTGGTTGGTAGAAGTTTTAAATATCATAGACCTAGAGGTTTTTTTGGAGCTGGAGTTGATGAGCCATATGCAATTGTTCAAATGGTGAGAAATAATGAAACTGAACCAAATGTAAGAGCTACAGAGCAAGAACTATTTGAAGGATTGGAGGCAAAAAGTGTTAATTGTTGGCCGAGTGTAAACTTTGACATTGGAGCAATTAACAATTTTTTCAATAAATTTTTACCAGCAGGTTTTTATTATAAAACTTTTATGTGGCCAAAAAGTTTTTGGCATAGAATTTATGAACCATTCATTAGGAAAGCAGCTGGATTTGGAGTTGCATCTACTAAATATGATAGTGAAAGATATGAACACAAGTATGAATACTGTGACCTATTAATTACAGGTTCAGGCCCCGCAGGTTTAGCTGGTGCCTATGCAGCAGCAAAAAACGGTGCACGTATAATTTTAGCTGAAGAAAAACCACGTTTCGGAGGCAGTTTATTAACAAGCAACGTAAATATTGGCAACCAAAGTGGTAAAGACTGGGCAGATAAAATTATTGCCGAACTAAAAGAAATGCCAAATGTTACCGTTAAAAATAGAGCACAAGTATTTGGTTATTACGATCATAACATGCTAGTAATGTCTGAAAAAGTAAGTGACCACTTACCAAAAACAAAAAAATATATTCCAAAGCAAAGGCTTTGGTATGTAAGAGCTAAAGAAGTCTTAATTTCCTCAGGCTCGATTGAGAGACCTATTGTATTTGGAAACAATGATACACCAGGAGTCGTTCTAGCTTCGGCTGCAAAAGAATATTTAAAAATATATGGAGTTTTGGTTGGTAAAAAACCTATAATCTTTACAAACAATGATAGTGCTTATGAAACAGCTATTGAATTTAAAAATAATGGAATTGAACCAATTATATTAGACACAAGATCGAATCCAAAATCAGAAATAGTAGATGAGGCTAAAAATTTGGGTATAAATATAAAATTTTCTCATGTGGTAGTTGCTGCAAATGGATATAAGAAAATTAATTCAGCACAAATTGCTCAAATATCAGCCAATAAAAAGGATTTAGGAATAATAGAAAAAATTAATTGTGATTGTATTTGTGTATCTGGTTTTTGGACACCAAGTATTCACTTGTCTTCTCAATCAGGAAATAAAACAAAGTTTGATGATAAAATTGACGCCTTTGTTCCTGGTAAATCAAAACAAAACGAAACAACTGTTGGCTCTGCAAATGGCATATTTAATCTAGAAGAAACAATAAACACATCATTCGAAAAAGGATATGAATTATCCAAAAAAATAACTAATAAGGATAACAAAGTTTCAATTCCCCAGGTTTCTGAAAAAAATTATACTAGTCATGATAAGTTTTGGTGTGTGCCACTACCAGATAAAAAGAATTATAAAAGATTTTTAGATTTTCAAAATGATGTTACTGTTTCTGATATAGAGTTAGCTTTAAGGGAGGGATATAGATCAATTGAACATGTAAAAAGATATACCACATTAGGAATGGCGACTGACCAAGGAAAGACAAGTAATCTTAATGGTTTGCAACTCGTCTCCGATGTAGAAAATAAAATTGTACCTTCTGTCGGTCATACAACTTTTAGACCTCCTTATACTCCAGTTTCAATCGGGGCAATAGTAGGAAGAGAAGTGGGAAAACACTCTAAACCAACTAGAAAATCTCCAATGCATTCATGGCATGAAAAAAACAATGCAGTATTTGTAGATGCAGGTATATGGCTAAGACCAAGATACTATAAAAAAGGAAATGAAGGATTATTTGAAGCATCAAAAAGAGAGGCAGAGAATGTCAGAAAAAATGTAGGAGTTTGTGATGTTACTACATTAGGAAAAATAGATATCAAGGGCCCAGACTCAGCAGAGTTTTTAAATAGAGTTTATACAAACGCTTGGCTAAAGCTGCCGGTTGGTAAAGCAAGATATGGAGTAATGTTGAGAGAAGATGGAATAGTAATGGACGATGGTACAACTACAAGAATTTCTGAAAACCATTATCATATGACAACTACAACTGCTCAAGCAGCAAATGTTTTGTCCCACTTAGAATATTATTTACAATTAGTTTGGCCAGAGTTAAATGTAAATGTTGTATCGACAACCGAACAATGGGCAGGAGCAGCAATAGCTGGTCCTAAATCTAGAACATTATTACAAAAACTATTTCCAGATAAAGATCTTTCAAATGAAGGTTTACCTTTCATGGGATACACTGAAGCAAATTTATTCGGTATACCAGCTAGAATTTTTAGGATTTCTTTTTCTGGAGAGCTAGCTTACGAATTAAACGTCGAGTCAGATTTTGGTAATTTTATGTGGGAAAAAATAATTGAAGTCGGTAACGAGTTTAACATTCAACCATATGGCACAGAGGCTTTATCTACTTTACGAATTGAGATGGGACACGTGGCCGGAACTGAATTAGATGGCAGAACGATACCATACGATAATGGACTAGATGGTCTAATAAGTAAAAAGAAGGATTTCATTGGAAAAAGATCATTAAATAGAGAAGCTTTTAATTCAAAAGAGAGACAGAAAGTTGTTGGAGTTGTTCCACTGGACAAAAAAACAAGTATTCCAGAAGGATCACATTTAGTCAAAGAAGCAAATGCAAAACTACCAAATCCTAAATTGGGACATATTTCAGCATCATGTTGGAGTGTTGAATATAATAATCCTTTTTCATTAGCTATTTTAAAAGATGGAAAAAATATGATTGGAAAGAAACTTTACGCACTTTCTCCACTTAAAAACAAGTCTATTCCTGTAGAAATAGTTTCATCGCATTATGTAGATCCAAAAGGTGAAAGGGTTAGATCATGAAAAACCAGTCACCGCTTCAAGAAATACATAAGAAAGGAATATATGGAGATTATGATAATAAAAATGAACAAGATATTCTTAAAGTTAAAGAAGTAAGTAATCTTAAAATTTTACAAATTGCAAAATATAAAAATTCAATAGTTTCTATAACAGATTTAAAAATTGATGGACTCGCATTAAGTGATAAACCAAATTTGGTTGTTACAAATAAAGAAACAAGAATTTTATGGTCATCACCAAATACTTGGCTAGTAGCATCAGAAAATGCAGACATATTATCAAAGGTAACTAGTATTTTTAAAGAAACCGATTTTGCAGTTACAGATTTATCATATTCAAGAGCTATTATTGAAATTGAAGGGAAATATTCAAAAGAGGTATTAAAAAAAGGATGCCCTTTCAATTTTAACGAATTAAATAAAAATAATTGTGCAAACTCAATTTTTCATGGAATTACACTTACCATTGATTTGATAGATGACTCACCAGAAAAAATAAGATTATTTGTGCTGAGGAGTTTTGGAGAGTCTTTATATCATTCTATAACAGACGCTAGCTTGGAATTTGGTTATAAAAGCATTTAATTAATTAGTTTTAATAGAGTAATATTTTTTGTAGTCAGCAATAGGATGATAGGAAAAGTCTAATATAGAATTTTCAATCATAAAAATAATCTTATTAATAAAATTTTTTCTTTCAGTCTTATCAAAATCTTTTGTTACTTCTAGAAGAGTTTTTTTTCCATTTAAAATATCTGAAAATTTAAATTTATTATTTGCAAAATCTAAATTAAAAAATCCATTATTAATTTTATCATTTATTTTAATATTTGGTCCATCGATTTTATACTCAACTCCATGATACTGATAAGTATAAATTTTTTCAAAATTAATCTTATTATAGACTATAGAGTTTTTTTTATTTTCTCTTTTACAACAAATGAGATCAATTTTTCGATCATTCCAATTTAATATTTGTGAAATTTCCAACTTATCCTCGATGGGCAAAGAATTAATTTTTTCTTTAATATGCAGAGGTGCGTCAGTAAAAAATTTAGTTAAAGGCTTTACTCTTCCATTGGCAAAATTTTTTATAATTAATTTATTTTTATCTAACAATTTAATAAAATCTTTAATCGAAAAAAAATTTTCTTTTTTATGTAGAAAAAAATCAACAACTCCAGAAGGGTGTGTTAAATCTTGCTTTATTTCTGTATTTGCAAATATTTTTGCTGGGTGTAAGTT
>CACHQT010000027.1 GCA_902582105.1 uncultured Pelagibacteraceae bacterium
TTTCGTCAGCTAATATTATGTCTTTTTTGTTGCTTGATTTAATACGTCCAAATTCTAATTTAAAATCAACAAGTTTAATCCCGATACCTCTAAACATTCCAATCATAAAATCATTAATTCTTAAAATAATTTTTTTAATCTTCTCAATTTCTTTTTTTGTTGCCCATCCAAATATAAGAATGTGTTCTTCTGCAATTAATGGATCTCCTAACTTATCATCTTTAAGACAGTATTCTATTAATGGTTGCTTTAGGACAGTGCCATCTTCAATACCAAGTCTTTTTGTTATTGAACCTGAGGCTATGTTTCTTACAATAAATTCAATAGGAATAATTTCTGCAAGTTTGATAATCTGTTCTCTCATATTAAGTCTTTTGACCAAATGGGTTTTAATGCCAATTTGATTTAAATTTTCTAGGATATGTTCAGATATTCTATTATTTAATATCCCCTTGCCATCAATTTTAGATTTTTTTTGGTTATTAAATGCTGTGGCATCATCTTTAAAATATTGTATTGCTAGACTTTTATTATTAGTAGAGTAAATAATTTTTGCTTTACCTTCGTATAACTTTTTTCCTTTTTTCATTATTTAAAAACTCTTCTAAATATTAAATTAATATTTTTAAAATGAGAAGAATAGTTAAAAATGGATTTTAACTTTTTTGGTGAAATTTTTGAAATTATAAACTTATCTGCTGATAATAGACTTAATAAATCTAATTTTTCAGCAAAACATCTTTTTGCATGTTTTTGAACAATTTTATAAGACTGTTCTCTGCTTAGCCCAGATTTAGTTAGTTCGATCATCACTTCTTGTGAAAAAATTACTCCTCTTGTGAGATTTAAATTTTCAATCATTTTTTTAGGGTAAACAATCATTTTATCAAGAATATTTTTTAAGCGTACAAGTGCAAAATCTAAAGTTATATTTGCATCTGGTCCTATACTTCTTTCAACGCTCGAGTGTGAAATATCCCTTTCATGCCAAAGTGCAATATTTTCTAACGAAGGTATAACTGCACTTCTAACAATTCTAGACAGACCAGTTAAATTTTCACTTAGGATTGGGTTTTTTTTATGTGGCATAGCAGAGGAACCTTTTTGATCTTTAGAGAAAAATTCTTGTAACTCATAAACTTCAGATCTTTGTAAGTGTCTGATTTCTAGTGCAACTCTTTCAATTGATCCTGCAATAATTCCCAGTGTAGAAAAGTAAAACGCATGTCTATCTCGAGGAATTATTTGAGTCGAAATTGGCTCAACCTTTAAACTAAGTTTTTTTGCAACATGGGCCTCAACTCTTGGATTGACATTTGCAAAAGTTCCTACAGCTCCAGAAATTGCACATGTAGATATTTCATCAATAGCGTTCAAAAGTCTTTTTTTATTTCTTTTAAATTCTTCATAAAATGATGCTAGCTTAAGTCCAAACGTTATAGGCTCGGCGTGTATACCATGACTTCTTCCTATGCACGGCGTATATTTATGTTTTTTTGCTTGTCTCTTTAAAACTTTTAAAATTTGATCAATATCTTGTATCAAAATCTTTCCTGATTGAACTAACTGAATATTAAAACTTGTGTCTAAAATATCTGAAGAAGTCATTCCTTGATGTAAATATCTTGCTTTTATTCCTACTTTTTCTGTAACTGAGGTCAAAAAAGCAATCACATCGTGTTTAACTTTAGACTCTATTTGATGAATTCTTTTTATATTAATTTTAGCTTTTTTTCTTACTGCTGCAGAAACACCTTTGGGTATATGACCTAATTTTTCCATGGCCTGAGCTGCCGCTATTTCAACCTCAAGCCAAATTCTATATTTATTTTCTTCTGACCAAATATCAGTAAGTTCTTTTCTAGAGTATCTTTTAATCATTAGTTATAAGTAAGGAGGCTTATGATAACCTTTAACAGATTCTGTAAAGATTTCATAACCATTTTCAGTAATTCCTACTGTATGTTCAAATTGAGCTGATAAAGATTTATCTTTTGTTACAGCTGTCCATCCATCAGATAGAACTTTAACGTCATATTTTCCACTATTAATCATTGGTTCGATTGTAAAAGTCATTCCAGGAGCTAACTCAGCTCCAGTATTTTTTTCACCATAATGTAATACGTTAGGTGGTTCATGAAATTTAGTGTTAACACCATGACCACAAAAATCTCTAACTACAGAAAAACCTTTTTCTTCCACATAGGATTGAATTTCGTGTCCTATGTCACCAAGTTTTACATTTGGTTTTAGAATTTTTATCGCCTTCATCATCGCTTCATATGTTGCTTCTATTAAATTATTTGCCTTAACCGGTGTTTGACCAACACAAAACATTCTACTTGTATCACCATGATGGTCGTTAACTATAGCGGTTACATCGATATTAATAATATCCCCTTCATTTAAAACTCTATCCGAAGGAATTCCATGGCAAACAACATGGTTTAAAGATGTACATAAAGATTTTTTAAAACCACGATAAAACAATGGTGCAGAGAATCCTCCGTTATCTTTTATAAATTCATATCCAAGTTTATCAATTTTATCTGTTGAAATTCCAGGTTTAATATTTTCGGTTAACATATCAAGAGTCCTTGATGCAAGATTTCCTGCTAATCTCATTTTTTCAAATTTCTCTTTAAAATTATTCATCAATTATATTTATTTTTTTTTCAATTTTTATTTCTTTAGAACTCAAAGCACATCTGTAAGCTAGAAACTTAACGCCAGCTTTTTTTGCCATCTTATAGTTTCGATAATAATTATCATCGATATCTTTAGCTATTCTAAAATTACTTATACCTTGAATTTGAGTTAAAAATAAGACGTAAGGTTTATAATTTTTTTCAATTGAATTAATAAGATTTATCAAGTGTTTTGAACCTCTTGTTGTTATAGCATCTGGAAATTCAGCCAAATCTTTATTTCTTAAAAGCGTAACGTTTTTGACTTCAATTATATTTTTGTCACATAAAAAATCAAACCTTGTATCTTTAGAATATTTAAATTCAGGAGTTATATTTTTAACTAACTGAAATTCTTTAATTACTTTATTTTTTAGCGCATGTTCAACTATTCTGTTAGCTCTGTGTGTATTAACACCAATAAGTTTTTTATTTACTTTAATCATTTCTAAAGTGAACTTTAGTTTACGCTTGGGATCATTATTTTTTGTAACCCAAACATCATTTCCTTTATCTAATAGACCCATCATAGACCCTGTATTTGGACAGTGAGCTGTTAAGACTGAATTATTTACTTTTATATCTACGAAAAACCTTTTATATCGCTTGATTAATTTGCCTTTAATTAAAGTACTGGTAAATTTCATTATAATTTATTTATATTTGTAAATGGAAAATAAAAAAGAAATATTTGCTGGAATAATTATTATTGGCAATGAAATTTTGTCAGGCAGAACCCAAGATACAAACACAAGTACCCTTTCAATTTGGTTAAATTCTCTTGGTATTAAAGTTCAAGAAGTAAGAGTTATTCCTGATACAGAAGAAACTATTATTAAAACAGTAAATGAACTTAGAAAAAAATATAATTATATATTTACCACTGGTGGAATAGGCCCAACACATGATGATATTACTGCTTCATCAGTTTCAAAAGCATTTAATTTGACTTATGGTCCACATAAGGAAGCAATGTCAATTCTCGAAAAATATTACAAACCAGGTGAATTTAATGAAGGAAGAAAAAAAATGGCATGTATGCCTACCGATGCAAATTTAATACTAAATCCAACAAGTGGCGCCCCAGGTTTTAATGTTGAAAATGTTTTTTGTCTACCAGGTGTTCCATCTATTTTAAAATCTATGATTGGAGGAATTTCACATAAACTAATTGGAGGCAATCCAATATTAAGTCAAACAATAAATTTAAGAACTGTTGAAAGTGAAATTGCAAAATCCTTGTCAGAAGTTCAAACAAAAAACAAAGATGTTGATATTGGTAGTTATCCTTTTTTTAGAGCAGGAAAGTTAGGTGTAGCAATAGTATTAAGATCCTCTGATCAAAATAAAATTGATAAATGTAATTTAGAGATACAAAATTTTATAAAAGAAAAAAATATTGAAGTTGTTGAAAAAGAATAATGTTGTATTTTGCATACGGAAGTAATTTAAATCATGCCCAGATGGAATATAGATGTGCTGGAGCAACATTTATTAAAAAACATATCTTAAAAGGTCACAAACTTTGCTTTAGCCACAAAACTAATAGAACTGTTTATGGACATGCCAATATAGTCAAAGATAAAAAATCTGAAGTACACGGTGCAATTTGGAATATAAGCAAAAAAGACGAACAAGAATTAGATATATATGAAGGTATTGATTATCATTATTATCAAAAAGAATTTTTCATTTTAAAGGGAAAAAAAGTTTTAGTTTATATACAAAAAAAATACTACCATCAAAAACCAAGCTCTACTTATTTACATACAATAATCGAAGGTTACAAAGATTGTAATTTAGACATAAAAAAATTAAAAAAAATTGTTTCCCGTTACAAAATTAATTACCAAATAAATTGGTAATTTTTTTAATTTTTGTTTAGTACTTTTTTACTAGCAGATGACTTTATCCCTATCATTGATGAAAATAATCCAAAAA
>CACHQT010000028.1 GCA_902582105.1 uncultured Pelagibacteraceae bacterium
TGAAACTCGAATTTTTATTGATAAAACTGAAAAGGATATTGCTTCAAAAAAAATAATGAGTAATAAAAAAAATATCATACTTGGAGTAGGTTCATCAGGACCTACGACAAGATGGGGATCAAAAAATTATATTAACTTAATTAAAGAATTAGT
This sequence comes from uncultured Pelagibacteraceae bacterium, assembly GCA_902582105.1. Lineage (GTDB taxonomy): Bacteria > Pseudomonadota > Alphaproteobacteria > Pelagibacterales > Pelagibacteraceae > Pelagibacter. Next base: position 154 of record CACHQT010000028.1, read on the forward strand.
TAAAAAAAATGATTTTTTCTTTTTTCTTCTTTGTGGCCCAAATGAAAAAGAGATTGCAGATACAATATTAAATGAGGTTGATAAAAATTATTGTAAATCTTTAGATGACAAAAAAATTTCTGAAATAATTCCACTTATTTCATTGGCAGATATGTATGTTGGAAATGACTCCTTTGGTCAGCACGTGGCTTCACAATGTAATATTCCAAGTATAATAATTATGCTTGATACTCCAAGAGCATACAGTGATTATAGTGTCAATCAATTCAGAATTTTACCAAATGGTGTAAATGAAAATGATATTTCTCATGACTCTAATTTTTCACCAGATACAATAAAAGTAGAAAAAGTTTCAGAAAAAATATTTTCTCTTCTCAAATTATAAAGCATCTTTTAAAACTAATTCTTTTGCCTCATTAACTATTGATGCCAATCTAGTTAATTCTGGACTAACATCTGGATGAATTTTTTTCATTATTTTCTTGTAAGATTTTAATATTTCTTCTTTAGTATACTTTTTTTTTGAATCTAGATTAAGAATTTTATAGGCCTCATCTAAAGATATGCTTTGGGTATTTTGACTTTTATTAAATCCATTAAAATTAAATTTACCTGAATTTTTAAGAAACCTTAGCAGTCCCCAAATTCTTATGACCTGCATTAAAGATAGTCCTGCTTTAGTTTTAATTAAGGGCAAAATCATAAGAACAAAAGGAAGAGAAAATATAAATCTTCCTGCATAAACCATTACAACGGCAAGAATTATTGATAAAATTATAGTAAAAGACCTAATGCCTTTTGAAATTTTTTTGCTTGATGTATTGGCAAACCAATTAAGTACTAAGTAAACTAGGACAAAAATAATAAGTGTTAAGAAAAAAATATTCATGTATTAAGTTATTTTTAAATGAAAATACCACAACTAAGTAAAAAACCTGAAAAAAAATCTTGTCACAATACTGATTGGGAAGACAATTATAGCTGGATACATCAAAAAAACATATTGGAAGTCTTAAAAGATAGTCAAAAACTTATTCCTGAGGTTAAAAAGTATTTAGAAGAAGAAAACTCATTTACAGAGTTTCATATGTCAGATACCAAAAAAATTCAAAAAGATCTATTCAAAGAAATAAAAGGTAGGATAAAGCTAGATGACGAAAGTTTACCTTATAAAGATCATGCTTATGAATATTGGACAAAGACAACTGTGGAAGGAAATTATTCCATAAAACTAAGAAAAAAAATCGGCACAAATGTAGTTGAAGAAATATGGAACGGAGATAAAGAAAAAGAAAAAATTAAAACTGAATACTTTGGAATTGGTGACTTAGAAGTAAGTTACAATGATAAAATGTTAGGATATTCATTAGATTTAAAAGGTTCTGAATACTACACAATATATATAAGAGAAATTTCATCAAACAAAAAAGTAACAGACAAAATTGAAGATACGACTGGAGGGATTACTTTTAGCCTTGATGATAAATTTATTTTTTATTCAAAACTTGATCAAAATCATAGAGCAAGAAAAATATTTAGACATAAAATAGGCGACCTTGTAAAAAATGATGAATTAATTTTTGAAGAAAAAAGTGAAGCTTTTTCAGTTGGGTTATCTTTAAGCTCAGATGAAAAATATTTTTTTATAAATACATCTGATCATAATACTAGTGAACAATATTATTTTGCATCCAACGAAGAAAAGCCAAAGCCAAAACTAATTAAGAAAAGAAAAAAAGGAACAATTTATTCAGTAAATTCTTGGAATGGATATTTTTATAATCACACAAATGAAAATGCAGAGGATTTTAAAATAGATATATGTGATGACCTATCAAATCAAAATTGGAAAACCTATTTACCTGCAAAAGAAGAGGTTTTAATTGGAGGATTAACCTTTTTAAAAAATTGGATTTTAAGAGGAGAAGTGTCAAACGCACTTGGAAAAATATTTGTCAAAAATGTGGAAACTAATATTGAAGAAGAAATTAAATTTGCTGATGAAAAAGTAATTGATCCAGGCATTACATTAAAACAGAGAGATAGAAATACTGATTATATTCATTTAGGTTATTCATCTCCAAAAACCCAACACAGAGTTTATTTATACAATTTAAAAACTAAAGAAAAAAAATTAGTTAAAGAACAAGAAATACCATCAGGTCATAACCCAAGTGATTATATAGTTGAAAGACTTGAGTGTCCATCTCATGATGGAAGGATGGTACCAATGACTATAACTAGACATAAAAAAACTAAAATTGATGGCTCGGCCAATCTTTTACTTTATGGATATGGATCTTATGGAAATTCAATGTCCTCTGGATTTTCTTCAACAAAGCTCAGCTTGATTAATAGAGATATTATTTGGGTTACATCTCACATAAGAGGCGGTATGGAGCGTGGAATGAAATGGTGGAAAGAAGGAAAGCTTCTAAATAAAAAAAATACTTTCGAGGACTACATTGCGGTAGCTAAATATTTAATTGAAAACAAATACACCTCAAAAAATAAAATAATAGGAATGGGAGGTTCGGCCGGTGGTCTTCTTATGGGAGCTGTAGTAAACCAAGAACCTAGTTTATTTTTAGGAATTATAATGGCTGTGCCTTTTGTAGATTCTTTAACAACTAATCTCGATCATTCTCTTCCATTAACGGTTGGTGAGTTTGATGAATTTGGAAACGCGAAAGAGATAAAAGAACATTTTGATTATATTTTTTCTTATGCTCCATATAATAATATTAAAAAAATGGACTATCCAAATATTTTAATTACAACAAGTTTAAGTGATAATAGAGTTTTGTTTGATGAGCCTGCAAAATTCACGGCTAAACTCAGAGATTATAAAACTGATAATAATCTTTTACTTTTAAAAACTGAGATGAATGCAGGACATGGTGGTAAATCAGGTAGAGATGGTGCTATAGAAGAAATAGCTTTTGATTATTCATTTGCTTTAAAAATTTCAAAGAAAATTTAAAGTACATTAAAATCAAATAGATGTGTCGTTTTGTAACTACTCTTTAGTATTGAAAATATAAGTTATTTAACTATATCAATTTCATGAAAAATTTAACGAAACATATCTTAATCACTGCTATTTTTTTCTTATTTGGATCGTTATCAAGTGCAAATGCAGCTGATGAAACGATCGAAATGCTTAACAAACAAGGCAAAGAAAGTATGGTTTATTCAAAAAAGGTGGTGAGAATAAAATCTGGAGATACTGTTAACTGGATAGCAACTACTAAAGGGCATAATGTTGAATTTATAAAAGGTGGCGTTCCTGAAGGTGTCGAAAAATTTAAATCAAAGTTTAATAAAGACGCTCAATATAAATTTACAATTCCAGGAATTTACGCTTATTGGTGCACTCCACATAAAAGCATGGGAATGATAGGTTTTGTTATTGTTGACGATAATAAAACAAACTTAGATGAAATTAAAAAAATTAGATTTTCAGGCAAATCAAAAAAAATTGCCTCTGAGTTAATAAATACTTTTTAATCAGACCTTCTTGAAAAAACCATAATCGTAATTATATAAAAAATTGAAAGTTGCCGTTAGGGGCTTTCTTAAATAACCTTGCTAACAAAGGAGGATATTATGACAAGTAAGGATTTATCTATATTCAACTCATTAAGACCTTTTTCGATTGGTTTCGACGATATGTTTGACCAATTTGAAAATATGTTAGGCAATGGAGGTTTGAGCATGCAATCAAACTATCCACCATATAACATAAGAAAAACTGGAAAGGACAAATATTCAATTGAAGTTGCCCTTGCTGGTTTTAACAAAAAAGATGTTGAAGTTGAATTTGAAGATAATTTATTAACTGTAAAAACAAAACAAGTTAATAAATCTGAAAATAAAAATGAAGATGGTGAAATTATTCATAAAGGTATTTCACAAAGACAGTTTGCTAGATCATTCACAATTGCTGACGATGTAAAAGTGGGTGGCGCAGAATTAAAGGATGGTCTTTTGACAATAGCTTGTGAAAGAATTGTGCCAGAGTATAAAAAGAAAAAACTTATAGAAATTAAATAAGTTTCCTTGCTTGTGGGGTACATTC
>CACHQT010000029.1 GCA_902582105.1 uncultured Pelagibacteraceae bacterium
GTCCACCTTCAGCTGAAGCTTTATTATATGGAGTTTTGCAGTTACAAAAAAAAATAAGAAATCAAGGTTCCCTAGAAAGATAACAAGAAATGAAAGATTTAGCAGACTTGGAAAAAAAAATTAATTCTGAGCTTACAACAAAAATTAATGAGACAAAAATATCTCATAATCAAATATATTTAAATATTGATCATGAAGATTTATTAGATGTAGTAACTTTTCTCAAAACCAATAGTGAAACAAAATTTAGACAATTAATTGATATTACTGCTGTTGATTACCCTGAAAAATCACAAAGGTTTAAAATGGTATATTTATTTTTAAGTCATAAATTTAATCAAAGAGTTATTCTAAGTTTTTTTTTAAATGAAAACGAACCTGTAAGCTCATTAACTAAAATTTTTCCCTCAGCAAACTGGATGGAAAGAGAAGTTTTCGACATGTATGGTATAAAATTTAAAAATCACCCTGACCTTAGAAGAATATTAACTGATTATAATTTTGAAGGATTTCCTTTAAGAAAAGACTTTCCTTTAACTGGTCATACCGAGGTTAGATATAGCGAAGACAAAAAAAAAGTAGTTTATGAACCAGTAAAGCTTGAACAAAACTATAGAAATTTTGATTACGAGAGCCCTTGGGAAGGAACAAAATATATTAAAGAACAAACAAAAAAGGATAATGACAAAAAAAACTAAAACTTTAAATCTAAATTTTGGTCCTCAACATCCAGCTGCACATGGAGTTTTAAGATTAATTTTGGAACTTGATGGTGAAGTTGTTGAAAAAGTTGATCCTCATATAGGTTTGCTTCATAGAGGTACTGAAAAATTAATTGAAAATAAAACTTACATGCAAGCAGTTCCATACTTTGACAGACTTGATTATGTAGCACCGATGAATCAAGAACACGCATTTGCTCTTGCAATTGAAAAAATATTAAATATTGAAGTACCAATTCGTGCTCAATATATAAGAGTAATTTTTTGTGAGATCGGAAGAATTTTAAGTCATATTTTAAATATAACAACGCAAGCTTTAGATGTTGGCGCATTGACACCATCTTTATGGGGCTTTGAAGAAAGAGAAACTTTGATGACTTTCTATGAACGTGCATCAGGATCTAGATTACATGCTAATTATTTTAGAGCAGGAGGAGTTCATCAAGATTTACCAGGAAATTTAGATCAAGATATTGCTAAATTTTGCAATCATTTTCCAAAAGTTATAGACGATCTTGAAACGTTACTTACTGATAATAGAATTTTTAAACAAAGAAATGTTGATATTGGAATAGTCAGTAAGGAGGATGCTCTGGACTATTCTTTTTCAGGAGTAATGTTAAGAGGTTCTGGTGTAGCATGGGATCTAAGAAAGTCACAGCCTTACGAATGTTATGATCAATTAGAATTTAAAATCCCAGTGGGAAAAAATGGAGATTGTTACGATAGATATATTTGTAGAATTGAAGAAATGCGTGAAAGTGTAAAAATTATTAATCAATGTTTATCAATTATACCAAAGGGCCCAGTAAAATCACCAGACGGAAAAATTACACCTCCACCAAAAAAAGAAATTAAAGAGTCAATGGAATCTTTAATCCACCATTTTAAATTATTTACCGAAGGTTATAGAGTTGATGAAGATGAAATTTATACTGCAGTCGAAGCACCAAAGGGTGAATTTGGTGTATATTTAATTTCTGATGGATCTAATAAGCCTTATAAATGTAAAATTAGAGCACCGGGCTTTTCACATTTGCAAGCAATGGATTATTTAATTAAAGGCCACATGTTAGCAGATGTACCAGCAGTTCTTGGATCATTAGATATTGTTTTTGGAGAAATTGATAGATGAGCGTAAAAAAAATTTCTAAGCAGCAGCCTGAAAAATTTGAATTTAATGCAACAAATTATGAAACTGCAAAAAAAATTTTATCAAATTATCCTGAAGAAAAAAAACAAAGTGCAGTAATGCCACTACTTTACTTGGTCCAAGAGCAAAATGAAAATTGGATACCTTTATCAGCAATGAAATATGTAGCCAAGTTTTTGAATATGCCTTATATAAAAGTTTACGAGGTAGCTACATTTTATTCAATGTACAATCTATCTCCAGTTGGAAAAAATTTTATACAAGTATGTACAACAACCCCTTGTATGATTAGAGGTGCCTATAAAATTATAGAGGCTTGTAAAGAAAAAATATCTGAAAATGAAAATGAATTATCTAATGATAAACAATGTTCTTGGGTAGAGGTAGAATGTCTAGGAGCCTGTGTCAATGCTCCAATGATGCAAATTAATAAAGATTATTACGAGGACCTAGATAAAGAAAAAACATTAAAGATTTTAGATCAGATTTTAAAAGGTGAGTCTCCCAAACCTGGTTCTTACAGAGGAAGAGCAAATAGTGAACCAGAAAATAATAGAAAAACTTTATTGGATGTAAAAAATGCTTAAAGACGAAGATAGAATATTCAAAAATTTATATAATGACCTCGGAAAAGATTTAATCTCTTCTCAAAAAAGAGGAGATTGGAGCAATACCAAAGAAATTTTTGAAAAAGGAAGAGATTGGATTATTAATGAAATTAAAGCATCAGAACTACGAGGAAGAGGTGGGGCTGGATTTCCAACTGGTTTAAAATGGTCTTTTGCACCTAAGGAAAAAGGATCAAGACCTCATTATTTAGTAATTAATGCCGATGAGTCAGAACCAGGCACTTGCAAAGATAGAGACATATTAAGATTTGAACCTCATAAACTCATAGAGGGTTGTTTAATTACATCATATGCTGTCAATTCAAACAAATGTTATATTTATGTAAGAGGTGAATATTTTAATGAGGGCCAACTATTACAAAATGCAATAAATGAAGCTTATAAAAATAATTTAATAGGAAAAAATGCCTCTGGAACAGGTTGGGATTTAGATATTTATATCCATTATGGTGCTGGTGCTTATATATGTGGAGAAGAAACTGCTCTACTTGAGAGTTTGGAGGGAAAAAAGGGTCAGCCAAGATTAAAACCACCTTTTCCTGCATTAGTTGGATTGTATGGGTGCCCAACAATAGTCAATAATGTTGAAACAATTTCAGTAGTTCCAACAATCTTAAGAAAAGGTGCGAAATGGTTTTCGTCTTTAGGAAGGCCTAAAAATACAGGAACTAAAATTTTTTGTATATCAGGAAATGTTAAAAGTCCTTGTAACGTTGAAGAGGAAATGAGTATCTCGTTAAAAGATTTAATCGAAACTCACGCAGGTGGCGTTATAGGTGGATGGGAAAATTTAAAAGCTGTAATTCCTGGAGGCTCATCAATGCCACTTCTGCCAAAAAAAATCTGCGATACAATAAAAATGGATTTTGATTCTTTAATTGCAGAAAAAAGTGGAATGGGTACAGCTGGTATTATTGTCATTAATAATGACCAAGATATTATTAAATGTATGGCTAGAATAGCTAGATTTTACAAACATGAAAGTTGTGGTCAATGCACTCCGTGTAGAGAAGGTTCCGGATGGATGTGGAGAATGTTAGAAAGAATGGCAAAAGGTGAAGCATCAAAAGATGAAGTTGATATGTTGATGGATGTTACAAAACAAATCGAAGGTCATACTATATGTGCCTTTGGAGAAGGATCAGCGTGGCCAGTTCAAGGTTTATTAAGACATTTTAAAAAAGAAATAGAGAAAAGAAACAATTTCAATCCATTAGTAAATAGAAATAAAAATATTCCTTATTTAGTTGACCAACACTTATTAGATAAAAAAAATGCTTAAAATAAAAGTAAACAACAAAGATATAGAAGTAGAAGAGGGCTTAACCGTATTACAAGCCTGTGAAAAAGCCGGAGTTGAAATCCCAAGATTTTGTTATCATGAAAAATTATCAATAGCAGGCAATTGTAGAATGTGTTTAGTTGAAATTGAAAAATCTCCTAAACCAGTTGCTTCATGTGCTATGCCAGCTGTTGAAGGAATGAATATCAAAACTAACACTAAGTTTGTTGAAAAAGCAAGAAAAGGCGTTATGGAATTTTTGTTAGCAAATCATCCACTTGATTGTCCTGTTTGTGATCAAGGTGGAGAGTGTGATTTACAGGACCAATCAATGTTCTATGGTGTAGACAAATCAAGGTATAAGGAAAATAAAAGATTTGTCCCAGAAAAATATATGGGACCTTTAATAAAAACTCAGATGACAAGATGTATA
>CACHQT010000030.1 GCA_902582105.1 uncultured Pelagibacteraceae bacterium
CTCCTCAATCTTACAAATGGTTTATCATCTAAATCTGATATATCTCTAATGCCAACTACAGGATAATCACAAGTATATCTCCACAATGATTTGGGCATTCTTTGGTCAGCTTCATTATAATATTGAATCCAAGATGTTGTATATTTAAACAAAAAGTAACAAATGGTTAGAGATATTCCACTTAGGAGCATTTTTTAACTACTAAAATTGTTCAGACTCTGTAGAACCTTCCATTGCAGTGGTTGAGCTTTTTCCTGAACTAATTGTATTTGAAACGGCATCAAAATAAGATGTACCAACTTCTCTTTGGTGTTTAACGCTTGTATATCCATCTTTTTCTCTAGCAAATTCTTTTTGTTGAATTTTTGAATACGCAGACATACCTTCTTTTTTATATTTTTCCGCAAGTTCAAAGACTGCAATATTTTGCACATGAAATCCAGCAAGAGTTATAAATTGAAATTTATATCCCATCTCACCTATTTTTTGCTGAAAACTAGCAATTTGGTCGTCAGACAAATGCTTTTTCCAATTAAAAGATGGTGAGCAGTTATAAGCCAGTAGTTTACCCGGATATTTTTCATGAATTGCGTCAGCAAATTTTTTTGCTTCTTCTAAGTTTGGTGTAGCTGTTTCACACCAAATTAAGTCAGCATATGGAGCATAAGCTAAACCTCTTGATATAGCTTGGTCAATACCATGTTTAACATAAAAAAATCCTTCTGGAGATCTTTTGCCAGTTAAAAACGGTTTATCATTTTCATCATGATCATTAGTGATTAATTTTGCAGCGTTAGCATCTGTTCTTGCTAATATTATTAAAGGAACATTTGCAATATCAGCAGCTAATCTCGCTGACTTTAAATTTTTAACCATTGTACCTGTCGGAACTAAAACTTTACCTCCCATATGACCACATTTTTTTTCGCTAGCTAATTGATCTTCAAAGTGAACTCCTGCTGCTCCAGCTTTAATAAATTTTTTTGCAAGTTCAAAAACATTTAATGGTCCACCAAAACCTGCTTCACCATCTGCAATTATTGGTAGCATATAATCCGTTTTATCCTTTTCTTTCATATCGCCATCCTTGATTTCCATATGCTGAATTTGGTCGGCTCTAATAAGCGCATTGTTCATGGACTCTACTAATTTTGGAGCGCTATCATACGGGTATAATGATTGATCAGGATACATCTCTCCTGCACTATTGGCGTCTGCTGCTACTTGCCAACCACTTAAATATATTGCTTTTAAGCCTGCTTTAGCATGCTGAACTGCATGGTTTCCAGACAAAGATCCTAGAGTATTTACATATGCTTCCGTATTAAGCAATTTCCATAGTTTTTCTGATTGTAGCTTGCAAAGAGAGTACTCAATTTTAATCGATCCTCTTAATCTTTCTACCTCTTCTGTAGTGTAATCTCTTTTAATGCCTGCAAATCTCTTTAAATCATAAGAAACTTTTGCTTCAGAACTCATGTTAAATCCTTCGTCTAGATTAAAAAAATTAGAACTATGTACTAGTTATTTTCACTATACTCATTAGTGAACTCATTCATACCACTTGAACCCCAATCACAATGATCATCTCTCAAGTAAATGCCAGACTTTGAATTTTGCCCACTAGCCTCTTGTGCAGCTATTTGAGGCTGATTTTCTAGGTTTTTGTTATTGTTTTTGTTGTTCATGTAAACTTTATAATTTACAAAATTTACTTTTTCCATAAAAATATTAAAAAAGCTTGTAAAATATAATAATTTGTTGTAAATTTAAATTTACAAAATTTACTAATAGTAAAAATGAGTCAAATAGATTTAAGAATTGGTCCAAAAATAAAGGCTTTTAGAAGAAAACTTGGAATCCAAGCAAATAAACTAGCAGACCAATTAGGCATATCACCTAGTTATTTAAATCTCATTGAGGGTGGAAAAAGAAAAATTGATGGAGATTTACTGCTCAAAGTCTGTCAGGAGTTAAAAATTGAACTTTCAGATTTAGCAGTAAAATCTGATCTTAACTTGGTAAATAATATATCCGAATTGTTAGATGATCAATTATTCGAAGACTTAGATATTTTAGGACCTGAAATAAAAGACCTTGTAAATACAAACCCTAAAATTGCAAGGGCATTAATAAAACTAGGAGACAACTTTAAACAAAAAGATCACGATATAGTAAATAGAGTTGAAAACATATCTGGTAAAATAATTGACAGTAGAAAAGCTGCCTTTCCAGGAGAAGTCGTTTCAGATTTTTTACAAGAAAATAAAAATTATTTTCCAAAATTGGAGGATTTCGCAAACTTAGTGTTTGAAAAGATTCAAGTCAACAACAGAGCAACTTATATGGCGCTTTGTGATTTTTTAAAAAAAGAGTATGGAATATTAGTTAAAGATGTACTTCCAGAAGAAGGTAAACCTTTTTCAAAAATTTTTAATAAGAATAAAAAAGAATTGTTACTTAGTGACTATGTGGCATTAGAGACAAAAAAATTATACGTTTCATCACAGATTGCACACGAAGGAGCAGTTAAAGATATAAATGAATATCTTTCAAAATTTTCTTTTCCAAGTGAAGAGTCTAAAAAACTTACAAAAGTCGCTTTACTAAATTACTGTGGTGCAGCAATTTTAATGCCTTACAAATTATTTCATGCTGAATGTATGAAAAATAAATATGATTTAGAGCTTTTACAAAATACTTTTGCAACAACATTTGAGCAAATTGCTCATAGAGTAACTTGCTTGCAGGATCCAAAACTATTAGGTATTCCATTTCATTTTTTAAGAGTTGATATAGCTGGAAATATTTCTAAAAGATTTTCTTTATCAGGAATTGAAATTCCCAGATATGGAGGTGCATGTCCTAGATGGAATGTTTATTCTGCATTTACAAGACCTGGTGTTATTCAAGCTGCAGTAAGCAAAATGAGTAATGGAGAAAAATATGTATGCATCGCTAAAACAGTTGAAAAAGGAGTGGGAAGATTTGGCGAGGCTAAAAGTATTCTATCTATAGGACTTGGCTGTGAGGCTAAATATGCAAAAGATTTTGTTTATACTGAAAATTTAAATATCAATGAAAAAAAAACTGAAATTCCAATTGGTGTCTCTTGCAGAACTTGTGATAGACTCGATTGTTCTCAACGCGCGTTTCCTCCTTTGCATAAAAAATTTGATGTAGATATAAACTCTAGAGGTATTTCAGTTTACGTAAGTGATTAAACTTGTTTAACTAATTAATTGATTTTTTAGATCTTTCTTTTGAAATTAGCTGAGTAAGTGAGTCTACCATCATATCTGATGCTTTAAATATTTCATTTGATTTATATTCGTGTGATAAATTTTTTTCAGGATTTGATTTATCTTCAATTATAATTCCCTCATCTGGAGAGTTATTTTTTATATAAATTAAAACTAACCATTCATCATCATTAGATTCATCCCATTTTATAAAAATTTCGCCTGTTTCAAATCTTCGATCAATACACCTTAGGATGGACATATTTCTTGTTATATGTCTCTTATTTAATTGAAACACTAAGCTGTTTGCACTTCTGTAAAAACTTTCCAAACAAAATTCAATTTTTTGTCTAGCTATAGTGTACTCTTTTTCTTTTAAAAGAAGCGTTTCTCTATCTTCATCTCCTTGTGTTTGAATACCAAGAGCTTCCACTCTTTCTCTAATTTTTTGATCTCTAATAATACGGTATTTTTCTTTAAGCTTTTCAATTCTTTCTTGAAGTCCTGCATAATCTTCTCTTTGTTCTCTTAATGATACCCTCTCTAATTTTTCAAGCTCTTTTACCTCTCTTATTCTAAATTTTTCAATTTGCTTTTCTAACTTTATTTGTTGAAGAAATTGTCTTTGTTTTTCAGCTTGTTCTTTTCTTACAATTGCCTGTTCTTGGCGTAAAAATAATTTTATATCTTTAACCCTCTCTTTTTCGAGTCTCATTTCATCTTTTAAAGATTGTTCTTTGAGTTTTAACTTTAATTTTTTTTCTTCTTCGACTGCCTTTTTATTTTCTATTCTCTCTTTTTCTTTTTTTTCGATTTCTTCTAATTTTTGTCGCCTTCTTTCATCCTCTTTAATAATTTTATAGTCATTAAT
>CACHQT010000031.1 GCA_902582105.1 uncultured Pelagibacteraceae bacterium
ACTTCTGCTTCAATTGTTGGGTTTCCTCTACTGTCAAAAACTTGACGTGCTATAACCTTTGATATTTTGTTCATCTAATTTTTTATCAAATTATCTATTTCAGAAATTTGTTTAAGTAAATTTTCTAATTTATCTAATGGTACCATATTAGGTCCATCAGACGGAGCATTGTCTGGATCCTGATGAGTTTCAATAAAAACTCCTGCAACTCCAACTGCAACAGCGGCTCTTGCTAGATATTCTACAAATTCTCTTTGTCCACCACTTTTTTCACCAAGTCCACCAGGTTGTTGAACGGAATGTGTTGCATCAAAAATAACTGGATAACCATTTTTGGCCATTATAGGTAGTGAACGCATATCAGATACCAATGTATTGTACCCAAAACTTGCACCTCTTTCTGTGACTAAAATATTATTATTTCCTGAGTCAGAAATTTTTTTAGTTACATTTACCATATCCCATGGTGCTAAGAACTGGCCCTTTTTTACATTTATAATTTTATTTGTTTTTGCTGCAGCAATTAATAAATCTGTTTGCCTACAAAGAAATGCTGGAATTTGTAAAATGTCTACATGTCCTGCTACAACTGAACATTGGTCTATATTATGAATATCAGTTAAAATCGGTACTTTTAATTCTTTTTTAATTTTATCAAAAACAGGTAAAGATTTATCAAGCCCAGCTCCCCTTTTACCCTTGAGACTAGTTCTGTTAGCCTTATCAAAAGACGTTTTGTAAATAAAACCCATATTAAATTTTGAAGTAATTTCTTTAATCTTTCCGGCCATATCCATGGCGTGTTGTTCGGTTTCTAGCTGACAAGGTCCCGCTATTAAACAAACTTTTTTATTATTTGAAATTTCAATATTGTTACAATTTACAGTAATACTTTTCATCTATGATTTTTTGCAGCTTTGATAAATGAAGAGAATAATGGATGTGGAGCTAAAGGTCTAGATTTAAATTCGGGGTGGAATTGGACTCCTATAAACCAAGGATGATTTTTTAACTCAATTATTTCAGGTAGTTTTTTATCAGGTGATAAGGCTGAAAAAATCATACCTTTTTTCTCAAATTTATCTTTATAATTAATATTTACTTCATATCTATGTCTGTGTCTTTCCTTAATAAGCTTTGAACTATATATTTTTTTTATTAAAGAATTATCTTTCAATCTTGCCTCGTAAAGACCAAGCCTCATAGTTCCACCCAATTCTTTGTTTGTTCCTTTAATAATTACACCGTCTTTGTTCCATTCAGTTATTAACCCAACGATAGGTGTGCCTCTAGAACCAAATTCACTTGATGTTGCATTTTTAATATTTAGTTGGTTTCTAGCAAACTCGATTATTGCCATCTGCATCCCGAAACATATACCTAAAAAAGGAATTTTATTTTTTCTAGCATAACTTATTGCTGCAATTTTGCCCTCTGTACCTCTCTTACCAAATCCTCCTGGTATTAATATACCTGAAATATTTTTTAATTTTTTCTTTATCTCAGAAACTTTTAGTTTATCAGATTCTATTCTTACAAGATTAACTTTAATATTATTTGCTATTCCGCCATGAGTTAATGCTTCATCAAGTGATTTATAGGCATCCTTTAAATTAACATATTTTCCAATGATCGCTATGTTGATTGAGCTTCTAGTATTAAGTACATTTTTAGTTATTTTCTTCCATGGGTTTAAATTAACATTTTTTTTTGATTTTATTTTAAAATAATCTAGAACTTGTTTATCCAATTTTTCATTATAAAAACTAATTGGTGCTTCGTATATAGTTTTAACATCTACTGTTTCAATTACATTTTTAATATCAACATTACAGAATAGAGATATTTTTTTTCTTTGTTCAAGAGGTATTGGTCTTTCTGATCTACAAATAATTATATCGGGCTGAATACCTATACTTCTAAGTTCTTTAACAGAATGCTGGGTAGGTTTAGTTTTTATTTCATCAGACGCTTTCATGTAAGGCACTAAAGTTAAATGTATAAACATAGTATTTTTTTTTCCTACATCGTTTGAGAATTGTCTAATTGCTTCAGCAAATGGTAAACTTTCAATATCACCAATTGTTCCTCCTATTTCACATATTACAAAATCTTCTTTTGCAACATCATCTTTTATAAATTCTTTAATTCTATCTGTGATATGTGGTATAACTTGAACAGTTTTTCCAAGATATTTACCTTTACGTTCTTTTTTCAAAACATCATTATAAATTTTACCTGTTGTAATATTGTCAGATTTTTTTGCTGAAATTCCTGAAAATCTCTCATAATGACCTAGATCCAAATCAGTTTCCGCACCATCATCTGTTACAAAAACTTCTCCATGCTGAAAAGGACTCATCGTTCCTGGGTCAACATTTAAATAAGGATCAAGTTTTCTAATTCTAACTTTAAATCCTCTTGACTGAAGAAGGTAAGCTAGAGATGCTGAAGATAGGCCTTTTCCTAGTGATGAAACCACGCCGCCAGTGACAAATATATATCGCGCCATGGAACTATGTTATAGACGATATATTTAAAAATTAAAACTATTAATTGTTATTCTCTGGAATTTCAGGTTTATCTTCCTCATTTTCCTCTGTTTTATCAATAACAGATATAGAAGAAGGTATTCCCTCTCTCGAAATTATTGTTAAGCTAAGGCTGCAAACGATAAACAAAGTTGCAACAATAGCTGTTGCTTTTGTAAAAAAATCTCCGGCTGATCTTGAAAACATAAAGTTTTCTTGAGAAACTCCAATACCTAAAGCTCCACCTTCAGATTTTTGAATCAAAACTAGCACAACTAATAAAATTGCAAAAATTATGTTCAGGACAAGTAAAATATTTTCCATGAGTGTTAAATAATAGTTTTTTTAACTATATCAATAAAATTTTTTGCTTTCTGTGAGGCTCCTCCTATTAAAAATCCGTCAATATTCTTTATTGAGGCTAGATTTTTTGCATTTTTTGGATTAACTGAACCACCATACAAAACTTTGGGACTTTTATTTTTGAAGTTATTATTGAGTACATTTTTTATAAAAGATATATTTTTATCAAGCTCAGAGGTCTTGGGCACAACTCCAGTACCAATTGACCAAACAGGTTCATAAGCAATTAAAATTTTATTTAAATTATTAGTTTTATATAGTCCCTTTAAAATTTGATTTCGTAAAATTTTATTTGTAATTTTTTTTTTCTTCTGGGTGATAGTTTCACCAATACAAAATATTATTTTTAAACCACATTTTATCGATGATTTTATTTTTTTATTAATTTGATTATCGGTTTCGCCATTACTTCTGTTTTCTGAATGACCAATAATTACATATTTTGATCCAATTTTTTTTAACATGCTTGGGCTAATAGATCCTGTGAATGGTCCACTTGAGATTTCAAAATGACAGTTTTGTGCTCCTAGCTCAATTTTGGTTTTTGCAATTTTTTTAGAAAAAGATTCTAGTAAAGTGTATGGTGGGCAGTAAATTAGCTTAAATCTTTTTTTTTTGTGCTTGTTTGAAAATTTAATAACTTTACTTAAAGAATTAAGTGACTTTAAATCACCATACATTTTCCAATTTGCAATAAAATACATATATTTATTTGTCATAATGAAAATTTTAATCTATAGGTTTGTCTTTTATAGATCAATAAATTAAAGATTACAAAATGTTAAACAAAATAAGAAATTTTGCTAAAACAAAAATTGCTGGTGTTTTTGTTGGTATACTAATTATTCCTTTTGTCTTATGGGGTATGGGTGGCGTATTTAGTAGTGGTAATACAAATAGTGTTGCAAAAATAAACAATACTAATATTTCAACTCAAGACTTTATGAATTTTTTAAATTATTCGAACATTGATAAACAAACAATCAGGGATAATTTAGAGAAAAATATTCTTGAACAGTTAATCTCAACTTTTGTTTCTGAAAAATTATTAGAAATGGAAGTAAAGAGTCTAAATCTTATAATTTCTGAAAAAGCATTAGCTAATAATAT
>CACHQT010000032.1 GCA_902582105.1 uncultured Pelagibacteraceae bacterium
GAGAATTATTTATTGGTCATATTTTTAAGGGTAAATACTTAGATTGCGGTACAATGTTAGGATATATTAAATCATCACAGGAAGTATCAAAAATATGAGGTTATGTATGATTGGAACTGGTTATGTAGGACTTGTAAGTGGCGTTTGTTTTGCTGATTTAGGAAATGAAGTTATATGCGTGGATAAAGATGCCGATAAAATTTCAAAATTAAAAAGAGGTATAATTCCTATTTATGAGCCAGGTTTAAGCGAACTTGTTAAAAAAAATTACAAAGCTAAAAGATTATCATTTACTACAAGTATTTCTGATGCTGTTCAAAACTCTAATATAATTTTTTTATGTGTAGGTACACCAACAAAAAAAAATACTAATGGTGCTGATTTAAGTCAAATATTTAATGCAGCTAAGGAAGTGTCCCGTAATATAAAGTCTTCAAAAATTATAATTAATAAATCAACAGTTCCAGTAACTACTGGTGACCAAATAGAAAAAATTATTTCAAAAAAAGTTAAAAAAAAATATTTTTCTGTAGTTTCTAATCCAGAATTTTTAAGAGAAGGTGAGGCTATCAGAGATTTCACTTTTCCTGATAGAGTTATTATTGGAACGTCCAATAAAAAAAGTAATAGGATTTTAAAGTCTCTTTATAGTCCATTGATATCAAAAGGAGCCAAATATATAAATACATCTAGACGAGGCGCTGAGTTAATTAAATATGCCTCGAATGCATTTTTAGCTACAAAAATATCATTTATTAATGAAATAGCTAATTTATGTGAAAAAACTGATGTTAATGTAGAAGACGTTTCAATTGGAATGGGTCTAGATAAAAGAATAGGTGGAAGGTTTTTAAGAGCAGGACCTGCTTATGGTGGCTCTTGTTTTCCCAAGGATACTCGAGCTATCGTAGATACAGGAAGTAAATTTAAAACTGATTTGTCTATAATAAAAAGTGTAATCAAATCAAACGAAAATAGATCGAAGTTATTATTATTAAAGGTCTCAAAGATTTTAAAAAATAAAATTAAAAATAAAAAAATTTGTTTTTTAGGTGTTACTTTTAAGGCGAATACAGACGATATGAGAGAATCAGCAAGTTTAACAATGATACCAATCTTATCAAAAAAAGGAGCTTTAATAAAGTATTATGATCCCACTGGTTACAAAAAAGAATTTTCTAAAAATAAAAATGTTTTTAATTGTACTACAATTGAAGAAGCTTGTTTTGATGCAGATTTAATAATTATACATACAGAGTGGAATGATTTTAAATCTTTAAATTACAAAAAAATATCAAAAAAGAAGAATTTTATTATTTATGATATGCGTAATATTTTATCGTATGATAAAATTAAAAAGGATAAAATAAAATACTTTGGCATAGGCAAGTAGTTAATTTAACTCAAATATAGCATCCACTTCAACCGCAACCCCTAAAGGCAAACTGTTAACACTCACAGCTGCTCTAGCATGTATACCAGACTCACCGAAAATTTTTGATATTGTGTCAGATGCACCATTTATAACTTTTGGCTGGTCAGTGAATTGATCATCAGAATTAACAAATCCTGTTAATTTTACACATGATTTAATTTGACTTAAATCATCATTACATGCTTTTTTTGCCTGAGCTACCAAACTTAAAGCACAACGTTCAGCAGCTTTATATCCATTATTTACATCTAAATCTTTACCAAGTTTTCCTTTAATAAGCTCTCCATTTTCATTCATTGAAATTTGTCCCGATACAAACAAAAAATTTCCAGCTTTTTTAGTAGCAACATATGCTCCAACTGGATCCGCAGCTTTAGGAAGTATGATATTGTTTTTTTTTAAATTTTCTTCAGCACTCATTTTTTTTTAATTAATTCATTCACAGATTTACCATCTATTTTGATATCGTCTTTTATAGAAAAATTCTTAACCCCATCTTTAACTTGGTTTGCTTTACATAAAAGATGTTCTTTTGAGAATTTTTTGAATTCTGAACAATCCTTTTTTTCTTCAGCCATTGCAAAACTAAATGTTAGAAAAGTTAAAATATAAAATAAGATTATTGTTTTCATTTTTTTTTATTTTTCTTATTTCTATCGTACTCTCTTCTTTTCTCAATCAATATTAATGCTTCTTCCATTGTTAGTTCGGTAGGATCCTTCTCTTCCGGAATCGTAGCGTTTAAAGACTTATACTTAATGTATGGTCCATATTGTCCTTTCATTATTCTTACTGATTTCTTGTCTTCGGGGTGTTCTCCAAGGTCCTTTATAAGAGATGATGATATTCTCCCTGGCTTAGCTTCGGCTATTAAAGTTATAGCTCTGTTTAAACCTATTGTAAAAATATCCTCAATATTTTCTAGTCGTGCTGATTTATTTTCACATTTAAGATAGGGACCAAATCTTCCAGAATTTAAAAAAATTTCTTTTTGATTTTCTGGGTTTACACCAAGATTTTTTGGAAGAGAACATAAATACTTGGCTTTATTCAAATCAATTGTATCTATATCAATACCTTTAGGTATTGAGACATTTTTCAAATTATCATCTTTTTGTTTTTTAGTTTTTTTCTTTTTTTTCGTTTTGTCTTCTATTTCATCCAGCGCAATTTCGTACTGTAAATAAGGTCCAAATCTTCCATTTTTTAGATATATATCTTTTCCATTTTCATTTTTACCTATAAATTTTGGTTCTGCTAAATTTAATTGTTCAGCCGCTTTTGCTTTGGAAAGTGGTCTTGTAAATTTACATTCTGGATAATTAGAACAACCAATAAAAGCTCCTCCGCGGAAGCTATTTTTTAAACTTAATTGTCCACTGCTACATAATTTACATTTTCGATCTATTTTTCCTTTGCTATCAGTTTCAAATATTAGTGTTCCAAGACTTTCATTTAAGAGATCTAACACCTCTCTTGTTCTTTTTTCTTTAACGTTCGAAACATTTTTATTGAAATCAACCCAGAATTCCTCGAGTACTTTAATCCAATCCTCATTCCCTGCTGTTATTTCATCAAGCTGATCCTCAAGTTTTGCTGTAAAACTATAATCAACATATTTAGTAAATAATTTTTCAAGAAATGCTGAAATCAACTTTCCTCTATCTGTTGGAAAGAACCTTTTATTTACTATATCCGCATAGCCTCTATTAGCTATTACAGATATTATACTTGCATATGTTGATGGTCTTCCTATACCAAGTTCTTCAAGTTTTTTAACAAGACTAGCCTCAGAATATCTAGGTGGTGGTTGAGTAAAGTGTTGTTCATCAATAAAACTTTCAATATTAACTGGACCTTTATTTACATTAGGAAGAATTTTTTCATCTTCATCATCATTTTCATTTTTATATAATTTTAAAAAACCATCAAATTTAATTACTGACCCTGAAGCTTTTAAGATATTTTTAGAATCCTCGGACTCTATTAAAATAGTTTTTCTATCAAACTTAGCAGTTTGCATTTGTGACGATAGAGCTCTAGACCAAATCAGATTATATAATTTATATTGATCAGTGCTCAAATATTTTTTCATCTGGTTTGGAGATCTACTTATTTCAGTTGGTCTGATTGCCTCGTGAGCCTCTTGAGCGTTTTTAGCTTTTTTTCCAGAGTAATTGTTTGCTTCATCAGGTAAATAATCATTTCCATAGTTGTTTTTTATGTAATCTCTAAACACATTTATTGCTTCTTTGGAAATATTTGTTCCGTCGGTTCTCATGTAAGTAATTAAACCAATTGTTTCTCCCTCTATATCAATACCCTGATAAAGTCTTTGAGCAATTTGCATAGTTCTAGACGCACCAAAACCTAATTTACTTGAAGCTGATTGTTGTAGTGTTGACGTTGTAAAGGGTCCTGAAGGGTTTCTTGAGTATATTTTTGAAGTTAGGTCAGTAATATTATATTTTTTCTCTTTAATTTTATCAATTGCTAAGTTTATATCTTCTTTA
>CACHQT010000033.1 GCA_902582105.1 uncultured Pelagibacteraceae bacterium
ACTTATATTTTTTCCAAGCAGAGACTCCTGCATGCCAAGCAACATAATTATCAGGTACAAAAATAATTATTTCTCCATTATATTTTATCAAATAATGACTTGCAACTTCAGATTGTATATTTGTTAATCTTTTGATTGCTACTGTCTCACTTTTCATTCCTGTATAATGATAAATTAAAAATTTAATACTTTTTTTCGCCCTTTTTTTTATATTAAAATTAGGAGAGTAGTTTATTGTTGCTTTGAAAGGCATAATTATTAATTACTAAATTTGCATTAGAAAATATGTTATTATACACATACTTCAAAAAAATGAAAAAAATTTTGATAATATCTTTGCTAGCTCTTTGTATGGGATTAGCTGCAAATGCAGCTGATAATGATCCAACAAATGTCAAAGATTGCTCAGAAGGGTTTAATAGAGCAAGTTTTAAATTTAATCAAGGTTTAGATAAGGCTATTTTAAGACCCATTGCAATAGGTTATAGAAAACTTCCAAATGGAATAAGAACTATAACTAGTAATTTTCTAAACAACCTTTCAAACCTTGTCACGATACCAAATAACGCTCTTCAAGGAGACATCGGAAAAGCAGGAACAAATTTAGCAAGACTGGGTATTAATTCTACAATTGGAATATTGGGAATGTTTGATGTGGCATCGGGCATGGGATTTGAAAAATACGAAAAAGAGGATTATGGACAAACATTGGGTGTTATGGGCGCTGGACCAGGATGTTATTTAGTTTTACCAGTTTTAGGATCCTCAACTGCAAGAGATGCTGTGGGAATTATTGGTGGAATGGTTGGAGGTGATCCTTGGTATAATATTACCGTAAAAAATGATACTCAATATTTTAAGGACTCAGATTATTACATAAGTAGAGGAGCTGGAGGAGTTGACTTTAGGGCAAAAAATTTAGAAGCAATAGATAATTTAGAAGAAAACTCAATGGACTTTTATGCTTCTGTTAAAAGCTTATATCTACAAGATAGACAGAAAAAAATATTAAATTCAAAACAAATAACTGAAACCCAGGAAGATGGTGACTGGGACGAAGTCAGTTCAGATTAAATCTTAAAATTAATGTATTTTAAAAGAAAAATATATTTATTAACTATTTTACTTTTATTTATTGGCTTATCTAAAAATTCATATTCAATAGAACCAAATATTTTTGTTCAATCAACAGTCAATAGAGCTTCCGCCATACTAAGTAATGATCTTACTAAAGAAGAAAAAATTGAAAAACTAAAAGAAGTTGCATTAGAAACTGTTGATATTAAAGGAATAGGTTTTTATACACTTGGAAAACATAGAAAAATATTAAGTGATCAGCAAAAAAAAGAATACTCTCAACTTTTTAATAAATATTTTCTAAAGAGTTTTTCAAGTAGATTAGCTGAATATTCAAATCCTAAAATTGACGTAAATTCACAAGAAAAAATAAGTGAAAAATATACAATCGTATCCAGTACATTGGTTGGCACCAATGAAAGACCTGAGGTTAAAATAGATTGGAGAATTTATACAAAAAATCCAGAAAAACCTTTGATTAGAGATTTAATAATAGAAGGTCTTAGTCTCGCAAGAACTCAAAAAGAAGAGTTTAACTCAATTATTAAAAGTAATGATGGAGATATAAATGCACTCTTCACTAGTTTAAAAGACTTTATTAATAAGTAGAGTTGGTGGGCCCGCCAGGACTCGAACCTGGGACCAATACATTATGAGTGTACTGCTCTAACCAACTGAGCTACAGGCCCAAAATTAAATATTTATTTATAACATATTTTAATACTAATCAATTCAAGATAAATTTTTTATGGTGGGCCGTGTTGGTTACGCTCCAACTACCCCTGCAATGTCAATGCAGTACTCTACTATTGAGCTAACGGCCCAATTAACTTTCCAAGAAACTCTTTAATTGTTTTGATCTACTTGGGTGTTTTAATTTTCTAAGAGCTTTAGCTTCTATTTGTCTTATTCTCTCTCTAGTAACTGAAAACTGCAATCCAACTTCTTCTAATGTATGATCGGTATTCATCCCTACGCCAAATCTCATCCTTAATACTCTTTCTTCTCTTGGTGTTAAGGTAGATAATATTTTTGTTGTAGCTTCGCTAAGGTTTGCTTTAATTGCCTGCTCTAAAGGCGCTAAAGCTTTTGTATCTTCTATAAAATCTCCTAAGCTGCTATCTTCTTCATCACCAACAGGTTTTTCAAGAGAAACGGGTTCTTTAGAAATTTTTAAAACTTTTCTAACTTTTTCTAAGGGCATTCTCAACTTTTTAGCTAGCTCCTCTGGAGTCGCCTCTCTTCCAAATTCACTAAGAATTAGCCTTTGGGTTCGAACTATTTTATTTATTGTTTCAATCATGTGAACAGGTATTCTAATTGTTCTAGCTTGGTCAGCAATTGACCTTGTGATCGCTTGTCTGATCCACCATGTAGCATAAGTTGAAAATTTATACCCCCTTCTGTATTCAAACTTATCAACAGCTTTCATAAGACCTATATTGCCTTCTTGAATAAGATCTAAAAATTGAAGACCTCTGTTCGTATATTTTTTTGCAATAGAAATTACTAATCTTAAATTTGCTTCAACCATTTCTTTTTTAGCAATTCTAGACTCCTTTTCTCCTTTTTGTATTCTGCTAACTAATTTTTTAAAGTCAGTTACTGAAATTCCAAGTTTAAGACTTATTTCTACCAATCTATCTCTGATATTTTTAAATTCACTCTTATTCTTTTGAAAGAAATTTTTCCAAGCTGGGTTTGTATCAAGAAAAGATTTTAAGTTTGGGTTAATTTCATTTCCAATATAAAATTTTATGAATTCATTCCTTTGAATTTTACCTTCTATCGCTAATCGTAGCAGATTTCCTTCTAAAGAAATAATTTTTTTATTCTCAACATAGTGTTTTTGCACCAAGTCTTCCAAGATAGAAGGTGATAATTGGAGTGATTTTATATTTTCAAGAATATCCGTTACAATTTTCATATAATTTTTTTCTTTTGAAGCGGAAAAATTATTTGAATTTAAAATGCAGTCTAGTTTTTCTTTTTGATATTTTATTAACTTTCCATAATCTTTGGTCAAAGTATTTATAGTCTTTAAAACTTTAGGTTTAATTTCAGTTTCCATTGCAGCCAAGGTTGGATTAAATTCATCCTCTGACTCATCATTGCTTTCACTGTTATTTGAATCTAATTTCTTTTTCTGACTATCTTCATCTGAAGATTTTTGTTTTGAGGAAGAATTGTTTGTTTCATCTTCCATATAATTGGTATCAATATCAATTATTTCTCGTACCAAAATTTCATCATTCTGAAGTTTTTTATCCCACTCATAAAACTGTTGAGCAGTAATTGGGCTTTGGGACAATGCGTTTAGCATCACATCTTTACCTGCTTCTATTCTTTTCGCAATTGCGATTTCACCTTCTCTTGAAAGCAATTCAACTCCGCCCATTTCTCTAAGATACATTCTTATCGGATCGTCACTTTTCTCAATTGACTTCCCTTCTTCTTTTGAAGAACCTTCCTTCTTTCTAAGAACTTTAAAATCAGATTTCTTTTCTACTAAGCTTATTTTTTCATCAAGTATGTGAAGAAAAGCTTTTTCGAGGTTTTCGCCAGAAAGGTTCCTTTTGCCTAAAGATTTATTTAGTTCTTCATACGTAATAAAACCTCTATGGACACCTCTGCCCATTAATCTTGCAAATGATTTTGTTATAATTCTTTCCACAATAAATAAAAAGTCCGGAAGACTTATATAATGAGAATTTTACAAAAATCTACGTTTAATTTGAATGATTTAATTGATATTTTGTAATTTTTTCAGCTCCCTTATTTCATTAAAGGTACTTTCGCTTAGATCTTTTGAAAATTTCGATTCTAGTTCTTC
>CACHQT010000034.1 GCA_902582105.1 uncultured Pelagibacteraceae bacterium
GTTTGATTAATGGTATTATTGACCAAGAATGCTTATTATTAAGCAAAAATTTGATATAGAAATTTATTCATTATTTGCTTGAAAATTAAATATTTAAGCATATTTTGTAAATGCTAGATAAACGACTTATCACTTTAAAGTATTTTAAAGAGGAAAGTCCGGGCTCTACAAAGACACAGTGCCAGGTAATGCCTGGCAGGGGAAACCCTAGGGATAGTGCCACAGAAAATAAACCGCCTCATCAAGGCAAGGGTGAAAAGGTGTGGTAAGAGCACACCGGCTATATTGGTAACAATTAGCGCATGGAAAACCCCACTGGGAGCAAGACTGAGTAGAGATGACGTTGTTGAAAAACTAAAAGCTGTCTTTGGCTAGTCATCAGGGTTAGTTGCTTGAGCTTAAGAGTGATCTTAAGCCTAGATAAATGATAGGTTTAAATGACAGAACCCGGCTTATAGTTTATCTAGCATCACTTATTAACAATCAAAAATTTGATGGGATAAATATGTTCTCGTTTTGACTCACACTTGAGTCTTATTCGTTCTTTTTTTTCTTTATTTACTTGTTTCGATATAAATACAATAGAATTGGGGATAACTTAAATAACCTAAAATTAAAGCTTAAATGACTATAAATTAGATATTGACGTGTAGGTTGAAAACCCATAATATCCCATATATTCCCAAATAGGGGAATAAGGGAACTTATGAGATATGTTTTTATCTACGTACGAAAACAAACTGGACAAAAAAGGGAGGGTGTCTGTGCCTGCTAGCTTTAGATCCCATCTTTCAAATTTAGGTTATAATGGCGTAGTATGTTATCCATCATTTAATTATCAATGCATAGAAGCCTGGTCTCAGGATAGAATTGAAAAAATCTCAAATGCAATTGATGCTTTAAATCCTTTTGAAGAAAAGAAAGATTTTTTTGCAACATCAATACTGTCTGAAAGTATTAATTTACAGTTTGATAGCGAAGGAAGAATTTCTTTAACACCAAAATTATTAAAACATGCAAAAATTAAAAATAGCATGTTGTTTGTTGGCCAAGGAAAGACATTTCAAATTTGGGAGCCAACTGCATTTGAAAAATTTAAGGTCCAGGCAAGAAAAAAATCTAATATTAATCGAGCAAACCTTAAATGGGAGGAGATGAGTAAGAAATAATGAGAAAGATGGAAAAAATTATTTTAATGCAAAAGATAGAAAATCTACAATACAATTGTTTAGCTGCGATAGAAAAATCTATCGAAGGTACTTGGGCATATGATTTTTGGAATAATACTTTCGATAAGTTAGAAAAAAACTACAACTTAATAAAAAATGGAGAGGGGATAAATGACAATAAATTTTAAAACACCAGATATAAGAGAATTAAAACCAAGAATATTAGTTCTTGGAGTTGGAGGAGCTGGAGGCAATGCAATTAATGGAATGATCGATAACGGTCTTCAAGGAGTTGAATTTATAGCAGTTAATACTGATGCTCAAGATTTAAAACATAGCAAAGCAAAAAATAAAATTCAAATAGGTTTAAATTTAACAAAAGGTTTAGGTGCTGGATCAAAATTAGATATTGGTCAAGCTGCAGCTGATGAATCATTAAATGATATTATTAATATTTTACAAGGTGCAAACATGGTTTTTATAACTGCTGGCATGGGTGGTGGTACAGGAACTGGATCAGCACATGTAATTGCTAGAGCAGCAAAAGAGCTTAATATTTTAACTGTTGGTGTTGTAACTTTACCATTTTTATATGAAGGTCCTTCAAGAATGAGAAGGGCTCAACAAGGTTTAGAAGAGTTAAGAAAGCATGTTGATACAATTATAGTAATACCAAATCAAAATTTGTTTAAGGTTGCGAGTGAACAAACTACTTTTGAAGAGTCATTTGAACTTTCGAACCATGTATTGCTTCATGGAGTTCAAAGTATAACTGACTTAATGGTACGACCTGGTCTAATAAATTTAGATTTCGCAGATGTTGAACATGTTATGAGTTCAATGGGCAAAGCTATGATGGGAACAGGTGAGGCCGAAGGAGAAGGTAGAGCAGCAAAAGCTGCAGAGATGGCAATAACCAATCAGTTAATTGATGATTATACTTTAAAGGGAGCAAAAGGATTACTAGTTAATATTACTGGTGGAAAAGATCTAAAACTTTTTGAAGTAGACGAAGCAGTTAACAAAGTAAGAGCTGAAGTTGATCCAGAGGCAGAGTTAATAATTGGCGCAATTACAGATCCAGCACTCGATGGAATTATGAGAGTTTCAATTGTAGCAACTGCACTCGATGGGCAACAACCTGAGTCGAAATCAGTAATAAATATGGTTCACAGAATACAAAATAGAAATCCAGGTTATTCTGATTTTTCAAACATTAATAATTCAAGTAGCTTTAACTTATCAACAACTATGGCAAACACGATGACAAGTGGAGCAAATGCGTTAAAACTTGAAAATGAAGTCTTAACTGAAGAAGAAACATCATCTTCAGATTTAGTTGATGCTCATATGTTGAACGCTGAAGATACAAATATCAATCCTAATATTGAAAATCACGAAGACAAAAGCTCAGCTCAAGTAGCTGAAGAAGTTAATGAACAATCTTCAAATGGTTTGGAAAATTTTGGAATAGAGGCAGAAGAAGAAACACCAGATCTTTTTAACTCTAACGAGGAAAGTTCAGTTAGAGAAATAACATCTTCAGAAGCTGGAGAAAATGAAGAAGATGAATTTGAAATACCCGCTTTTTTACGGAGACAGAAGAATTAATGGTCTTCGAAAAAATAAATGTGTGCCACCATAATACCGGAAAAGCATATGCATTACCCGGTATTGCTAAATGAAATTATTAGCATTATTTCCCCTCAATATGGTGGCACATTTATAGACTGTACTTTTGGTCAAGGTGGATATTCATCAAAAATTTTAGAGTATCCTGGTACAAAAATAATTGCACTAGATAGAGATAAAGATACATTTAAAAAATCTTTATATTTAAAAACTAATTTTGAAAATAGATTTATATATAAAAATATAAAGTT
>CACHQT010000035.1 GCA_902582105.1 uncultured Pelagibacteraceae bacterium
GAGAATGTTTTCAGCCATTTTGTATATTTGTTAGATGTTTAAAAGCTTTTCCACTCAAAATATGTTCTCTAGTAATTTTATATGCATCGTTAAAAATATTATACCTCTCTGAAACAATGAGTCCTGCAGCTGTATTTAAGCAAACAGCTTTTGAAAAATCATTATCTTTACCTGTGAATATTTCAATTATTTTATTAGCATTAAATTTTGAATCATCACCCAATAAGTTTTCAAATTTTTCTGCATTAATATTTAGTTCACTGGGATCAATTGAAAATTCAGACAACTGGCCATTTTTTAATTGTATGATATTTGTTTTAGCATAAGGTGAAATTTCATCTAAGCCATCTTCGCTATTAACTATCCATGCAAATTTAATATTTAAATTTTTAAGACCATTTGCAAAAATTTTTAGTAACTTTTTATCAAACACTCCAACAACTTGTCTTTCAACTAATGCAGGACTGCTTAATGGTCCAATCATATTAAATATAGTTCTTTTACCTATTTTTTTTCTTGTTGGACCAACGTATTTCATCGCGCTATGATAGTTCGGCGCAAACATAAAACCAAAATTATTTTTATTAATTTGATTTTCAATATCGTTAGGCTCTAAATTAATTTTAATATTTAAAGCCTCTAAAACATCTCCTGAACCACATTTCGACGAAACAGCCTTATTTCCGTGTTTAGCAACTTTAATTCCCATGCTAGCTAATAACAAAGCTGAAGCCGTAGATATATTTAATGTATTTTTTCCATCTCCACCAGTCCCGCATGTATCAACACAATCTTTAACATTAACTCTTTTTGATTTTTCTCTTAAAACATATACTCCCCCTGCCAGTTCATCAGAAACCTCTCCTTTAGCTGAAAGAAATGTAAGAAAATCATATATTTCTTTGTCAGAGGCTTTACCATCCATTAAAAATTGAAAAGACTCTTTTGACTCATCAAAAGACAAATTTTGTTTATTTTTTAATTTCTTTAAAAATTTTTCCATTATTTTTTATAATTTATAAAATTTCTTAATATTTTAATACCTATAGGTGTTTTAATACTTTCAGGATGAAATTGAACACCATGGATATTATATTTTTTATGTTGAATAGCCATTATTGAACCATCTTCACTTTCTGCAGTTATTTCGAGATTTTTAGATATAGATTTCTTATCAATTATTAAACTATGATATCTCGTTGCCTCAAATTTATTTGGTAGATTTTTAAGCACACCTATTCTTTTTGATATAATTTTACTGGTCTTTCCATGCATAAGTTTTTTTGCTTGAATTATTTTTGAACCAAAAACTTGACCAATTATTTGGTGTCCCAAACAAACTCCTAAAATTGGTATTTTTTTATATAAAGATTTAACGATTTCAATACAGTTTCCTGATTGGTTTGGATTACCAGGACCAGGAGATATAACTATTTTTTGGTAATTCTTTTTAATAATTTCTTTACTCGTTATTTTGTCATTTCTAACTACGTCAACTTTGATTTTTAATGATGAAATATAATGGTATAAATTGAAAGTAAAACTATCATAATTGTCTATTAACAAAATTTTCATTATTTTATCGAACTTAACAAAGCTTTAGCTTTATTTACAGTTTCCTCATATTCTTTTATAGGTTTGCTATCGGCCACAATTCCAGCACCTGCCTGTACATAAAATTTATTATTTTTTGCTAAGGCGGTTCTTAAAGCAATACATGTATCAAATTCACCATTAGCAGAAAAATAACCAATTCCACCAGCATAAACTTTCCTGCTTGAAGACTCTAACTCATCTATGATTTCCATAGCTCTAATTTTTGGTGCACCGGAAACAGTACCAGCTGGAAATCCGGCTAATAAGGATTTAAATTTAGAGTATTTTCTATTAAAAATTCCAACGACATTAGAAACTATATGCATAACATGAGAATATTTTTCTATATTAAATTTCTCAGTTACTTTAACCGTATTAATTTTTGAAACTTTGCCAACATCATTTCTTCCTAAATCTAAAAGCATTAAATGTTCAGCAAGCTCTTTTTTATCATTAAGCAAATCTTTCATATAAAATTTATCTTGATTTTTATCTTTTCCTCTTGGGCGCGTTCCAGCAATAGGTCTTATAGTAATTTTATTATCTCTTAACCTGACTAATATTTCTGGACTTGCACCTATAATTTGAAAATCGTGGAAATTGAAAAAATACATAAATGGCGAGGGGTTGGTAACTCTTAATTTTTTATAAATATCTAAAGGTTTTTTTGTAAGTTTAGTCTCAAATCTCTGACTTAAAACGACTTGAAAAATATCACCAATTTTAATGTATTTTTTCGCCTTTTTAACCATATTAATAAATTTGTTTTTTGAAGTATTAGACTTAATAATATTTTTTTTAGTCTTTCTTAAAATATTTTCTCTATTTTTAAGTTGTGATAGAAAACTTAAACTTATTAGTTCATTTTTAATTTCTTCATATTTTTTTTTATAGTTTTTGATCTTTTCATCCTTAAAAACATTAATAATATAAAAAATCTTTTTTTTAACATTATCGTGTATGATTAATACCTTAGGCCTCATTATTCTGACATCAGGCAGTTTTAAGTCGTCCTTACAAGTATTTGGAATTTTTTCGATATATCTAATTACATCGTATGAAAAATAACCTGATAATAAGGAGCAAATTGGAGGTAAATTTTTAGGAGTTTTAAATTTAAAATTTTCAATCAAATCCTCCAATATTTTTTCAGGATTACCTTTAATGATTATTCTTTTGTTAATACTATTTATTTTATAAGCCTTATTTTTATTAAACTCCCAAATTTTATCAGGGTTTTTTCCAAATATAGTATATCTTCCTTTAATAACTCCTTTTTCTACTGATTCAAAAACAAAACTATTTTTTTCAACTAAAAAATTACTAATAAGATTTAAGATATCTTTATCTCTATTAGTTTTTTTTGAAATAAATAGTACTTGATTTTGTTTTCGTTTATG
>CACHQT010000036.1 GCA_902582105.1 uncultured Pelagibacteraceae bacterium
TCATTTACTGAAGTACTACCTTCTCCAACATTTTCACCAACTTTAAATCTCATTATAAAATTTTGACCATCATTATTCGCGTAAAGTGCATATCCTGTAGAGTCAGGCCCTCTATGTTTTAAAGCCTGAAGCATATCTTGTAGTTCTTTGCCTACGTTTGAAGTTTTTCCTCTATGAATTAACCCTGCTATTCCACACATATATTTCCTTTTTTTTATTATGGCAAACAATCTAAATATGTATCAAGATCCCATTGCGTGGTAGCACCTAAGAATTTTTCCCATTCATCATTTTTGTACCAATGGAAAACTTTATACATTTCGTCTGGCATTGCAGATTTAATAACTTCATCCTCTGCTAATCTATCTAAAGCTTCACCTAGACTTAATGGAAGTTTCTTAACATCTTTACCAGCTTTTTTAGCTTCATACATACTTCTAGATTCTGGCTTAGATGGTTTTAGATTTTTTGAAATACCGTGGTCACAAGCTTTTAATAAAGCTGCACCCAATAGATACGGGTTATGCATAGAGTCTACAGATCTATACTCAAATCTTCCTGGAGCAGAAACTCTTAAACCACAAGTTCTGTTTTGATATCCCCAATCAGCATAAACTGGAGCCCAAAAACCCTGATCCCAAAGTCTTCTGTAAGAATTGACAGTTGAAGATCCTAAAGCTGTTAAAGCAGGCAAGTGTTCCATTATTCCAGCAATGGACTGCAAACCAACTTTACCTGGCATTTGCATATCTTTAGTATCAGGCATAAAAGTATTTGTACCTCCCTGAACATAACCAAAAACTTCCTCAACTCCGGGTAATTTTTTATTACCCAATTTATTTGTTACAACTTTCCCACCTTTCCATAAAGACATATTTGTGTGGCAACCACTTGCAGATACACCCATAAACGGTTTAGTCATAAAGCATGCTATTAAATTGTGTTCTCTTGCTACTTGAGCACAAATTTGTCTGTAAGTAGAAAGTCTATCAGCGTTCCTTAAAACGTTATCGTAAGTCCAGTTTAATTCTAATTGTCCTGGAGCATCTTCATGGTCACCTTGGATCATATCTAAACCCATAGCTGAAGCGTATTCAATTACCTTCATAAACACAGGTCTCAATGACTCAAATTGATCAATGTGATAGCAATATGGTTTAGAAAAACCTTCTCCAGTAGGGGTTCCATCAGCATTTTTTGTCAACCACATCATTTCAGGTTCTGTTCCAACTCTTAATTCTAAGCCATGTTTTTTCTGAAATTCATCCATAAAAATTCTCAAATTACCTCTGCAATCAGAAGTTAAATGACCACCTGGATTTTCTCTTTCTTCTCTATTTCTAAAACATGTTACAAAAACTCTTCCAATTCTTTTGTCCCAAGGTAATTGACAGAAAGTTTCTGGGTCAGGTATACCAACAAGCTCCATAGCTTCAGGACCGTAACCGATATAATTTTTGTGTCTGTCTACAAATAAGTTGGCAGTAGATCCATAAACTAATTGAAAGCCTTTTTCCGCCGTTCTTTCCCAATGGTCTGCGGGAATTCCTTTACCAACAACACGTCCTGTTACAGATATAAATTGGTAATAAATGTATGTAATTCCTAATTCGTTAATTTTTTCCCTAACTTTTTTTACTAGTTTGTCTCTTCCTGGTTGGTTTACATGTTTTTCTAGATCTGTCATATTTCCCTCTTAACTATTTTAAGAATAAAAAGGTAACTGAAAAAAAAACTTCTGTCTACTTAGATAAACTAACTCCAAGGAAACGGACTGTTCGAAGTGGGGTGAAGTTCCCCTTTCGCGTATCGATTGAATCTAAATGGTTTTAATAAGTTACTCTCTTGACCTAAAATTTCTTGCGCTACTAAGTGTCCAACACCAATCATTTTGTAACCATGATTTGCGTCAGCTATCATGTATACATTTTCAAAAAATCTATCAAAAATTGGAAATGAGTCCGGTGTTAAACATCCAAGTCCACCTGAAGGACCTTTTCTATATAAATTAGATTTACCTTCAAACCTTTTTTGACAATGAGCTAAAGCAGATGACCACATTTCAGCAAACTCGTTTGTTGTTTGATATTCCGGGGACTCTAAACCATAAGGATCAACATTTACTTTATCAAAATGTTTTTGAACTATATAGGGCGAGGTACCACCTTGCACACCCAAACCTTCAATATCAGGTTTGTAGTAAATGCCCCATAATTTATCAGTAATTAATTTCTTATCTTTATCCGAATATAAAGGAGCATCAGTATCTACATGAATCACTGGCGGTTGCTTACCATCATTAGTTCTTAAGTAGTCAGCTTCTACTCCCAAAACACCTTCTTGTAAAAACCAATATTTCCACATATCAACTTCATGTGTTTTTCCATCTTGTCCTTTAATTTCTGCAGTTTTTGGAAGTTCTAACATATTCCAAAAATCTCTAACCCACGGACCTGCACCGACAACAACTTGGTCACACTCTATAGTACCTTTATCAGTTACCACTCCAGTAACTGCATTACTATTACTTCCTCTTTTGAAACCTGTTACCTTAACACCTTTGTGTACATTTACCCCGTTTGAGTTTGCTTTACTTTCTAAAGCTTTAATTGAGTCTTTATTAAAAGCGTATCCACCTTTTTTTTCATGAAGTACAGATGTAATCCCTTTTGCTTGCCAATCATCAAAAATTCCTTTCATGTACTTTGAGCAGTCTTTTTCACCTTCAATAAAAACTGAATCATAACCTATAGCTTTTTGTTGTTCATAAATACTAGCTACATCTTTATGCATAATTTCAGGTGAAATTTGCATATATCCTACGGCATTATATTTAAAAGCTTTTGGATCACTCTCCCAAACACTTACCGAATGAGCCATTAATTCTCTCATTGCGGGTTGAAAATAATTGTTTCTTACAACTCCACAAGCTATTCCACTTGCTCCGGCAGCAGTATCTTTTTTTTCTA
>CACHQT010000037.1 GCA_902582105.1 uncultured Pelagibacteraceae bacterium
CATCTGTTGTCGAAATTCACAATAGACCATCATATTTATTATCAATTTCAGAAAAATATTTAAATACAAATTATATTCTAATTATACATAATGATCCTTTAAATCTTAGAGGCTCAAATACTATTGAAGAAAGAAAACATCTTCTTAAAATATGTTATAAAATTTATTTTGTTAGTTCGTGGGTGGAGGAAAAATTCTTTTCAGGAATTGATAAAAATTTTTATACTAACTTTAAAACAATTTATCCTAGCATTGACAAAATTAATAATTTACCTAAAAAAAAGAATCTGATTATTTTTTCAGGTAAACTAAATGCCGCAAAAGGTTTTGATAAATTTGCAAGAGCTATAATAAAAATTTTAAACAAGCATAAAAAATGGGAAGCTATAATAATTGGAGATGAACCAAGGGAAAAATATTCATTTAAACATATAAGATTGATTTATACTGGATGGATACCTCAAGATAAAGTTTTAGCTTTATATAATAAATCTAGTATTACTGTTGTTCCTTCACTATGGGAGGAACCGTTTGGAAGATCTTCATTGGAAGCTGGTTCACGTGGTAATGCCGTAATAATATCCAAAAAAGGTGGCTTACCCGAAACGATTGAAAACCCAATTTTTTTAAAAAATGTTACTTCCTCAGCCATTTATAACGAAATAAATAATTTAATTAAAAATAAAAAATTATTAAAAAGTATTCAGAAAATATCATTTAAAAAACCATTACACTTAATTAGAAAGAATATTTTAACAATTGATAAACACAGAGAAAATGCACTTAAATCATTTAAAAAATTTTATATTAACAAAAATTCGAAATTAAAAATTTTACATGTATTTAATCGTGCTGAAAAAATTGGAGGTAGAATTTATTTTATTTCAACAGGAAAAAAAATTGAAAATGGACTAATTAGATTAGGACATGACGTCGAAGGAATAAGCGATAGAGATGTTTTAAGCTATAATTCTAAAATTAATGCAAAAAAAGTACTTAATCGTATTTTTTTAGAAAAATCTTTATATTATAGACCTGATATAATTTTACTGGGACACGTGAATACGATTAATGATGAAACATTTTCTCAGATAAAAAATATAAGCAAGCATACAATTTTTTCTCAATGGTATGAAGATAATTTAACTCTAAACGGTCCTGATTTTGAAAAAAATTACTTAAATCTTAAAACAAATTTTAATTACCTAGACAATTTTTTTATATCTACACATCCTGATGACGTTAGCAAAAAGATAAAATCTATTAGATATCATTTCTTGCCCACCCCAGTCGATAAAAATATTGAAAAATTAAATATATATAATCAAGATGATTACACACATGATGTTTTTTTTGCAATGAGTCATGGTGTTAACAGGGGAACCATTAAGTCTGGAAAAAAAGATGAAAGAGAGATATTTGTAAAACAGTTAATTGAACTTAATAAAAATTTAAAGTTTGATATATATGGATATAATGAACGTAATCCGATTTGGTCTGAAAGTTTTTATTCTGCAATATCAAGATCATCTATGGCTGTTAACATTAACAGGGGTAGGCCAAAAAAATATTCATCTAGTAATAGAATAGGGTCCTTAATAGGAAATGGTTTATTGACTTTTATTGATTATAAAAAAAAGTTTAATCATTTTTTTAACAATAAAGAAATTATTTTTTATCATGACAAAAATGATCTATCCGAAAAATTAAATTTTTATAAAAGAAATGATAAAATGAGAAGACTTGTTGCAAGAAACGGCCAAAGAAAATATTTTAAATTATTTAATGAAATAGAAGTAGCAAAATATATAGTAAATGAATCTATAGGTATTAATAATTACAAGCCTAAATGGAGTAAATATTTAAAGTAGCATGCAAATACAATTTACTAATTTATTTAAACTTGCTCCTGAAAAAAAAAAAATATTTAAAAAGATTAATTTTTTAATTAAAAATAATCATTTTATTGGAGGTTCTGAGGTTGAAAATTTTGAAAAAGAATTTTCTAAATTTGTAGGTTCAAAATATTGTGTAACAGTTGGAAATGGTACAGATGCGTTGTATTTATCAATAAAAGCATTAAATTTAAAAAAGGGAAGCGAAGCTATAATCCCTGTTAATACGTGGATTTCTACAGCTGAAGCAGCGGCAAATGCTGGTCTAAAAGTTATTTTCTGCGATATAAATTTAGAAGATTATTCTATAGATTTAAATGATTTAAAAAAAAAAATTTCTAAGAAAACTAAATTAATTCTTCCCGTTCATTTATATGGCAACCCCTCTAACATGATTCAAATCAAAAAAATAATTAATACTAAAAATATTAAAATTATTGAAGACTGCGCACAGGCTCACGGCTCAACTATAAATAATAAGCATGTTGGGACGTTTGGTAACATTGGAACTTTTAGTTTTTTTCCAGGGAAAAATATCGGTTGCTTTGGTGATGGAGGTGCTATTGTAACAAATAATAAAAAATATTTTGAGTATATATTAAGAGCTAGAAATCACGGTTCTTTAAAGAAATATGATCATAAGTTCTCAGGTTTTAATTCAAGATTAGATAGCATTCAAGCTGCTATTTTAAGAATAAAGTTAAGAAATTATAATAAGGCGTTAAAAAAAAGAATTGATATTGCAGATATTTATTTTAAAAATTTAAAAGTCATAGGTGAGCTTCAGTTATTTAAATTAAAAAAAGGTTACAAATCTTGTTATCATCAATTCGTAATTAGAACAAATGTTAGAAACAAATTACAAAACTTTCTACAAAAAAAAGAATCTCAACAATGGTACATTACCCATATATGCTAAATGAACTACAATTTTTTAATTATAAACAAAAATTAAGAAATTCAAAAAATCTAGGTAAAAAGATACTAAGTTTGCCAATATCAGAAGAACACACAAAGAAGGAAATTATCTATGTATGTAAGCAAATTAAAAATTTTTTTAAAAAAATATATT
>CACHQT010000038.1 GCA_902582105.1 uncultured Pelagibacteraceae bacterium
GATTTTAAAATTTTATCATCAGAAAAGGCACTGTTATTGATGTTTAAAATTCCAATAAAAAAAATGATTATAATTTTTTTAAACACAAACCTCTAAATTTTGCTTTTAATAAAGTTTTTTACATCCTCTGTATTGTTTTTTAATACTTGAAAATTTTCATCTTTATTTAGCACGTACTGAAGTTCCTTGGGTAATTTTTCGTGCTTATTTATTGCATTATTTGTAGCATCTGGAAATTTACATGGGTGTGCTGTTGATAAAACAACACAATCATTAAAAGATAGTTTTTTTGCAACCCCTACTCCAACAGCTGTATGCGGATCTAATATTATATTATTTTCTTCATAATTTTTTTTAATAATATTTAAAGTTTCTTGTTCATTACAACTTTCAGATAAAAAATCCTTTTGAATTACATCTAAATTGTTCTTTTCAATTTGATAAGAATTTTGCTTAACTTTTTTCATAATTTCTGCTGTTTTTTCAGAGTCAGAATTATTTACATAGTAAATTAACCTTTCAAAGTTACTTGCTAATTGAATATCCATGCTCGGTGACAATGTTTCTTTAACTTCTTTTGAAACATAATCTCCTTTTGAAATTGCTCTATGCAAAATATCATTTTCGTTTGTTGCAACAATTAATTTATCAATTGGCAATCCCATTTTCTTTGCAAGATAACCTGCAAAAACATCACCAAAGTTTCCAGTTGGAACAGAAAATGAAGTAGTTTCTTTTCCTAATTTAAAATATGAGTAAAAATAATACACAGCTTGAGCAATAATTCTTGCCCAGTTAATTGAGTTCACACCTGACATATTTATAGATTTTGAAAACTCTAGATCAGAAAACATTTGTTTTACGATATTTTGACAATCATCAAAGTTTCCATCAATTGCAATATTAAAAACATTATTTTCTTCAACAGTTGTCATTATTTTTCTTTGAACAGAAGAAATTTTGTTGTTTGGATGTAAAACAAATATATTTAAGTTAGATTTTCCTTTAATTGCATCTATAGCTGCTGCTCCAGTATCGCCAGAAGTTGCAACTACTATGTTTATTTTTTTGTCATTTTTCTTCAAATAATATTCATACAAATTCCCAATAAATTGCATTGCAACATCTTTAAATGCTAATGTTGGTCCGTGAAATAATTCTAATAATTTCATATCTCCAACATTTGAAATTTTAACAACTTCTTTTTCTCTAAATGTTGAATATGATTTTTTAATTAAAGATGAAAGTTCTTCTCTTGATATAAAATCTGCTGAAAATTGACTTATTATTTCAGAAGATAATTCATTATAATTTAAATTTTTGAGCTTTAATAATTCTTCTTTGCTATATGTTTTTAATGATTTTGGCACATAAAGACCTCCATCGTCAGCAAGTCCTTTTAAAAAAACTTCTCCAAAACTGTATTCTTTTTCTTTGCCTCTTGTGCTTATATATTTCATCTAGGTTATTCAAAAACACTCTAGCAAAATTTTTTTGGGGCGCAATCTTTAAATTAAATTATCTACTAAGAACAATACAAAGATTAAAAATAAATATATAATCGAATATCCAAAGACTTTTTTTGCTTTTTTTAAAACGAATTCATTTTTTTTGAATTTATATAAATCATAACAAATATAATTATAATAAAACGTAAGCAGCAAAGAAATAATAAGAAAAACTTCGCCTGTAAAACCTATAATATATGGCACTACAACTATTGGGAGCATAAACAAAGAATAAACAAAAATCTTTTTCTTCGTTTCTTCAATTCCATTCGTAATAGGAAGCATTGGAATTTTGGCTTTTGCATAATCCTCAGCCTTGTAAAGACTCAAGGCCCAAAAATGTGATGGCGTCCAATAAAATATTATTAAAAAAAATGTAATTGGTTCAAGAGTTAAAATATTGGTCGCAATAGTCCATCCAATAACAGGTGGCAAAGCGCCAGCGGCTCCTCCAATTACGATATTTTGTGGAGTTTTTCTCTTTAGCCAAATTGTATAAACAAAAAGATAAAAAGAAATTGTTATGAATAACAAAAATGCAGATAAGAAATTAGAGAAATAATAAAGTCCATAAATAGAAATAATTGATAAAACTATTCCATAAATTAAGGCATGTTCCTTATTAATTTTTCCCGTTGGAATTGGTCTAAGACAAGTTCTTGTCATTAGTTTATCAAGATCTGCTTCATACCACATGTTCAATACACCTGCTGCACCTGCACCAATGGTAACAAAGAAAATACTTATCATGGCGTCAAATAAAGGAATGGTTTGTGGAGATGTTAATAAGCCAACTGCGCAAGTAAATATAACAAGAGACATTACTCTTGGTTTCATTAACAAAATTAATGATTTAAAATAACTTATTAAGTTAAATGAAGAAGTTTGATTTTTTAAGGTATCGCTAGACAAGGTTAATCCACATTTATTGAAACAAATACTACCAATAAGATCATTCCAATAATAAGTATATGATTACCTAAATCAAATATTTCGACTTTACTATTTTTTTTATCGATAAGTTTTCTATGTATCGGCAAATTATCGTAGGGATTTATTTTTATTTCTTTTCCTTGTTCTTTTTCATTCTCAACTTTTATAGAAAAACCAAACCAAGTTATGTATATGAATAAAAGAAAAAATAATAAAAATCCAGCGAGTATAGAATATCCATCCATTAATCTTATCCTCCTACTGCAAAATAAAAAATTCTAGTAAAGAGAGTGTATTCAAACTCAGCAACCATAAGAAATATAAAACACGCAATTGCTGTCATTGGCCATAAAAGAACATTTACCAGTGCATACCTCTCCCAAAATAAATGCATAAAAAAAGCCATAATAAGCCCAGCTTTCAAAAACATAAAAAACAATATTAAGGACCATCTTAGCATTCCCTGGAACTGATACCAATCGACCATATAT
>CACHQT010000039.1 GCA_902582105.1 uncultured Pelagibacteraceae bacterium
GCAATGTGGTTCATTTAGAGAAAATGAAATTGTCGATGAAAGACTTATGGACTCTGGAGAACTAGAGAAAGAAAGAGGAATTACAATTCTTGCGAAACCTGCTTCTATCAATTGGAGGGACTCTAGAATTAATATTATTGATACACCTGGTCATAGAGATTTTGCGGCAGAAGTTGAGCGTGTTTTAAGTATGGCGGATGGAGCCTTGTTACTTATCGATTCAGCCGAAGGAGTTATGCCGCAAACAAAATTTGTATTAGCTAAAGCGCTTAAGCAGGGACTTAAGCCGATTGTTGTTATTAACAAACTTGATAAATCAGATCAAAGAGCTGATCAGGTTTTAGATGAGACTTTTGATTTATTTGTTAGTTTAAATGCTAATGAAGAACAATTAGACTTTCCAGTTTTGTATGCAAGTGGAAGATCGGGATGGGCTTGTAAAGAATTGGATGGCTCAAAAAAAAATCTTCATCCATTATTAGATTTAATTATTGAGCAAGTAAAGCCAGCAGAGCTCGATAAGACAAGGCCTTTTGCAATGTTGTCTACTCTTTTATATGCAGATAGTTTTTTGGGAAGAAGTTTGGTTGGAAGAATATCACAAGGAACAGCTAGAGCTAACCAAAAAATAAAAGCTATAAATCTTAAAGGAGAAAAAGTTGACGAGGGTAAATTAACTAAAATATTTAGATACGAAGGTACAAAGAAAGTTCCTATTGATGTGGGAGAGGCAGGAGATATTGTTGTTGTAGCAGGACTAGAAAATGCAAACGTTGCTGATACGATTTGTGACTTAGAGGTTGACAAACCAATACCAGCAACTCCGATAGATCCACCAACAATGTCTATTACTATAACTGTTAATAGTTCTCCACTTGCAGGAACTGAAGGTAAAAAATTAACAAGTACTCAAATTAGAGATAGATTAATTTTAGAAGCTCAAAATAATGTAGGAATCAGTTTCTCTGAAAATGAGAAAAATGACGCTTTTAAAATTAGTGGGCGTGGTGAATTAATGCTTGAAATTTTATTAACTCAGATGAGGCGTGAAGGTTTTGAAATGACTGTGAGTCCACCAAAAGTTTTATTTCAAAAAGATAATGATGGGAATAAGTTGGAGCCTATAGAAGAAATAACTATGGATTTAGATGAAGAGTTTTCTTCTAAAGTTATAGATTCAATGAATAGAAGAAAAGGTAAATTAATTGATCTAAAAGATACAGGAAAAAATAAAAAAAGATTAGTTTTTCACGCTCCTACAAGAGGATTAATGGGCTATACGAGTATATATCTCACTTTAACAAAAGGAAACGGTGTAATAAATAGAATATTTCATTCTTATGGAAAATTTGAAGGTGATATGGAAGGAAGAAGAAATGGTGCATTAATTTCAATGGAACAAGGTAAGGCTGTAGCTTTTGCAATATTTAATTTACAGGCCAGAGGTGAAATGTTTATTACTCATAATGATCCAGTTTATACTGGGATGATTGTTGGTCTAGCTCCAAAACCAGGGGACATGATAATTAATGTTATGAAAGGTAAAAAACTTACAAATATGAGAACTCAAGGAACAGACGAAAATGTTGTTTTAACTCCAGTTCGAAAAATGTCAATTGCTGAACAACTAAGCATGCTAAATACTGATGAAGCTTTAGAAATTACTCCAAAATCTTGTAGACTAAGAAAATCTATACTAGATCCCCACGAAAGAAAAAAAAGTGAAAAGTCAGGAACTGCAGCCTAGATAATTTTTTCTTTTTTCATGGTGGTCTAAAAGTTAATCTTACAAATCTATGTAGTCTTATTCTAACAAACCACATGATTCGATTTTACTTTATTCAAACGGTTGTAAGTATCACTTATTAAGAGAAAGTTTTTGCAACTAAAAATAAGCCTAAAGCAACTGCTGGTCCTATTCCAAAAGCAAATAGTAAAGTTCCTATCCCAACAGTTCCACCCAAATACCATCCTATTGAAACAACTGTAATTTCAAGAAATGCTCTAACTACTGCAATTGGAAGATTTGTTTTTCTTTGTATTCCTGTCATTAAACCATCTCTTGGACCGGGTCCTAAATTTGCTATTAGATATATTCCGCTACCTAAACCGACCAATAAAACAGCTACAATTGCCATTATCAGTTGACCAATATAACTTTGTGGGGTTTGCACAAATGCAATTGATAAATCAATCATTGCTGCAATTATAATAATATTAAAAATAGTACCTATTCCAGGTTTTTGGTCTAAAAACATCCATAGAGATAATGCAAAAAGGCTAACAAAAAATGTAACTAATCCTATGGAAAAACCAATATTTAAAGAAATTCCTTGAGCTAAAACACTCCATGGAGATGCGCCAGTGTAAGAAATAATTAATAAACCTTCTCCTAAACCAAAAATACCTAAGCCTATACATAAATAAAAAAAAGTAGAAATATTTGGCTTCAAATTTAATGGCTTTTTTGAACT
>CACHQT010000040.1 GCA_902582105.1 uncultured Pelagibacteraceae bacterium
TAGAAAAAAAAACTAACTCATTTCTAAATAATATCTTTTTAATAATAGATACACCTGAAACCGTGTCTATTTCTATTTCTTTAATGAAAAAACTTGATAATAAAAAAATTCAGAATAAAGATATTACACACCTTATTCGAGATGCAAAACAACAAATTGTTAGAGCTTACCCTGATTTAGATATTGTTCATATAATTGTAAAAAAGTATGTTATTAATGAATTGGATTATACTTTTATACCTAAAGATATTAATTGTAATAAAATTTCTACAGAAATTGAATTTATTTGCTTTCCTAAAAATTTAATTAAGAAAATAGAAGTTTTATTTAATAATTTTCACATCAGTATTGACAAAATAATCTGTTCTAATTATGCAAAATTGACTGTTGATAATAGGGATGAAAAAAATATTTGTCAGATTGGTCGCCAAATTAATAATGGTTTTAATAAACAAGAAGTTGTAATGGTACCAAAAAAAATTGAAAAAAAAGGTTTTTTTGAGAAACTTTTTTACATTTTTGAGTAAAAAACTGTATTTTCTTGTAACATTTGTTGTTTTTTAATTTTTTCCTATAACTTTTATAAGTTCACGATGTCAGTTTTGAACCAAAAAACAATTAAAAGAGTAATAAGTTTTGAGGGTGTTGCTCTCCATTCGGGAAAAGTAATACATATGGAAATTAAACCATCCGAACCTAACACTGGGATAGTTTTTAAAAGAACTGATTTAAAAAAAAATAATATAGTAATTCCAGGAATTTTTAATGTTAGTAGTGCAATTTTTTGCACAACTATTGCAAATGATTATGGTGTTAAAATTTCTACAATAGAACACTTGATGGGCGCTCTTTATGGTGCTGGAGTTGATAATGCATTAGTAGAAGTAGACGGGGATGAACTTCCGATTTTGGATGGTTCGGCAAAACTTTATGTTGAAGCAATAACTAAAACAGGATTAGAAACTAGCAACCTACCTATTAAAGTTATTAAGATTGAGAAAGAAATTAATTTAAAAGATGGAAACAAAACTATTTCAATAGAACCAAGTAAACTAAGCTTAGATATAGATTTTGAAATTAAATATAATAATCCCTTAATTGGCACACAGAGAAATTTAGTGAAAGTTTATGAAGATGATCTTTCAAGTATTTTTAATTCAAGAACTTTTTGTTTATTTGAGGATATAGACAAATTAAAGAAAATGAATTTAGCACAAGGTGGTTCGTTAGAAAATGCAATTGTAGTTAAAGATGAAAAAATTATTAATAAAGGCGGTTTAAGAAACAAGCTAGAGTTCGTAAATCATAAAATTCTGGACTGCATGGGAGACTTGTATTTATCAGGTTATAAAATTATTGGAAAATTAACATGTTCTCAAGGTGGGCATAAACTTACAAATCAATTGTTAAGGAAAGTTTTTGAGCTTAATACTAACTTTTCAATAATAGAAGTTAGAGAAAATAAAATTCCTCATTCATTTATCAATAAAAGATATCTAAAATCAATAGCTTAAAGGTTTAGATTTTTTATAAAAATCTGCTAAAACTTTTTAATGGACTGTTTTAAGAAACTTTTAGTTATATTTCTATTATTACAATCATGTGCGGGCCCTCCAGAAAAAGTTGAATCAGTAATAAAAGACGACGATTTGGATCTTCAAATGATGGCCGCATACAGAGAGGGCATGGATGCGTTAGAAAAAGGCGATGTTTACTATGCTGCAAAAAAATTTAATGAAGCGGAACTTTTATACCCACAATCTGAGTGGGCGGCTAAAGCTGTTTTAATGGCATCTTATGGTTATTATGCTCAAGCATACTATAGTAGTGCAGCAGAGGAATTAGAAAGATTTATAAATAAATATCCTAAGGACCCTAATTTAGATTACGCATATTATCTTTTAGCAATGTGCCACTATGAAAGTATAGTTGATGAAAAAAAAGATTTAAAACCGCTTTTGGATGCAAAAGTTAAGTTTAATTTAGTAATCAAGAAATTCCCTCTTACCGACTTTGCAATTGATGCAAAATACAAACTTGATTTGATTAATGATTTATTGGCTGCAAAAGAAATGTATATAGCTAGACATTATATAAAGAGAGAAAAATGGATAGCAGCAATAAACAGATTAAAAATTATAATTGATGACTATGATACAACTATATATATCGAGGAAGCGCTACATAGATTAGTTGAAATACATTACAAAATTGGTTTGACTTCCGAAGCAAAAAGATATGCTAATACATTGGGTTACAACTATTTATCTAGCCAATGGTACGAAGAGTCTTATCGTATCTTTAATAAAGATTATAAAATTGATAGGAAAACTTCAAAAAAAGAAAAAAAAAAACTTAGAGACAG
>CACHQT010000041.1 GCA_902582105.1 uncultured Pelagibacteraceae bacterium
TGACAATAAGATAAGTGAAGTAAATTAGATCCTAATCCAGTATAGCTTAACAAAACTGCAGTTTTCATAGTTTATAAAAATTTTTATATAAAATTTAATTATTATAAGTATTATTTAGGAAATAATAATATCATCATGTCACAAATAAGGGGAATTTACGCCGCTGGAATGTCTATTTTAGACGAAAATTTAAGTTTAAATGTTGATAAAACAATTAAACACTCGGAAAGCTTGATCGATCAAGGTTGTCATGGTGTTGCTATTTTTGGCAGTACGGGTCAAGCGCAATTAATTTCTATAAGTGAAAAAATTGATCTGTTAAACAAACTTTCTGTTAGCAAATATAAGAAAAACTTTTTAATAGGCACAGGACTGAATTCGCTAACAGAAACAATTAATTTTATGGAAATTTCTTGTTCATTAGGATTCGATAAATTTCTAATTATGCCACCAGCTTACTACAAGTATGGTGACAAAGAGGTTATTGAGTTTTACAAAAGAATAATTGAAAGAATACAAAATTGTAAAATTGTTCTTTATAATTTTGAAAAATTGT
This sequence comes from uncultured Pelagibacteraceae bacterium, assembly GCA_902582105.1. GTDB lineage: Bacteria > Pseudomonadota > Alphaproteobacteria > Pelagibacterales > Pelagibacteraceae > Pelagibacter. The sequence goes on from CACHQT010000041.1 coordinate 557, forward strand.
GTGGTTATAAATTTAGTGTTGATTGCGTAGAAAATTTAGTCAATAAATTCCCAAAACAAATAGTTGGTATAAAAGATAGTTCATATAATTTATATCAAACTTTAAAAATAGATAATTTTTCAATTTTACCTGGATCTGAATTAAAGTTATTGAGTGGATTAGAAAAAGGCTGCTCAGGCATCATCACGGCAACTTGCAACGTAACTGCAAAATTATCTAGGAGAGTATATGATGATTTTATGGATAAAAAAAAACAAATAGAAAATGAAAAACTATGCAATGTAAGAAAAGTGTTTGATCAATTCAATTTAATTTCAGGTTTACACACATATTTAGCCAAAAAAAACCAATTTTATAAAAATATATTACCTCCACTAAGTGTTTTAAATGAAAAAGAAGAAAAAAAACTACTTGAAGATTTAAAAAAACTAGATTTTAATTAAAGAAATTAGAAGCAGATAAAATGCGATTAGTTAGTTTTTTAAATAATTTATTTAAAAAAGGTGGATTTGTTTTGATTGATGCAAATTCAAAAAAATATATAATTGGAAGTCCTGATAAATCAAAACCATTAACTGTAAAACTGCTTAATAAAAATCTTCATTATAAACTTTTAATTAATCCGGATTTATATTTTGGTGAGGCTTATACGGATGGTTCTCTAGTTATAGAAAATGGTTCTATATCTGAGTTTTTAGAATTAGCTTTCCAAAATATAGGCAGAGGTGAAATAAATTCATTTGGATATATTCTAAAAAAAATAAAAGGGACATTCAGATACATAACTAATTTTAATTTTGCAAAAAGATCAAAGGAAAATGTTGCTCATCATTATGATATATCGGACAATCTCTATGAACTATTTCTTGATTCAAAGAGACAATACTCATGTGGTTATTTTAAAAATGATGATGATACTTTGGAAATTGCTCAACAAAATAAAATTGATCATATTATTAAAAAATTAAATATTAAATCTAATCAAAAAGTTTTAGACATTGGATGTGGATGGGGTCATCTAGCAATTGAAATTGCAAAACAATCTAAGTGTGAAGTCACTGGCATTACATTATCGGAAAATCAATACAGATACGCCAATGCAAAGGCCAAAGAGTATAATTTACAAAATCAAGTTCAGTTCAAACTTTGTGACTATAGAAACTTAAAAGAAAAGTTTGATAGGGTTGTTAGTGTTGGCATGTTTGAGCATGTGGGTAGAAAATTTTATAAAACTTTCTTTACACAAGTAGACAATTTATTAAAAGATAATGGTTTAGCCTTAATTCATACTATAGGTTCTGTAAATTCACCAAGAGATCCTCAGCCATGGATTTCAAAATATATTTTCCCGGGAGGATATACTCCAAGTATGAGTGAAGTAACAGGTCCAATTGAAAAATCGGGCTTAATTATATCCGATTTAGAAGTGTTAAGGATGCATTACGCTCATACATTAAGAAATTGGAAAGAAAAATGTATAAAAAATAAATCAAAGATAATTGGAATGTTTGATGGAAAGTTTTTTAGAATGTGGGAGTTTTATTTGGCTTCTTGTGAAATGACATTTAAGTGGGGAGACCAGGTTGTATTCCAATTTCAACTAACAAAAGATTTAACTACTGCACCTAATACAAGAGACTATATTTATTAAAATTTTCTTGATAAGTCTTAATTAGCTAAAATTTATGAAAAAAAAATCAAAGAAAAAAATAATCAAA
>CACHQT010000042.1 GCA_902582105.1 uncultured Pelagibacteraceae bacterium
CTAATAATGATTTTTATAAAGTCGAAAATTCATTATCTGTTCCCCTGAAGGAAGCTAGAGAAAATTTCGAAAAAGAATATTTAACAACACAACTAAAAAAATTTGGTGGAAATATATCTAAAACTGCTGAATTTGTTGGCATGGAAAGATCTGCTTTGCATAGAAAATTAAAAGGATTAGGCGTAAAAGATTTAAATTAAATGAATATTATTATTTGTGGTGCTGGCAGGGTTGGTTTTACTATTTCAAAATTATTGAGTGAACAAAACCACTCTATTACAGTTATTGATCAATCAAGTGAAGATATTCAAAAAATTAACGATTCTTTAGATGTTAAGGGAATTGTTGGTAAAGCGACCTATCCATCAATTTTAGAAAAGGCGGACGCAGCCAATGCAGATATGATTATTGCAGTTACTAGAAATGATGAAATTAACATGCTCATTTGTCAAATTGCCTATACAGTTTTCAAAATATCAAAAAAAATTGCCAGAATTAGATCGCAAGACTATCTAAATCCTAAGTTTTCGAAAGTTTATAGTAAAGATAATTTGCCAATAGATGTGATTATTTCACCAGAGCTTGAAATTGCTAAATCTATCCAAAGAAAACTTGAAGCTCCAGGAGCTCTAGACAATATACCGTTTGCTGACAATAAAATCAGACTACTAGAAATAAACATCAATAAAAATTGTCCGTTAATTAAAATAAAGCTTAATGAACTTACTAAAAAGTTTCCAAAATTAGAAGCACATATTCTAGGTGTTATTAGAAAAGAAAAATTTATAATTTTGAAGAAAAATGATGTAATTGAAGAAAACGATAAAGCGTACGTGATTATAAATTCTATACAAATGCAACAAACTTTATCTGCATTTGGTCATAATGAAAAAATTTCAAACAAAATATTAATTATCGGAGGTGGAAACATTGGATTTAATTTAGCCAAAAATATTGAAAAATCTTTTGAAGATGCAAGAATTAAAATAATAGAAAAAGATAAAAATAGAGCTGAAATCATCGCAAAAGAATTAAACAATTCAATAATTATTAATGGCAATGGTTTAGATGAGGATGTTTTATCTGAAGCAAATTTAAACGAGGTGGAGACAGTTCTTGCTTTAACTAATGATGATGAAGATAATTTAATGGTCAGTGTTCTTGTTGAAAAATTTTCAAAAGATAAGAGAACTATGGCATTAATTAATAAACCAAATTATTCACTGTTACAATCATCATTAAAAATTGATGATTTGATAGATCCAAGAATGAATACTGTGTCAAGCATACTTAAACACGTACATAAAGGATCCATTGAAAATGCTTATAGTATCTTAAATGGAGAGTATGAAGTTATTGAAGCAGAAATTATTGAAACTTCTGAGTTAGTAAATAAAGAACTTAAAAATTCAAACTTACCGGAGGAAATTAGAATCGGTGCAATTTTGAGAAATGAAGAAATAATTATACCGAGATCAAATTTTGTTTTTCAAAAAAAAGATGTTGTTGTATTTCTCGCTAAAATAAATCAGTTGACACTTGTTGAAAATATGTTTCGTATTAGTTCGATTTAATTCAAAATGAGCTATTTTAGTTTAATTTATCTAGGCATTTTTTCATTACTAATTTCTTTGCTATCTTTCTTTAATATTATTTATTCTTATTATTTCAATTTATATTTGAGCATAGATAGTTATCTATACTGTTTAATTTCTTCACTATTACTTGGTTTAATATTTTTATTTAAAAAAAAAGATATCTACAAAATTAATATCTATCATAAAATCTTAACTGTTATTTTGGGATATTTTTTATTACCACTAATTTTATCAATACCTTTTTATTTAAGTATTTATAATATTTCATTTTTGGACTCATACTTTGAGGCAATTTCAGGCTTTACATCGACAGGTTTTACAATTTTTGAAAACATCAAACATTTGGACCAAAGTTTAATTATATGGAGATCCTCAACTCAATGGATCGGTGGTTTATACTTCTTATTTTCAATTATATTACTTATTGATATTTTTGATAATAATTTAAAAAAATCACTTACTAATTTTATAACTTTTGATACTTCCGAAACTTATAAACAGTCATTTAAAATTTTAATTCTTTATACGACTTTGACTTTCATAATATTTTTTATTTTAAAATCTTTTGATTTTCGTACTTTTGACTCATTCAAT